>NZ_JAGKSC010000031.1:0-545 GCF_017942195.1 Psychrobacter sp. K31L | reverse complement strand
AAGACATCCCTGCCGGTTTCGCCAAGGCGATGGAGACCGAGTACAAGAAGGCCGCCGAAATGCACAAGCGTTACGCGGTCGAAGGCACCGATCATGACCTCGGCCATGGCGATGTCGTCATTGCCGCCATCACGTCGTGCACCAACACGTCCAATCCTTCGGTGCTGATCGGCGCCGGCCTGCTGGCTCGCAACGCCAATCGCCTCGGCCTCAAGCAGAAGCCCTGGGTGAAGACGTCGCTGGCGCCTGGCTCGCAGGTCGTCGCAGAATATCTGGAAAAGTCCGGCCTGCAGAAGGAACTGGACCAGATCGGCTTCAACCTTGTCGGCTTCGGCTGCACCACCTGCATCGGCAACTCCGGCCCGTTGCCGGGTCCGATCTCCAAGACCATCAACGATAAAGGTTTGATTGCTGCCGCGGTCTTGTCCGGCAACCGCAACTTCGATGGGCGCATCCACCCGTATGCCAAGCAGGCGTTCCTGGCTTCGCCGCCCCTGGTCGTGGCCTACGCCATCGCCGGCACCATCCGCTTCGACATCGAGAAG
>NZ_JAGKSC010000030.1:0-548 GCF_017942195.1 Psychrobacter sp. K31L | reverse complement strand
CAAGCTATCATCGTTTCCGCTCGACTTGCATGTGTTAAGCCTGCCGCCAGCGTTCAATCTGAGCCATGATCAAACTCTTCAGTTTAATCTTGCTATGTAACCCTTTAAAGAGGCTACTAAACTTGGCTCATCTAATCTGGCAAAATCGCTAAAAATTATGTTCGTAATGAATTAACTTTGAGTTTTTCTGCTGTCTTAAATGATAATTTTTATAGTTAGAATGAACTCCGAAAAGGAGCTAAAACCAACTTTATTTTTTAGCATTCTGAATCAGCAAAAATCCACACAAGTTGTTCTTTAGTTATGCTTTTAAATAGTGCTCAATCACTGTCGTCCAGTAACTGATATATTGGGTATCTCTCTTGCTATTTAGTCTCAAACCCTTGCGGGTTAAGCTATCTAGCGAGCCGACTATCTTATCATAATGATTGGGATTGTCAAGCTTTTTTATAATTTGTTTCATCAGGTTAACTGGGTTATTAATGTGTAATCTACACACTAGTTACTTCCAGCTCGTCTTGATGAGGGCGTATTATAGACGCTTTAAA
>NZ_JAGKSC010000003.1:0-524939 GCF_017942195.1 Psychrobacter sp. K31L | reverse complement strand
TGCTGAATAGGTCATGTGTTCTTCTGCCATTTCGCTTGTTTTAAAACGATTGTATCTTATTTATAAAGAACTGACTATAGCTTGCTTAACTCTACAAATTCCGTAATGAAGCTTAGTTATGATAGTGCTAATAAAAATTTACTAAAATGTATAAATAAACGTAAAGTCTATGTTTTTAAGTTGTTTCCTAGAATGTCAATGATAATGCCTTTTAATCATGATTTTAGATATTATTTAGGGTTAATATTTAGTGTTTCATGTATGATATTCTCAGGTTTAAAATTGGGTATATTCTAGGCAAGGGCTAACTAGCACCTTACTTTTGGGATTAGTATTACAATAGTTAAATTTCCAAGTATCGGGGTTTAACTACATATTCACTTTGAGTCTTAAAGCATTAAAGACGACCAAAGAAAATGGAGTGGTTTGAATCACCTGAAAGTTAAACTGCTTTAGATGACCTAACAAGCGCTATCTGAAAAGCTGGTGTATAAATCTACTATGCAATCAACGACGCTTAAGATATCGCTGCAAGAAAGCGAGTAGGTATCATCCAATACCCCTAATATAGTCTTAACTAACTTAACGCCTGAGCATCGCTATGATCTTACATTTGCTGTAAAGGTGAGTATCCATAGTTACATAAAATTCCATATCAAAGTGGAGATAAGTAGATGAAAAAATCACCGTTCATGATTTTTATGAGCTACGAAAATGGAAGCCCTTATGGTAAAAAGTGGCGTTGGATAATTACATCAAGGATAGAGTATTGAGAAAAACTCTTAAGTATAAATATTATACTTATTTACCTTGAGATAAGTATAATATTTATACTTATTAGGTGACCAAAACAAGCCTATTAGTCAGCATAAAATGTATTAAAATATGCTAAACGTCTTAACAAAATAATCTCTATAGCCCTGACTATATAAGTCTTTACAGGTTGACATAGATTAAAGTAATTTAATGAAATATGGTGGGTCTAGCCTGTCACGCCGGAGGTCGCGGGTTCGAGTCCCGTCCGCTGCGCCATATTTAAAACGAATTTAAACTGTAAAGTTTAAGCAAGTTTCGCCTCAAGTATTAGTTTACTTGAGGTTTTTTTGTGTCTAAATTTTAGCTCAAGCTCTTTAATAATATGGTCTTGTCACTTTCTCTTTATCGCTCCAGTAGCGATAGCTAGCTCTTTATTAATGAACCAGATATGAATCTGCATGCAGGTATAGTCAGAGCACTTTTAAACCGCTACGGTGTTACCCGTCCTAGATGTACTCAGTATACTATCTGCGGTCGGTCACCTTGTAGCGATTCCAACATTCCTTGACTATAGTTTTCGTTTCAAAATCGCTGACTATTTGCTCGGTGACCAAACAATGACCTTTTCATCGATGGCATCCTCGCTTGGCAAAATCAGCTTCTCAATAGCATCTATCTCATTGTCTATTTGGACTGTATTGTCACTAAAGTGCGAGAAGACAAGCAAATCATCAACAACGTTGCGCGTATCAAAACGAACCGCACTGGTATCGTCAGAGATTCAACACGTTGAGAGAGTACGACAGTAAAAACGCGCAACTACCTGCCTTAAATTGCTAATGTAATTATCCTTCCTAAACCAAGTTACCGTCTTGACGTTTTAGCATCTTAACGTTTTCTTAACGGCGCGCTATTTATGATAATAGATATATAGCGAAAATTTAGCCTAAGCAGATATTGCCACCTTCGCTAAAATAATACTCCTAAATCTTTGATAAATAGGGTATAAGTCATTAGGACGTGTTATCAACTAACAAAGTTATCTATGTAGCGATCTTAAAATGGCTAAATTTTTATTAGGCACAAGCATGGATTGCGCTCATCAATAAAAAAGTCAGTAGTATCAATAAGGCTTACAATGCTTACGAAGGAATGTGGCTATGGGCGCATCAGAAAGCGGTCAAAAAAAATCATATATTTTTGCCTTTATAACACTGTCACTACTAATAATAAGTAATATAACGAGCAGTTATGCTGCCAGCTATGTCATCAATCCCGCCAGTACAAATGTAAGCTTCGCTATCGAACGCTTCAAAACCTCGACCACTACGGGCGGCTTTTATAATGTCAAAGGCAACTTGCAATATGATCCAAGCTCAAAGACAGGTGATATCTCGCTAGTTATTCCTATTAGCTCTTTGAATACGGGCAATAAAGCATTTAATCATACTTTGACAGGTCCTAACTTTTTTGATGTTCAGCGCTTTCCGTTGGCGCGTTTTGACTCTACCAAATGGTACTTTAATCAGAATAAATCACTCCCTAAGATTCTAAAAGTGGATGGTAATTTAACCCTACATGGCGAAACCCATCCTATAAGCTTGACAGCGACTAAGTTTGACTGTTATTTGCATCCCGCATTCAAAAAAGATGTTTGCAATGGTAATTTTACGGCTACCGTTGACCGAACCAAATGGAATATCGATAAATATGCATGGTTTGGAGTCACTAAAAACCTCAACTTGGAGATTCAAATTGAGGCCATTAAACAGTAGCTATTACCGATGAATAGTTTTATTTTAGTAGAGTCTGTTTTTAGTAGGATTTATTAGTGAAGAGCAGACAGCTTTTGAAAAGTGATCAAGGATGATTGACTGGTATGATAAGGATATTATGAAGCCACTTTCTATGATGATATCAACACTCGCTCTGAGCGTGCTGAGCATAGCCTCTAACGTTGCCATTGCTGACGGCACAGGCATCGGCAATAGCAATCTGACACCATCCAGCTTACCTCCCAGCATAAGCCTGCCTAATGTTAGCCCAATCAATAACGATTTGGCCAATCGCGGGGCTTATATTGCACGTACAGCCGACTGTATGGCCTGTCATCGTGAGGACTATAGTGGTGGTGTTCCTATTGAAACGCCTATCGGTAATATCTATTCAACCAATATCACGCCTTCTACGCAGTATGGCATCGGTAATTATACGGAAGCTGACTTTACCAAAGCGTTACGTAAAGGTCGCGCGCCAAACCATCAACTTTATCCGGCGATGCCGTATCCGTCCTATCATGGAATGACGGATGATAATATTAGCGCTTTATTTGCTTATTTCCAAACAGTTCCTGTCGTCGATAAACCACCTGAAAAAACAACGCAACTGCCTTTCCCTTTAAATATTCGTAGTTTAATGCTCGCGTGGAATGTCATCAATGTGCCGTCTACTAAAAACCGTACTGGTCTGACACCAACGCAGCAGCGCGGTGAATATCTGGTGAATAATCTAGAGCACTGTGGCACTTGTCATACGCCGCGCAACCTCACCCAAGGTCTCGATAAAGACCGTTACTTCTCTGGTGCGCCGCTTGGTAAATGGTTTGCGCCTAATATTACCCCTGATAACGACACTGGTATTGGGCGTTGGAGTGAGCGTGATATTGTGACTTATTTGCGTACTGGAAAACTTGATAAACGGGCGTATGCAGGCGGCCCTATGGCAGAAGCAGTAGGACATAGTACGCGTTATCTCACCGATGAAGATTTGAGCGCGATGGCTAACTATCTAAAAGTCATTCCTGCGATCAAGACTGATGATTATCTGATACCGGTTAATGTTGCACGTTTACCAAATCCCATCAGCTCATCTATTACTTATGATTTACTAGAGCAAAAGGACTATCTAGCTAAGGTTAAAACGAATACTTCTAAGACTAGTAGCAGCGATTCGTCTAAATCCTCAGCTGAATCCTCGTCTAAAGCCCTGTATCTTGCTCATTGCGGGAGTTGCCATGGCGTCGATGGTTACGCCCAACCGGATGCCCGCTATGCCTCTATCGTCGGTCTCAGCAGTATTCGCCGTGCTAAACCTGATGCGTTGATTGGCGTTATCGCTTTTGGGGCAAAAGGTACGTTCAATACTGCGCCGAAAATGCCAGGTTTTGAGAAAGATTTGAGCCCTGCACAAATCGCTAGTATCACTAATTATGTGCGAGTCAACTTCGGTGGTCTGCCGAGTAGCGAAGTCAGTGCGGTGGATGTTAAACGTGTAATCAAAGAAAAAAGTTAAATCTCACCTCCATAAATTTAAAGAATTGAATCTGAAAATTTGCTTGTTTGATTAGGGTCTGTTGAACATTCAAATATTAGGACTGCTGATCGCTAAAATCTTCCCAAACTAGGCGTAAACCGACGATAATGTCGATACCTTAGCTAGGTTTACAACAACGTTTGGGGTGATTTTAGTAGCTGCCCCAAGTATACAAGCAGGGGCAGGGCTATTTTTTGCCAATACATGGCGAAATTGTCTAACCTAGAATAACTAGGCGTCAAAAATTTCACTGCGTATTGTCTAAAAAATAGCCACTGCCAGTACCACATTTGAATGTTCAACAGACCCTACTATAAAAACGAAGTGTGCCAAGGATAATTAAATGAACGATTTATTGCATTCCCCTACACGGCGACAATTGCTTTCAATGATTGGTAAGACTGCTGGCGCGACTGCCATGTATCAGGCGATGACCACATTGGGGTTTGCATCCGAGTCGAGTTTTAAGAAAGAAATAGATCTCAAAGGTGCTCCTGCTGGCGCGAGCATCGTTATTTTGGGAGCAGGGTTGAGCGGGCTTACGGCAGCTTACGAGTTATGTAAGGCGGGCTATAAAGTCACTGTGCTTGAATACCAAAATCGCGGTGGTGGGCGCAGCTGGACGTTAAATAGTGGCGATAAATATACTGAGCTTGGTGGTGAGGAGGTGACTTGCGACTTTGAAAAAGGCAATTACTTTAATGGTGGACCGTGGCGATTGCCCGTACATCACTATGCGGTATTCCATTATTGTAAAAAATTTAATGTCGCATTGCAGCCCTTTATCCAAACCAATGATCGTGCTTATCTGCATCGTACTAACCATTTCAATGGTGCACCGCAGCGCTTAGGCGAAGTACAAAGCGATATCCGTGGCTACGTGTCAGAATTACTATCTAAAGCAGTCAATAAAGGTAGCTTAGATGATACGGTCACCAAAGAAGATAAAGAAAAGCTACTAGAAGGTTTGAAAGGTTGGGGCGTTCTTGATAATAGTTATCGCTATGTCAAAAGCCATGAAACCAGCAAACATCGCGGCTATAGTGTCTATCCGGGTGGTGGTCTGATGCCTGACGCTAAACCATCGACACCAATCCCAATGAAAAAATTATTAGACTCAGGGATGTGGTCTGATCTCTATGCTAATTACACCGTTTACGTGCATCAACCAGCAATGTTTCAACCTGTCGGAGGTATGGGAAAAATAGGCGATGCTTTCACACGTGAATGCCGCGATATGATCAAGTTTAATGCCAAAGTCACTAAAATCAATCAAGATGAGACAGGGGTAACCGTTGACTATATTGATAGCACCAATTTTGAAAGCAATAACCCAGAGGGTAGCGTCAAAAGCGTTCGTGCCGATTGGTGTATCTGCACTATTCCGCTGTCAGTATTGACCCAAATTGACATCAATGTCTCAGAACCAATGAAGCAAGCGATGGCAGCCGTCCCTTATGACAGCTCTTATAAAGTCGGTTTGGAGTTTAAACGGCGGTTTTGGGAGGAGGATGAATGGATCTATGGTGGCATTACTTATACGGATCTGCCTATTACCCAAATCTCTTATCCATCACAGGACTTATTCACCCAAGGCTCTGGCGTGCTACTAGGTGCTTATGGCTTTGGAGAAACCTCTTATAAGTTCAATTCCTTAACGCCAAAAGAGCGCATCAAAGCGGCATTAGAATATGGCAAGCGTATCCATCCGCAATATCCCAAAGAGTTTCGTTCAGGTACGTCAGTCGCTTGGCATCGTATCCCGTGGTCGCTTGGTTGTTATGGTATTTGGAGTGAATCGAGCCGTGAGCAATACTACGATACGCTTTGCAGCATTGATCATCGGATTGTATTGGCAGGCGAGCATTGCTCACACATTCCGGCTTGGCAAGAAGGGGCCATATTATCGGGGATGGACGCGGCCAAACGCTTACACCAAAAGGCCAAAAAACTTGGCTAGTAGGCCTGTTTTGGACAGCATAGTAACGATTATAAAGGCGATCATAAACATGATAAAACCACGCTCTTTTAACGGTCTTAAACCGTTTATTTTATATAAGACAGTCATATTATTAACGTTGGTAGGCACATTTACCGTGTCAGGCTGTAGTCAATATAGTAACGATAATGCGGTCACTATTGCCAGTCAACAATCCAGCCCCATGATATTTGACGATCAAGCCAGCCGCAATAACGGGGCGTGGGGCGCGGTTTATATGTCCAAAGAAGCGTTGACCAGACCCTCCACGAATATCGTTGATGTTAATTCGATACCGAAAATAAGCGAAGATGCTGGCTTACAGAAATGGCTCACCAAATTTGAAGGCAGCTCACAAGGCAAAAGCGGTTTTTTTTCTACTGATGGTAAAAAGCTTTATGAGGATTCTTGTGCAGGTTGCCATATGCAAAAAGGCGAGGGCGCACGAGGAGCAGGCTACTATCCACCGTTAGTGGATAATACTAAGATGGAGTCAAAGTATTATATTATTAGCGTCGTTATGAATGGTCTACGTGGTATGCCTTCTTTTCATAGCATGATGACCGATCAGCAAATAGCTGCCGTTACCCAGTATGTGCATAGCGATTTGAACAACTATACGGACACGGTGACCACTGCTAATGTCACGCAGCTGCGCCATGATTTTCCACCCGGCGCTGATCCCAGTGAATAGCGCATGACTCATTTTCTAGCATCCTAAATTTCTCATTGTCGTTTAAAGTATTTTTAATTCAAGCAGCTTAACGCCTTCTTAACAAGGTACTTGTTACTTTAATGAATTGGGTCTTCACTCATTCTGTTGAGAAGTATTTGTATGTCAATATCTCAAGCGCTTAGTGCTAGCTTTACCAAAGTTCATGATAGAAAATATGCTATTAGCAAACGCTATCATTTTGAGCTGAATGTTAATGTACTTATCGTCATCACTGCACTATATTTAGTCACTACCGCTAATATTAGTTTTTTTGCGCAAGTCCTAAATATCTACCCACTTGATACAAATGTGGGGTTCATTCTTTCACTGGGGGGCTTATTGTTTGGTTTGCTATGGCTGATACTTCAGCTGCTTTGTTATCGTTCAACGGCAAAAGCAGTGTTGATTACCATGGTGCTAGTGGCAGCGGTTTGTGGTTATTTTACCGATGCTTACGGCACGATTTTTGATCGTAATATGCTTATCAATAGCTTACAAACCGATCAAGCTGAGGCTATGGATCTAATGGCACCAAGTTTTGCGATTAGAGTGGTATTATTAGGCATCATTCCAGCATTTATTATTAGCAAAATTCGTTTAAAGCGGCTCTCTTGGCAACGCGCAATACTTCAAAAGACCGCAACCTTAGTTGCCTCTATTGCGTTGATTGCGCTTTGCCTGATACCTTTTGGCGATCAGTACGCCAGCTTTTTTCGTCAGCATAAAGAGGTCCGTTATTATAGCAACCCAATCACGCCCATTTATTCTGTCGTAAAACTAGGAACGGATTATATAGCTGAACGGCAACGCCCTGATACGCTGATACTTCATGCAGTAGATGCCAAGCGTAGCGCAGCTGTGAATAGCACTGCAAAACCTAAGCTGATGGTCTTTGTGGTCGGAGAGACTGTACGTGCTGACCATATTGGCTTGAACGGCTATACACGTAACACCACGCCATTGCTCGCCAAGCAAGCGGATATCTATAGCTTTAAGAATGTAACGGCCTGTGGCACCTCTACCGCTTATTCAGTGCCTTGTATGTTCAGCTATGCAAACCAAAGTGACTACGATGTAGATACCGCTGCCTATAATGAAAATGTGTTGAATGCGCTAAACAAACAAGGCGTCAAGGTCATTTGGCGAGACAATAACTCTAGCTCTAAAGGCGTGGCAGATCGGGTGGTGTTTGAGGATTACAAAACGCCGGATAAGAATCCTAATTGTGATAGCGAATGCCGAGATATTGGTATGTTGGACGGTTTTGATCAAATGGTTAAGTCGGACTCTAGCCAAAAAGACACTTTAGTTATACTGCATCAAATGGGTAATCATGGCCCCGCTTATTACAAACGTTATCCTAAAACCTTTGAAAAATTTCAGCCAGTTTGTATGACCAATGAGCTGTCCAAATGTGATGCACAGTCGGTCATCAACGGTTACGACAATGCGATTGGCTATACTGATTATTTCTTAAATAATGTTATTGAAACATTGAAGCCTTATCAACAAGACTATGAGGTGGTGATGGTATATATTAGCGATCATGGAGAAAGTCTGGGTGAGAACAATATCTACTTACATGGACTGCCGTACAGCATTGCGCCGAATGCGCAAAAGCAAGTGCCGTTGATTGTTTGGTCACCTGCGGGTAACCGTATCAGTAGCGAGAGTCTGACGAGCATGAGCACTCAGCCAGTATCACATGACTTTATCACGCCAACTTTACTGAGCTTTTTTGATATCACCACCGACGAGGTAGCCTCAGCGCCTACTCTTTTTAAGGTCGCCAATTAAACACTTATTTATGATAGATAAGCGTTTTTAGGCAGTCATCTTTAGGTAGTCATAGCCATGTACAAGATACTTATTATTGAAGACAATCCCGATATCGTCGCCAATATTTATGCGTTTTTTGAGCCAAAAGGTTTTGAGATCGACAACGCTCACAATGGTTATAGTGGTTTGACTTTGGCATCAACCAATCGTTATGACGTTATATTATTGGATGTGATGCTCCCTGGTATGGATGGCACTCAGTTGTGCAAGAAGCTCAGAGAAGAGTTGCATGATAAGACGCCAGTATTGATGCTGACGGCTCGCGATACAATCTTGGATAAAGTCGCAGGATTCGATAGTGGCGCTGATGATTATCTGGTCAAACCCTTCTCATTGGTGGAGCTCGAAGCCCGTATCAAAGCGCTCATACGTCGCCATCAAGATGAGCACTTTCGGCATAGTATAGAAGTCGGTAAACTGTCTCTAAATACAGATGAGCACACTATTCAGCGCGAGGGTATCTTTTTAAAACTGACCCCAACTGGGTTCAAGATACTCGCCACGCTGATGAACGCCGCTCCTCGAGTGGTCAGCAAAACGGAGCTTGAGGAAAAAGTTTGGGGACGAGATATCCCAAGTAGTGATGCTTTGCGCACTCATCTTCATAGCGTAAGGGCACAGGTCGATAAACCATTTGCTCAACCGATGATAATGACCATACCAGGCGTTGGCTATCAGATCGTCGACCCTGATAGTTTGTCATAATTTGTTTCGCAGATTATTTTTTTAGCACCTCGTGAGCCATTTAACGGTCAATAACGATAAACTGGTTGGGGGTATTTATACCCCTGATAACCTATACTTATCTTCTGCTACTATCAAGTAAGCCCATGCCATGTTTAATATAGATTCTATAGCCAATAAGTTTCGTGTGTCCTACCTCTTATTTGCCTTGTTACTGTGCGCCACTTTTGTCAGTATTTTTTTGTATGCCGAAATGCGAATAGAGCAGGATTTGGTTAAAGCTCGTCTGTTACAGCAGCTAGAGCTCAGTCAGAAAGAGTACGGTGAGCAGACGGTTTATACGGCAGAACCAGGGATTAAAATTTATCGTTATGATAGTGCACCTGAGAATTTAAAAGCCATAGCGACTGAAACGGTACAAGAGATTTCTGTCACTGTTGATAAGGGCGCAGACAAAACGAACACTGAACTGCATTTCTTTCACTATCACCGCGACCAACAAAATTATATTTTAACCTACCTAGAAAACACCGATATGGTGATGGAAAATTATCCTGTTTTAGCAATCTTTGAGCATTTAGAGGACATATTTGCGGCTGCCTTGAAAGCTGCTGTCATTTTAAGTTTATTGATTGCTATTGTCTTTTCTCAATTGTCTTCCAAGCAAATCATCAAGCCTTTACTGGCTCTAAAGCGGGCAGTGGAAACAGACCATCGTAACTTGACAGAGTTGACCCATTTGCCGTCGGAAGTCGGAGTGTTGGCTCGAGCGATTGATGAAAAAAACCATAAACTGGAG
Organism: Psychrobacter sp. K31L; assembly: GCF_017942195.1. Taxonomy (NCBI): domain Bacteria; kingdom Pseudomonadati; phylum Pseudomonadota; class Gammaproteobacteria; order Moraxellales; family Moraxellaceae; genus Psychrobacter; species Psychrobacter sp. K31L. The sequence continues at coordinate 514,856 of NZ_JAGKSC010000003.1, read as the reverse complement.
CAGTATCTAAAACGCGAGCAGCTGTTTACAGGTGATGTCAGCCACGAGCTACGCACACCATTGACAATCATTATGGGCGCGTCTGAAGTGTTGGCCTCACAGTTAGAACATGACAGCCGCTTGAGTGAATTTACCAATCGTATCAGTAATACTGCCAAAGAGACCTCTGAAATTATCACGGCTTTATTATTGCTTTCGCGTGCGCCTGAAAAATTGGATGCGCCGCTAACGTCCATTAATAGCATTGCAGTCAATGAAATTGAACGTTTGAAGTATCTGCTGCGTTATAAAACAGTAACCTGCACAGTGGTGGCAGAACAAGAATACACTGCCTATGTGCGACCTGAGTTACTTAAGATGGCGTTGGGTAATTTGATCAAAAATGCGTTTCAGTATACGGATGATGGAGAAGTCATTGTCACTATCGATGCTAAAAAAATAACAGTGATGGACACTGGTCTGGGTATTCCTGAAGTTATGATGCCTCTGCTTTATGAAAGATTTGAGCGTCTAAATCACAGTGATACCGATAATCAAATGGATAAAGACCTCTCACCTAACTTTCATTCTGTTTATAAAGTAGAAGGTACGGGGCTAGGGCTTAGTATCGTGCAGCGTATCATGACTCATATGGGCTGGCAGTTAACCCATCACCCCAATGAGAGTGGTGGTAGTACATTTAGTATTTATTATCAATAGCACTCATCAATGCGAGGCATTAAAAAATGCTCATAATTTTTTAATGCTTTCTTAACGTTGTCTTAACCTTTGCTATCTTATACTTAAAACTTGCAGCATATCCTACTATTCATGAGTATAAAGAATTCAATATGAGCAAAGTCACACCCTCTCACTTTGACTATAAAAAGCCCGATTTTGAGCCTCTTGGCCAACCGGTTCCTATCCCATTACTTGCAATTGATAGTTATGCCAGTAACGCGAAAGGTAAAAAAGGTCTTGCCCGTATCGTCAAAGCCACCAGTTATTCTATAGATGGTTTTAAAGCAGCTTACCAATTTGAGGCGGCCTTTAGACAGGTTTTGTGGCTCAACTTTGCCTTACTCATGGCACTCATCTTCACGCCTTTTGATCTCAGTATAAAAATGCTGCTGATAGTCGCCTCTTTCTTGTCATTGATCGTTGAGTTATTTAATACGGGTATCGAAGCCAGTGTTGACCATGCTTCGACAGAGCAGCATCCACTGGCCAAAATAGCCAAAGATGTCGGTTCTGCTGCACAATTTTTGGCATTATTGCTTTTAACCCTGCTATGGCTGATAGCGCTATCTAGCACTTTCTTGTGAATCCTATCTTTTGGGTGTATCAATGACTGTAAAAACCAATTCCGCTGATTGGGCTTGGCTCAAACTCTTGTGCCTAACCCTCATTGCGACACTGACATTTGAGCATAGCCAACTGGACCTTCGTATCAGTGAGCTTTTCTATGCAAATGGTCGATGGCTGATAGATAAAGGTGCGCAGCCTTACGCGTTTATATTTTATGATTTACCTAAATTATTGCTGATTTTGCTCGGCGTTTATTTAATAACCGTGTTAATCATCAAGTATAGACAGCCCTTGATTAAAACCTCTCTGCCTAATAAATCAAAATTTGATAGATTCCTTACTCCTTTATCGGTGCGTGAGATAAGTTATCTTTTGAGCGTATTGATTATGGTGCCGACTACCATTGCTTTGCTCAAAGGCATGACCCATGTCAGTTGCCCCAATCACTTGATGGTTTTTAACGGTGACTTATCATACCTTAATCTTTGGCAAAACATAGTGGCTATGACACCCGCCAAGTGTTTTCCAGCAGCGCATGCTAGCGCAGGATTTTCTTTATATGGCTTGGCGTTTTTACCGACGCTACGACAATATCGCTATAGAATCTTTGAGACAGTCACTGTCTTAGGGTGGACGATGGGAGGGTACAAAATGCTCTTTGGCGACCATTTTTTTAGTCATACCTTGGTATCGATGCTGCTGTCACTGACAATTGCTTGCGCACTCGCAACAGTATGCTTCAAAAAACCAATGATAAATAAAAATGCAAATTTGGCGCGCTTTAAACCTTTATAGTGGATTCACTTTAAAACAGATACAGTGCGACTGGGATGAATTTTTCGTAGCCTCTGTGATAGCAGCAATCAAGGAAAATTTATACCAGTCGCACCTAACTATTAACGTATCGATTTGATTTTAAACTGACTATATAAACTTTAAGTTTTTATTACCTTTGAGTCTTTATAAGGAGGCATTGCTGAAAAAGAGAATTTATATATTGATGATACTTTCTTAATGCTTGTTCAAGTATTTTTAGCCAAGTCCCTAACCTTATCAACGAGCGACTTGGGTAGATAATTATCATTGATATGCGCTTTTGGATACTGCTCATTGATCCAAGCAACGTAATTATCGGCAGTCAGCTGTCCTCGATATATCAGATATAAAGCGTGCAGGGCGACACTACGGGATAGTCCCATCACGCATTGGAAATTGATGAGGATTGTTTTGCTAGGCCGCTTTTTTTTCGTGATATTAGTCGCTATATCAAGGGCTGTTAATATGTCTATCTGCTTAAATAAATGGATAAAGTGCTGAGTATCAATCTCTCCTAACGACTGTAAGTCTAATAGTGGAAAATAAAGATATCTCATCTGAATAGCAGCAAATGATGGATGAAAATCGCAGGATAATGAGTCGTCATGATTAACCTCTAAATTACTGACATCTAAATGACCAGCGCCTAATCTTTGTGCTTGCGCGTAAGTATGATGGGTATGCAATGCTTGTTTTAAACTCAAACTATGACTGTTGGTTTCCACAGCCGAATCAATCACAATAATCATCGCAAAGTTAGAAAAACGTAGATACTGCCCATCGCTCATTTTAGATAAGCCAAGTAATTTAGGAGTCGCAACTGCATATATCGAGTCTGCTATTTTATGTGTTGGACATCTATCAGTATGGTTCAATGAGCCACAATCTGATTTTGTATGTTGAGTGAGCTGATACCGTTGCCCGACATACCACATCAGCCGGTAGCCTAATAGTAAGGGGGCAAACTTCAGCCAAGTAGATAGAAGCAAGCGCCCTTGCTTGTCCTTTTTAAACCAGCGTTTGTCGCGAGGTTGATTGGGATATTGATAAGCCCAAGCTAAGACAAAAAAACTTAACATCCAATACGTGGCGACTAAATAATATAACCCTGCAAAAGTGATAGAGGTCATGCTTCTATTGAGCATAAACCCTGCTATCGATAGGATTAAAAATCCTGATATCGCCACTGTCATATACTTTAAAACCAAATTGTTTCGCAGCTTATTGGTTATTACCAGTATCAACGCTGCCAGTAACAACCCACCAGCAATATCTAGTAGATGATGCTGATAAGTCAGAACGGTGGATATGATGATGAGACTACAGATACAGCAGAGCGTCAGGCGATAGAGCGCAGATTTTGAAAGTTGCCATAATGACATCCCTAGTAATACAGCATATGTCACATGCAAGGAAGGGAACTGATTAAAAGGTTTGTCTGTTATATGCAAAAACTGATAGCCATAGTGTGTCCAGCCCAAAACTGTAGGGCGCTCAAAAGTAAATTTGGCGGGAAACACATAAAAGATAAAACAAGCAAAAAGGGTAGCTAGGATTAACTTGCGCGTTAATAAGGAGAGTTGTGCTGGCGTTTTTACCATAAAAAAACTGGCGCAAAACAGCATGATGGACCAGCTATAAGGCACAATCATCAGCGCAATAAAGGGAATCGCTGTGTCAATCGGTATGGCTAGTATATGAACTTTCTTAGGCCATATAGGGTTCATGCTACTTAGCTTAGAAAGCTGAGTAGCATAAAACTGAGTATCATAAAAAAGTGTTTGCGCATAGATATTAGTCAATGAGTACAGAAGAGCAAAGACCCCTAACGCGCACGCTAAGGAGATCCATCTGGATGTCATTGAAATAGGCGAATTACTGGTCATAGGATTTGTCTAATCGTTACCATAGTGCAAGTGCTATAAATAGCATAAAACAGGATGTTTTGACATAAGTTAGGTTAAGACTAATAGCAGTGTTTGGATAGTTACATTTTTAGGTTTACTCAAAATTAGAAAAACAAATCGTCTATAGTTTTAATAAGGGGAGGCAGTCATTTTTAATCAAATCAGCAAATGGGTACTCAGTATTATGGCAAAGTTTGGCTACTTTGGTATTGTGTTTGCCATGTTTGCCGAAAACGTATTCCCGCCAATACCTTCTGAAGTCATTATGCCAGCGGCCGGTTTTGCCGCGTCAAAAGGCGACTTAAATTTAATGCTGGTTATTGTCGCCGGTACACTAGGTGCCTCACTTGGCGCGTTGCCCTTATATTATTTAGGTCGTGTATTTGATAAAGAACGTTTGGTCGCGTTTACCCAAAAATATGGCAAATATGTTTTCGTTAAACCCGATGACGTTACCTCTGCGAATGATTGGTTTGATAAACACGGAAAAACAGCCGTGTTCTTTGGGCGTATGGTGCCTGGCGTTCGCTCGCTCATCTCTATCCCTGCTGGCATGAACAAGATGCCGCTATTACCTTTTTTAGTATTGACAGCGTTAGGTGCCAGTATTTGGACTACCGTATTAACATTAGCAGGATATTATCTCGGACAAAACTATGAGGTCATCGAAGGCGCATTAGCCCCTTACTCTAAAGGGTTTGGCATACTGGCTGTTGTTATTATCATCGGTTGGCTGATCAAGCATCGTCGGCAAAACAAGTGCCATAATCCCGATTTAAAATAGCTTTAAGGTAAAATAAGTGATGGGTGGTATACTTTTGGTTATCTATGACATAGTTTTTAACATATTTAAAAAGTATAATATCAGTTATGATATAGTGATTAACTGACTAACATCTGACTTGATAATAGAGGTAGTTGATGCCTTGTGCTAACTTCTTAGCCTTATAGGCTTTCCGATCACCTGTTTTGTTTAAGCGAACACTTTATATGCCTTTTTTAGACACGCTGAGACCAAATCGCCCGTCAAAAAATGAAGGGGTCTATCGATTTGACTATCCAGAAGTCTTCGTCTTAATTCTCACGGTCATACTCCTCGCGTTACATTTTGAGTTTAGATCTACCTCAATGGCACTTCTGGTTGTTGTTTGTCTGCCAAGTTTAATGATACTAATCTACAATTATCGTCGCCCAAAAAGTTTTTGGACGTCTAATATTGTCATTATTTTATTGTCTGCGGTCATTGGATCAGTACAGTTCTGCATCATTATTTCGCTGAGTTTAGCTGCGCTCATAGGTCTTAGGATTATCATTAGTGGCTCTGAAAATAATTTAAAGCTGATCGCCAGCTCAATCATAACGGTCATTGTTTTTTATTATGTTAGTGTCACTTTGGCCATAGCTGAGATAGATTGCTATGAAGGCTGGACAACACCAATAGTATTATTGGCAAGTATGGCGGTTATTCTGTGTCAGTTTCAGTATATGTATCAAGAATATGTCGGTTATGAAACGCGTGCTCATCAGGCAGTCGGGCGTCTAAGCAGGATGGTCTCCGTTATTAATAAGTTAACACGCTTCATACCACCGCAAATTTGGGAACCTATTGTCAAATCTGATAGCCCAGTCATCGTTTCTAATAAGCGTGCTAAGCTGACGATTATGTTCTCAGACATCGTTGGTTTTACCGAATTGTCCGATAGTTTGAGCGCTGATAATTTGGCTGATATTTTAAATACTTATATGCACTGTATGACGTTGATAGCCAATAAACATGGCGCCGTGCTTGATAAGTTCATTGGCGATGGCATGGTGTGTTTTTTTGGTGAACCAAAGAGCCGCGGTGCTCGCCAAGACGCGCTAGACTGTATCGCAATGGCGATAGATATGCGTCGTGAGATGCGCACTTTAAGACAAAAATGGCGGCTCATGGGTTTTGAAGGACTGTACATACGCATTGGAATTACGACAGGTTACTGCCATGTTGGTAATTTTGGCAGCAACAATCGTCTCAGCTATACCTTGATCGGTAAAGAGGCCAATTTAGCAGCAAGACTTGAAGCGAGTGCTGGTAAAGATGAAATATTAGTTAGTGAGAGTACCTACGACTACGTCTGCCATAATTATGAGTGTCAGCACGCTGGTGCATTTCAGCTAAAAGGCTTTGATGATCAAGTAAATGCTTGGCAAGTGCTTGATCCTGATGCCGATAAGGGTCATCTCTCTAAATGGGTTGATCACACGCTGCCAGGTTTCAACTTGCATTTGAACTTTAAAGATATGAAAGATAATGATTATCAAGATATCAGGGCGCGCTTAAATTTTGCGCTTGAGCGGGTTGAACAAGAAGAAGAAAAGTTGGCAATTGATATAGCAGCAGAATGCAAACGTGACAATAATGGTCATAAATAATTGTCTAAAAGCAATATCTATAATATTGAGCACAAAAAAGCCAGCTATCATGACGATAGCTGGCTTTTTTAACATAACAGTAAGATAGGTTGTTTAATGGTTTTCTTTGGCATGGTTGAGCGTATATTTAGGAACCTCGATGGTTAAATCCTCATCATCGAGCATAACCTGACAAGATAGGCGTGAGTCAGGCTCTAAGCCCCAAGCACGATCTAATAAATCGGCCTCAATGTCGTCCATCTCATCTAAACTATTAAAGCCTTTGCGAACGACCACATGACACGTAGTGCAAGCTTTTGACATCTCACATGCATGTTCAATTTTAATGCCTTTTTCTATTAGCGCCTTACATAGGTTGCTACCAGCTTCTAGCTCGACTTCGGCGCCTTCAGGGCAAATTTCATGATGCGGTAATACGGTAATTTTTGGCATAAATCGTCTTTCCAGTGCTAATCAATTAAAAAAATAAAAATATAAGAGATGAGCTTAGTATGGTCGCTAAGCCGCATTCTTAAACGTATCTGCTACCAATCTTGGGCATTCGTACCTGCCATGCTGGCTTTGACGCTTTGATTCATAATACGGGCAGCAAAGGCATCGCTATGAGGCTTGAGCTGAGCCTGCTTAGTTTCGATAAAGCTCAAGTCATTAGTGTCGAGTGCGGCTGCTAGAGCTTTGATTTGCTCTGCTAAAATGCTTTGTTCTTCAGAGGATAGTAATGTTGAAAACTCATTGAGTGCAGATTGTAGAGCCAGTACTTCACGCTCTGCTTCTACTTTTGTTTCGATTAAAGAGCGTGCGTTCTTATCTTCCTCTGCATACTTAAATCCAGCCACCAGTAATTGCTCTTTTTGCTCGTCAGATAAACCGTAAGAAGGCACAATCTCAATCTTACTTTCTGTTTTGGTGGTGGTCTCTTGCGCACTGACAGTTAGCTGACCATTGGCATCAATACTAAAGGTCACTTCGATACGGGCAAACCCAGCTTTCATCGATGGAATGCCATATAACTCAAAACGTCCCAATGAGCGGCAGTTGTCCACCGTCTCGCGCTCACCTTGTACCACATGAATCACCATGCCTGTTTGACCATCTTGGTACGTGGTAAATACTTGGCGTTTTTTGACTGGGATAGGCGTATTACGTGGAATCAGTACTTCAACTAAGCCGCCCATGGTCTCAAGACCGAGCGATAATGGCGTTACGTCCAACAATAATAAGTTATTGTCGCTATCACCGTTGACCAACTGATGCGCTGTCTGTGCTGCGCCCAAAGCAACCACTTCATCTGGATTCAGACGACACAGCGGCTGCTTGGCAAAAAATTCAGTGACAACTTGCTGCACAGCAGGCATACGAGTAGAGCCACCGACTAAGATAACCTCATCTAGGTCTGAGGTAGATAGCTTGGCATCACGTAGCACTTGTTCGCAGACGCTTATCGTGCGGCGGCTAACAGGTTCTGTAATAGCCAGCAAATCTTCACGGCGAAACACACCTTGATAGGCCTGCTCATTCACAGTGATATCGATATTAACTTGTTCATCGTCAGTCAATGCCTGCTTATAAGCTTTGGCTTGTTGCGCCAGTATTGACTTGTCATGACGACTCACATCTTTAGGATCAATGTTTAATTGTTTGATAAGCCAATTGGTTATCAGACGATCGATATCATCACCACCTAACGCACTGTTACCGCCAGTTGCCAATACTTCAAAGACGCCATCATTTAGCTTCAAGATAGAAACGTCAAAAGTACCACCACCCAAATCATAAATTAAGTAATAGCTTTCTTTATCACCATTTTGCGTAGCTTGGTCGAGACCATAGGCGACTGCCGCAGCGGTAGGCTCATTTAATAGACGCAGCACATTGATACCGGCTGCTTGGGCGGCATCTTTGGTCGCTTGACGCTGAGCTTCATCGAAGTAAGCGGGAACGGTAATCACCGCACCTTCAATACTGTCTGCAGGCAATGCAGTGGCTGCACGTTGCTCAAGCGTTGCCAATATCCGCGCTGATACCTCAACAGGCGAGACTTCGCCTTGAGCAGTCACGAATGCTGGCATATCGTCTTTGCTGCCACTTAATTCATAAGGATGAGAGAATTTGATATCAGCTTGGCTACGACCCATAAAGCGCTTAGCCGAGACGATCGTATTTTTTGGATCATCCGCCAAGTGGGCTAGGGCATCGTAGCCGACAAGCGGGTTGCCTGTGCTTGGATAATAGACCACAGAGGGTAATAGAGTATCGTTAGCTGCGCCTGCTTCTAACACTTGCGCCTTGCCTGAGCGCACCACAGCGACCAATGAGCGCGTGGTACCAAGATCAATCCCTAGGCCAAAACGATGCTGATGGGGTTGGGCACTTTGATTAGGTTCGGCAATTTGCAATAAAGACATAAGATAACTCAAAGATAAAATGAATAAGTGAAATGAGGCAAATACAACATAGGCGCTATGACAGTCAACGGCTGCGATTCTTTTCTAACATAGAAGAGAGTAGCGTTTAATAGCGCTTAAAATAAGGGATTATACGATATCGTTGGGACTATTTTAACTATCGTTTTAAAATACAGATTTAAATAAGAGCAATAAATTAGAAAAGCGTGTATACATTATTAATAATACAAGCGTTTAAATATTCATTATCTAAACGTATAAATCATCATCATCTGAATGTTCAGACGTCGCGACCTCATCAAGCCCTGTCGTCACGTCAGCATTTAACTTGACCAAGAATTTCAGTTTTTGCGTCGCATCAATCGCCGTTTGCCAGTCCTTGCTTTGGTACGCGTCACTAAAACGCTTAGACTGTTTCGTCAAACGTTCGGTAATCTGCGGATGTAATTGCTGTAAGGTTGGGCGATCTTTGTCTTCAATCGCTTCATCTAATTCGATACGCATCTGCATCGCATCTTCTAAAAAGTCTAAATCTGCGATTGAGTGTTCTAGGTTCTGTGCTTGTCCTGCCATATCTAACAGATAGCTCGCACGGCTATCAGGTGCACTCAACGCTTGATAAGCTTGGTTAATCAATGCTGACGCTTGCTCAGACTGCTGTTGCGCTTGTGCGGCGTCTGCCAAGTTCTTGGCGACATTGTCAGGGTGATAACGTTTTTGTAGCAGACGTAGATGTTGATCGAGACTACTTTGATTGACGTCAAATTGTACAGGCTGCTCAAATAGGGCAAAAAAGTTATCAAACTGTGCTTCTTGAGTAATATCTGTCATATCATACGCCTTGCTTTTTCTATTTATTTTTAAAGTGTTGTCAATATCAGAATAGGTTTGCTATTTGGTCGGCCACACTGACTTAATTGTGGCAGCATTCTTTTATCATCGCTTAAAAGCAAAGTCAGCAACCTTAAGCCATTGAATCACTAAACGGTAAATGACTCACCACAACCACATTCGCCTTTTTGGTTGGGGTTAGTGAACTTAAAGCCTTCGTTCAATCCTTCTTTTTCATAGTCCATCAATAAACCATCTAAATAGACCAAGCTTTTAGGATCAATAAAAATACTGACATCACGGCTTTCATAACGCGTGTCATTTTCGTCAGGGGTATCTACGAACTCTAAAACGTAAGCCAAACCTGAGCAACCCGCTGTGCGGATACCCACTCGAATGCCTTCACCTTTACCGCGATTGTCCAAAAAATCCCGAACATGCTGAGCGGCGCGTTCTGTCATTTCAATCATGCCAACTCCCATTGACTATTAATTATAAGTATCAATAAAAAATCTGTATAGACTGGCAACTGGAATCACAAGTTTGCCAAAATAATATGATATGGCGTGTCATCAATTAGCACATTAATACATTTAGTGGACTTAAAATGGCTAAATTTTGCTAAACATCGTCAGAAATCTTGTCAATATGTTCATATTAACAACAATTTCTTCCTTGTTTATCTACAATTTTTCTCATTTTAAGACTCACAATCTAATTAATGACACGCCCTAGCGGCTATTAGAAAATAAAAGGTGACAATTACATAAGTGTCATTGTCACCTTTTTAGCATCAGTAGCTGTTTAACGTGTTGCTACTTAGCACTGCTAATTCTACGCAGCGCATAGGCCAGTAGGTTTAGCCTTAGATAACAGCTTCTTCGGTTACTGCTGCTGCGCCGTGCTTATCTTTATAGTCGCTAATAGCAGCTTTGATAGCATCTTCTGCAAGTACAGAGCAATGCACTTTTACTGGTGGTAATGCCAATTCTTCAGCAATGTGACTGTTCTTAATTTCACCAGCTTGATCCAAGCTCTTACCTTTTAGCCACTCAGTAACGAGCGAGCTTGAGGCAATTGCTGAACCACAGCCGTAAGTTTTGAAGCGTGCATCTTCGATGATACCGTTATCATCGACTTGGATTTGTAGACGCATCACATCGCCACAAGCTGGGGCACCAACCATACCAGTACCAACGTTTTTGGCATTTTTGTCAAGATTGCCGACGTTGCGTGGGTTTTCGTAATGATCAATAACTTGGTCACTATAGGCCATGGGGTTTTCTCCTAGTTAGATGATGAGCAGTGGCTTCTGAAAGTTGAAACACTACCCACTCATCGATAATTGGGGTCAAACATTTAGTTAATAAAAATGGTATTTATAACTGTCTGATCAATCGTTTAATAAATCTATTTGATGTTTATATCGCTATATATACTTAAATTTAGTGCTCAGCCCACTCGACTGAATCTAAATCAACACCTTCTTGGTACATGTCCCAAAGTGGTGATAGGGCACGTAGTTTATCAACGGCTTCGTGCATTTGCTTAATAATCGTATCGACGTTTTCTTCAGTGGTGTAGCGACCGAAGCTAAAGCGAATAGAGCTGTGTGCCAATTCGTCTGGACGACCGATAGCACGTAGTACATATGACGGCTCAAGTGTCGCTGACGTACAAGCTGAGCCTGATGATACAGCCAAGTCTTTAAGGGACATCATTAGTGATTCACCTTCGACGAAGTTAAAGCTGATGTTCACAATGTTAGGAACGCTATGCTCTAAATCACCGTTTAGGTAGATCTCTTCGATATCTTGTAGACCATCCCACAGTTTTTGGCGCAGTTTGGCTGCATGGGCATTGTCTTCTCTGTAGCTATCATTGGCTAAGGCAAATGCTGCGCCAAGACCAACGATTTGGTGCGTCGGTAGTGTACCTGAACGCATTCCGCGCTCGTGACCACCGCCATGTTGCTCAGCTTTTAGGCGAACACGTGGCTTACGACTAACAAACAAGGCACCAATGCCTTTAGGACCATATGCTTTATGACCTGAAAAACTCATTAAGTCGATTTTCATCTCTTGCGTGTCGATAAGAACTTTACCAACAGATTGTGCACCATCAACATGAAATATAACACCAGCTTCACGAGTGATTTCGCCAATAGCGGCTACATCAGTAATCGTACCAAGCTCGTTGTTTACCATCATCAGTGATACTAAAATCGTATCATCGCGTAGCGCTTCTTTGACTTGTTCTGGAAAAATAAGACCAGTACTTGGCTGCGGCTCAAGATACGTAATCTCGAAGCCTTCTTGCTCAAGCTCGCGGCAAGTATCTAATACGGCTTTGTGTTCGATTTTACTGGTAATGATATGTTTACCGCGAGACTGGTAGAAGTGTGCGGCACCTTTAATTGCTAGGTTATCAGACTCAGTCGCACCAGAAGTAAAGACGATTTCGCGTGGATCAGCGTTGATGACTTCTGCCACTTGCTGACGCGCTGTTTCTACTGCTTCTTCTGCTTGCCAGCCGTAGCCATGCGAGCGCGAGGCAGGATTACCAAAGATGCCATCTACCGTCAGATATTCGCTCATCTTAGCTGCAACTGACTTAGCAACTGGGGTGGTGGCGGCATAATCTAAGTATATAAGGTTGTTATGTTGGCTCATGCTGGGTTTGCCTCGCTGGTCGATAGGGTAATAGTATTGATGTCTTTTATTGAAATATCTTTGGTAACGGTCTGCTGACGGTCTGAGACTGACTGCACGTTTTCCATGTCTAATAATTGCGCTAATGTTATATTTTTCAAGTACTGTTCGATATGATTGGACAATGCACACCATAAATCATGGGTTAAGCACATTGTACCACCTTGGCAATCACCGCGTCCTTCGCACTGCATCGCATTCACAGATTCATCGACAGCGGAGATAATGCTCATCACATCAATTTCGTGCAATGGCTTGGCCAAGTGATAGCCACCTGCTGCACCGCGGATGCTCGTGACTAAACCACGTTTACGAAGCTTAGAAAATAACTGTTCGAGATAAGAGATAGATATGGATTGCCGCTTAGCAATATCGGATAGCGATACCGCTGTCTCTTGTTGGCTAGTCTGTAACGCCAGATCTAATAATGCAGTAACGGCATATCTGCCTCGAGTAGTCAAACGCATGTGTTATCTCCCAACTTCTCAGTTATAAGTGTATTTAACAACGATCTTAGTCAAGTAGTTTTGGTAAAAGCGAACTTTTGCCTCTGTTAATTATCTATCAACTAAGTGTGTCTTATCGCTATTAAACAACAGATGGTGAACCCGATGTGTGCAACGATAGAGTAATTATACTTAATCCCGAGTAATTTAGTCAAGATTAAAGTGTGGTTGAATGGTTAATCCAATTGATTACTATGATTGATAAAAACAATGGTGGTTGAGATGCGGTGTAGAAGGGCTTCAGAGCGCATATCGTAAAATATCTGCATCCATTTTAGATTTGTTTCGAATTCACAATGAGTAAATTAAAGCGATAAAAAAGCGTTTGGTAGCTTATTGAAGCTATCAAACGCTTAATGGTCATTAAAGTAATCGCCTAACAGATGCACTATTATTTATGAATAAGTATGTTTATCAATAAACATTACCATCATTAACAAAAACTAGTTCATCAATAGTGCTATGACTGAGCCAATCATAATGACAAGCGCCATAATAGTCACAGTCATTAATGTCTTCTGTTTACTCTGCAACTCTTTTACCGTGGTTTCAAGCTCACGGTTTTTAGTCGTCAATGTACTGATTTGTGTCTGTTGCTCTTTGATACGGAGCTTATAATTGTCCTTCTTTTCGGCCATTTCCGCGTCAGTAGGCTTAGACTTACCTTTGCCGCCTTTTATCTTTTTGATCAAACCCTGAATCAAGTTACCGAGACCAAGCTGCATGATAAATTGCTTAACCAATTGCACTTGTACTGACTCACCGCGCATTTGTAATTTTTCGGTTGTTTCGCTATCGTGAGTGGTGATTGCATTGATGACTTGGATACTGTAAGCATTGATAACCACATCCGGCTCACTACGGCCAATAGGTAGCTGAGCATCTAATAACACGCCTTTGGTACTAAAGGTGGCAAAAATTTCTACATGTGGTAAGTATAGGCGAAGTGCAACGACGGTGCCTTGCTTGGCAAGCGGATAAGCGGCTTTACGTAGCTCGGGATCTAAACGTAACAGTAGTGTCAGAGCCGACTCAATGAACACCAGAATAATATTAAGAAAAGAGTGAGACAACGTAGAACGCTTCATGTAAATAATCCGTTTTTTATTTAGCAAATTAAAATTAAAGTTATCGAATCAACTCAAGTTGATTTTTACTAAAAATTTGCAGTGATATTTTGCTTATAGTAACGCCTTTATAATAAAAAGTAACGCTAGTTTCTGTCAGTAGCAAAATTATTACAGTACAATTTAGCAGTCGATAAAGACACCACTATTTATGACTGGCAATGCACAGACACCAACTGACCACGGTTTTCAAAGCCTAAAGAGACATGAAGAGGGTGTTTTGAGCTAAAGTAGTTGGCTTGTATAGACGTTGCAGATGTTTTGCGTAACATTGGGTGTCAAATACGTAGTACATGGCACAAAAATATGTAAAATCGCTTGCGCTCCTTATGCTGCCTTGATATAAAGACGATAACAAAGCGAAACCTGTTAATACGCCAGTCAGGTAGTTTTTATTGCGTAAGTGCTATGAGAGCGTTACAATGCTTGGCGTGAGCGTTTATTACCCCCCTTAAACTTGAAGGAAATTTTATGAATAAGTCAGAATTGATTGATAGCATCGCAGACAAAAGTGGTCTAAATAAGACTCAAGCTGGTGATGCCTTGAATGCCGTTATGGAAAGTGTTGGCGAAGCTTTAGAAGCTGGCGATAGCATCTCACTAGTTGGCTTTGGTACCTTTAGCGTAAAAGATCGTAAAGCCCGTACTGGCCGTAACCCTAAGACTGGTGAAGAACTTAGCATCCCAGCAAGCAAAGTACCAAGCTTCAAAGCCGGTAAAAACTTAAAAGAGCGCTTAAACTAAGCCGTTATCTTGAAGTTACTCTATTATAGACAAGCGCTGCATAATGACTCGCAAGACGAATAAAACAGCGTTTGTTGGCAGTAAAATAATAGATGGTCGCTGATAGTTTAGCGCACATTCTAAGCGCTAAGCGAAGCAGCAAAAAAGCACCTAAATATTAGGTGCTTTTTTTGTAGCCATAGTTTGTATCGTACCACGTGAATATTTTGAGTCTACTGTAAAAATCACGTATCATAGGGCGCGCGATAGATGTGTTGTTTGAGTAAGGCTTTTTCACTCAGCCCTATATTCCTCTATAAAATGCACATGTTCTTCTTCTTACCATTGCCGGCTTAGATAGCATTGATATTAATAATAGTATTACAATGGTTTTTCATCAATATAGGTTAATAAAGCAGAGATAACTATGGATAAATTGCGCGATTTCTTAAAAAGCTGGCCAGGTCGCATTTTATTGATTTTATGCCTATCGCCGCTCGCTCTCTTGGGTGTCGAAAGCTACTTTGGTGGTGGCGTTGATCCCAACCAAATTGCACAGGTAGGTGAGGCAAGTGTCGGATTATCAGAGTATCAGACTGCTGTCAATAACCGGCGTACTGAGACATTAGAGCAAATTGATGATGCCAGCTTATTAAATGAAGATGTGTTGCATGAGCAGGTGCTAAAGGGTTTGATCGATCGGACGTTGTTAGAGCAACAGGCTGGTAAGCTTGGTATGACAGTGTCTGATGACACGATCAATCGTCTGCTGCGTCAAGAAGAAGTTTTTCAGGATGCTGATGGTAACTTTTCAAATGACCAGTTTTCAAACTTTTTGCGTCAGCGCGGCATGACCAAAGACCAGCTATTTACAGAATTTCGTAACCAGTTAAGTCTTGATCAGCTCAATGCCAGTATCGTTGGTACAGCAGTGTATCCAATGCAAGCGGTCAGTCAGTTGATCGATCTGCAGCTAGAGTCGCGCAATATTTGGTTGCATCGCTTTAATTGGCAGGATTACCAAGAGCAAGTGAAGCTGAGCAAAAACGATATACAAGCTTACTATGATGCCAATAAAGACACGCTAAAAAGCGCGGCAATGGTAGACTTGGCTTATCTGCAATTGAGTCCTCAGACCGTTCCAGTGACTGATGTCACAACAAAAGATTTGCAGCAGCAATATGAAGCCTATAAGCAGCAGCTGGCTGTAGTCGATGAGCGCAAAATCAGTCAAATTTTATTAACAGGTAAAGATGCAAAAGCTCGCGCAGACAAAGTGAAAGCCCGTTTGGACAAAGGCGAGGCTTTTGGCAAGCTTGCTAAAACACAGTCAGATGACCCATCAGGAGAGACGGGTGGCGATATCGGCCGCTTTAACCCTTCTGTGTTTGGTAATGACGCAGCAGCAGTTGAGAAAGCTCTGGAAGGGCTGAGTGTCGGCGATGTGAGCGCACCAGTTAAGACCAGCTTTGGTTATCAGATATTTACGGTAACTGAAGACAATGGCAAGAAAATCCCAAGCTTAGAGAATATGCGTGATGAGCTAACCGCTAAAGCAAAAGAATATAAGCGTCAGGAGATGTATGCCGATAAAGTGACTGCGATTAACGACTTGGCAGCAGATGGTTTTAGTATCGAAGATATCGCTCAACAAGAGAATGTGACGCTAAAACGTCTCAAGGATTATCGTAAAGAAAATAATCAGTCAGCATTGTCGCAACCAGCAGTTATTAAGCAAGCCTTTGATGAGTTTACGATTCAAGACCAAGCGGTTACCGCCGGTATTGAAGTTGGTAATGGCACGGTATGGGTACAGCCAAGCAATTATCGTCCTACTAAAACACTTGCTTTAGCAGCGGCTACGCCACGAATCACACAGACATTACGTCAGCAAAAAGCCACGGCATTGGCATTAAAAGATGCTAAGAAACTGGCGACTGGCATTAAAACAACGGCAGATATTGCTAAACAACCAGTCAGTTTTCAAGCCCTAGGTGAAATAAACCGTCAAACCACACGATTGACAGAAAAAGAGCGAGGTTTGGCGTTTAGTCAGCAAGCGGCCAATAATGGTGTCGTTGCGATTGCGAGCGAAACAGAGATGGGTGCGACGTTATTGGTCGGTGATCGTATCAAGACCGAGCAACAGTCACCACTGTCTGATATGCAACGCGCGCAAACTGCCTCCATTATCCGTGATAACTTGGGTCAAGATCAGCTACAAGATTACTTAGAGTATCTACGTTTAGTATATAAAGTCGAGATCAATGAGACTAATATGGCCAATGCGCAAGGGCGCTAGAGATAGAGGTGTTGAAATAAGAGTATTAAGGGAAATATGACCTAATTGCTAAATCGTTTTTTCTAAATACTTTTATTAAATTTGACGTATAAAAAAGCCACTATTTATAGTGGCTTTTTTAATGGACATTGCTTTTATCCTAAGAATGTAGCATTAACAGCGATATACAATTCAATACGGCTGTTAATGCCAGTTTTCAAAGTGATAAGACACAGTTTAATGGCGGAAATGACGCATACCTGTAAATACCATTGCGATACCATGCTCATTCGCCGCAGCAATGGTTTCGTCATCACGCATAGAGCCGCCCGGCTGGATAATCGCCGAGATACCTACTTCAGCAGCATTATCAATGCCATCACGGAACGGGAAGAAGGCATCTGAGGCCATAACAGCGCCTTCTGTGGCCAAGCCAGCATGTTCAGCTTTGATAGCGGCGATACGTGCTGAGTTGACGCGGCTCATTTGACCAGCGCCAACACCAATAGTGCGTTGACCTTTAGCATAAACGATGGCATTAGATTTGACGTATTTTGCGACGTTCCAGCTGAATAGTAAATCAGCAATCTGCGCTTCAGTTGGTTGCACGTCCGTGACGATTCTTAGGTCGTTGGCAGTAATCAAACCCAGATCTTGCTCTTGTACGAGCAGCCCACCGTTAACACGCTTATAGTCGAGCTGGCTTTCGCGCTGCTCAGGCGTTGGTAGCTCGCCACATACCAATACACGCACGTTTTTCTTAGCAGCAGTCGCCTCAAGCACACCATCTTCGATACTAGGTGCAATAATCACTTCTACAAACTGATTGTCGATAATCGCTTTTGCAGCAGCAACGGTCAATGGGCGGTTAAAGGCAATGATGCCACCAAAAGAAGATTCAGGATCCGTGCTAAACGCAGTGTTATAAGCCGCTACTTGGTCGGTATCGACCGCGACACCGCAAGGATTGGCGTGTTTAACGATGACACAGGCAGAGGCATTAAAGGCTTTGACACACTCAAGCGCCGCATCAGTATCGGCGATGTTGTTATAAGACAGTGCTTTACCTTGTAATTGCTTCGCCGTGGCAATAGAAGCTTGCTGACTTTTTAGTGGATGGTTTTCGGTATAAAAAGCCGCGTTTTGATGTGGGTTTTCGCCATAGCGCAGGTCTTGGGCCTTTTCTAGCTGCACGTTAAAGGTACGTGAAAAGTTCTCTGGCTCTTGAGTCTCATTGACTCGGCTACCTAAGAAGTTGGCAATCATACCATCGTATTGTGCAGTGTGCTCAAAGGCTTTAACTGCCAAATCATAGCGTAAAGCAGCGGTCAGTTTAGTGCCATCGCCCAAAGCAGTAAGCACGCGATCGTAATCTACTGGGTCAGTAATAATACCAACGTGAGCATGGTTTTTGGCAGCAGAGCGTACCATTGTAGGACCACCGATATCGATATTTTCGATCGCATCGTTCATCGTTACATCAGCACGAGCGATGGTTTCTGCGAATGGGTAAAGGTTTACCACGACTAGATCAATACGCTCAATTTGATGATCGCTCATAACAGCATCATCAGTGCCACGGCGCCCTAGAATACCACCATGAATTTTAGGATGCAGCGTCTTAACACGGCCATCCATCATTTCAGGAAAACCGGTGTAATCTGATACTTCGGTCACCGCAACGTTATGCTCTGTCAGTAGTCGATAAGTGCCGCCAGTCGATAGCAAAGCAAAACCTGCTTTAATGAGGCCTTGAGCAAATTCAACGATGTTAGACTTATCGGAGACCGACAGTAGGGCAAGTGGGGCTGTACTCATAAGAACTTTCCATAAAAAAAGCCTGACGTAAACGTCTGGCAAGGTGATAATGGCATTCGCTGTAGACGTTATCACTATGGATAAAGTCATGAACGATACACTGCCATACATAATGAGGGTTAATGACGATCGATAAGCTCATATAGGTGAGGCTACATCAAGTTATAAGTTTTGAGTTTTTTGCGTAACGTACCACGATTGAGACCTAAAATTTGCGCGCATTTGGTCTGATTGCCTCGCGTTTGTTCAAGAACGACGGACAGTAGCGGCTCTTCGATTTGTTTTAAGATAAGCTCATACAAGTCGGTAGGTATCTCATCACCCAACATCACAAAATACTGACGTACCACGCGTTCTACATTCACACGTAAGGGTTCATGAGTCTGGATATGGCTCATACGGTTATCTGAAGGCTCTAAATTGTTAATTGAATGCTGATAGTTGTCGTCATTATAATCGGCAAGATGCTCAGAGCTTTGGGCAAACCGATTGGCATTATGCTGTGCATGAGGTGCCATAAGATAATGTCCTTGGGATTAGAAAGAGTCAAACTATAGGGGTTAGAGGAATATTATAACAAATTAATATCGGCTAGCACTGACAGATTAGACGTTATCTTAGTGGTGATACCATGAAACTAATGTCATCACTAAGATCATTTAATCTAAAATCATCTTATGAAGTCCTATTTGTTAAAGTTTTGCTTAATAAACGGGACTGACACTGACTTCACGAATTTGAGCATTGGCAACGGGTATTGTAAACAGTAACTGTCTGCGACTCTCAGCGGCTATTTGGCTTTGGGTGCTCAATAGATAATCATCTGGCGCCGCAATAAACTCTCCGAGGAGGGCATCTGCACCGTAAACGCTGACCTTAACACTAGGGTAGAGCTGTGCTTGTACGCTTTGGTTGTTTAGTGTCGCACTTACCTCACTAAAAGTACCCGTTGTTTTAATTTGGCTGGGTTTGTGACTGAGTTCAGTGACTGTCAAGGCAGCCAAGTCGGCACTAGGTAGGCTGCAAGCAGCGATTGTACAGAGGGTTTGTAGTCGTTCCGCATGAGCAGGATTTTTTACCAAGGTTTCCAAATTAAAAATAACGTACTGGGCGAAAAGCAGTAGCACCAAGACCAAGCAGCCTAATGTCCACAATAACGAGGCAATCGAACGTCGCGCTGGTGTCGGAGTGAATTTTGCTTGTGCCTCCATTTTTTTGACCCGCTCTTCATGCGTGCGGTCTTCGTCTTTGAAGGGCACACCCATGCTGAGCAATAGCTGTGATAAGTCCGTATCCTCTTGGACGGTATTATCATTTTTGTTTTGCTCTTTGAGCAAATCTTCAAGCCATGCGTTGTCAGTCGTATCATCAATATTTGCATGAATATTATTAGCTTCGGCTGAACTAAGCGCAACCTGAGCTGCTGATTCGTCATTTTTATCAAGATTATTGTGCTGCTTACTGGTTATCGAGGTGCTATGACTGCTGTTATCTGCTTTACTTAGCCAAGCATCCATACTGGCTAACGAGTCATACTCCAAATTGTTCTCATCCGACTCTTCAATATCCATATCGTCATAAATTAAGCCGTCATGAATTAAAGTATTAGAGAATACTGTTGAAGATTGCTTGTTACTGGATGGTTTGGCATTGCTTTTATTATTAGGATTGGTTGTCGTGCTATCTGTAGGATTTGGTGGCGTATCGGTGGTGACGATAAGATGTCTATTGACCAAAAAACTCTGCTGACACTGATCGCAGCAGACGGCTGCATTCACTTTATTTAACTGCGTTTGTTTTAACTTGAAGCAAGCTTGGCAATGAGGGCACTGAGTTTTTATTGGCGTGGTCATAGGGTCGAATCCAAAAAAGTATGGTTATCAATACCGCGTAGCCACTCACCAATAGTTGCCTGCAACGCTCAGGCTTCCACAGTAAACACTCATCGTTAAATGTTTGATACATATATGAGTGATAGATAAGGACAGAGTGGCGTCAAACACATAACATTTGACTGCCTCTCTATCGTAACAGATGTAATTACATGTTGCTAGCCTGTAAATGTACCAGACAAACGCTGCCAATGTTGGTCTTCTTGCGCTGTAAAAGCGTGCTTCGGATCGAGCGCAAAGTAAGGCTGATAAGCAGCAGTCACTTCTTCAGTTTGTGACTCGATTAAGCCGGCTAACACGATACGACTTTTTGGTGCCATTAAGGTAACAAAGTAAGGTGCTAAGCCAATCAGTGGCTTGGCTAAAATATTGGCGACCATCACTTCTACAGGTTTAACGTCGTTTTGTTTCCAGTAATCAGTAAACTCCTCTGGCAAAAATGCTTGCAAGCGATCATCGACATGATTGCGTACGGCATTTTGGTTGGTCGCCAGCACGGCTTGTGGGTCGATATCGACAGCATAAACGTGACGTGCCCCCAACAACAACGCCCCAATGCCCAAAATACCTGAGCCGCAACCATAGTCAATCACGATTTTATCGGTCAGATCTTGCTCTGTTAACCAGTCGAGACAGAGGCGAGTGGTGGCATGATAACCAGTACCAAAAGCCAAACCAGGGTCCATAATGATATTGGTCGCCTCAGGATTAGGCGGCGTTATCCAGTTAGGCACAATCCATAAATTGTTGGCACATGGTATAGGGTGGTAATTGCTCATCCATTCGCGTTCCCAGTCTTTATCATCTACCGCACTTAGCCAAATGCGACTGGCGTGTACCTGTGCGCCAATTTCGTGACTTAACTGTTCAACCGCATGACGACTACCAATGTCTGTTGTGGCATCGAACAATCCTGTCAGAATGACCTCATCCCACAAGGGTGATTCGCCAGGTAATGGTTCAAACAGGGGTTGATCCCCTGCGTCGTCTAAGGCGATTGATAATGCACCTGCTTCTAGTAACAATGCCTCGGCGAGATCGACGTTTGCTTTTTCACATTGTAAGTGCAGTTGTTGCCATGCCATAACGATAACCTTAATCTAGAGTAAAAATGAATGGGTGTTCTGGATAAATCCCAGCTTGGAGTAAATAGTGAATGAGCAGCTTACTTAAAGTGAACAGTTTGCATGCCTTGCTTGGCTCTTTTAACTTTTATAAGTATTTAACAGTCACGAACTTTTGATGCTTGTGAATGCAGTCCTGCTCATTTAGATACTAACTAACTAACTAACTAACTAACTAACGCAATGCTCGCTTTGCTTCGCTGACTACGCGTGAATTGCTTTGAGCTTGTCCTGATTGCAAAATGACTTGCCAGAGTGCCCGTCTACGATTGGCATTTTGCGAGACGGCAAGACCACGGCGCGCCATTGCTTCTGCCTTGCGCGGCTGGTTCTTTTTGAGGGCAACTTGTGCCAAGTAAAAGTATACCGCCGAGGATTTTGGTGCAAGTCGCTGGGCACGGGTAAAGCTACTCTCAGCACTGGTCAATTTTCCTGATTTTAACTGACCGATTCCCGTTTGCATGAGATTACGAAATGCTGGCAAATCACTGTTATTAGTGGCCACTTGCTGACTTCGTTGCTGCGAATTTTGGCGCGCGCGCTCCAACAGTTCATTATGTGACGGCACTGAGGGTTCGGATATCATATAGTCATCAGGAGAAGGCGTAATAATCGCGGCGTCGGGTGTTGTAAATACGGGACTAGGCGGTGTGTTAGGCTCTGTAAATACTGGGGTCTGCTGCGTCAATGGGTTTGTCGCTGCAGATGATTCGGACGGCGTATAAGGGTCAACAGGGTAGTTGTTTTCGTTAGCATTGTCATAGCCCCTGCTATCAATGATTGGTGCTTGAGTCGCAGGTATTATACTGGTAACCGAGGAGGGTGCTTTTGGATTTCGCGTTGCTGGCACCGTTTGAACAGGCGTTGTGTTCGTCGCATTAGGCACCGTCTGACAGGCGCTCAAGCTCATCATGCTGACGAGCGCACTGACAGCAAGGACAGAGTTCACTAGCGTGGTTTTTTTAGCCGCGCGCATAAAGTATTGCTTGACGGATACGCTCTGCTGTATAGATGACACCATGTTAGAACCCTCTTTTAAGTTTTAAAAACAATTTTAGAACCATTCAACCGCACGGTCGTACCAAGTGTCAGCACCGTTCTGCGTATCACTATCATTTTGGTTGTCGGTATCAACGGCTTCGCCATTTGGAATGTCTAAGCCTTCGCGGCGGCGTTGCTGATTGATAGCGCCTTGCGCACTCTGTTCTCGAGCGCTATCTTGTTGATACAACCCAATGGCGCAACTGCTGGCTTCTTCGGGTAAATGCGCAGACATCACTGGTAAATAGCGCGCATCAGCACAGCGCTCATTTGACAGCTTGCCAGAATTGTTTTCAAGCCATAACCATTCAATACCTTCAGGCTCAGGCAGCGATACCGGTGTTAACTTTAAGCGACTCATATAGTCGACCCATACTGGTAATGCACCCGTGCCGCCGCTCAGACCAATTGGTTTGTTATCATCACGACCGACCCAAACCACGCTGACATAGTTACCACTGTAACCAGCAAACCAAGCATCGCGGTAATCGTTTGTGGTGCCTGTTTTACCCGCGAGATTTAGGTTACTACCAAGTGATTGTGCTCGTTTAGCCGTTCCGCTGGCGACCACTTGCTGTAGCGCGTAATTGGTCAAAAAGTTAGTCTCAGGTGGAATGCTACGCTGCGTATTAAGTCCTGTACGCTGTAAAATACGACCGCGATCATCAATGACACTACGAATGCTGTGAATGGGCGTCCGAAAGCCACCTGTAGCAAATACTTGATAGATACCAAGCATATCCATAGGGCTTAGATTGACAGAACCTAGCAAAGCAGAAGGATAGGGCGATATTTTCTCTTTAATACCCATACGCTGTAGCTGCTTGGCAAAAGTATTGATTCCAAATTCCATGCCTAAGCGTACCGCTGCTTGGTTATAAGACTGAGACAGAGCGGTGGTAAAGGGGACATAACCATGATCGCGATTATCATAGTTTTTTGGATTCCATTTCGTACCGTCATTTAGATTGACCGTAATCGGTGAATCATCGACGGAACTCGCCAAATTATAGCGACCACTTTCGAGCGCTGTCATATAAATGATCGGCTTTAACAAAGAACCGACTTGACGTTTGGCATCGACAGCACGGTTAAAGCCGGTAAATTCACTGCCGCTACCGACTACGGAGACCAGCTCGCCAGTCTCTGGGTTCGCACTGACCAAAGCCCCTTGTAAGTCTTTGGTTTTGCTGCTGCTACGACGTAGCTCGCCCAGTTTTTTATCGACTGCTTTATCAGCAGCTAGTTGGGCAATAGGGTCGAGCGTACTAATAATCGTCAGACCTTCGTTTTTGAGGTCATCAGAATAATAGACGGTATTCAATTCACGTTTGACGATATCAAGAAAATCAGGAAACTGGCTTTTGCCTTCGACGGGTTTATCAACGATACCCAGCGATCTCTCTATGGCTTTATCATAGTCTGCTTGACTGAGCGTACCCATCTCTAGCATGTTGCTAAGAACAATGTTACGACGTGCTTTTGAATCGTTTGGATGGCGACGTGGATTATAGACACTTGGGCCTTTTGCCATACCGACGAGTAAGGCTTGCTGATCTAAACGCAGCTCGTTCAGCGGTTGATTGAAATAAAACTGTGCTGCCAAACCAAAACCATTGATAGAGCGGTTTCCGTTTTGTCCTAGATAAATTTCGTTCAGATACGTTTGCAGAATTTCATCTTTGCTATAATGGAGCTCAAGTAGCACAGCCATCAAGGCTTCATTGGCTTTGCGTTTTAGGGTGCGATCTGAATTCAGATAGAAGTTTTTAATCAGCTGCTGGGTGATGGTCGAACCACCTTGTCTAGAGCCACCAGAGAAGTTATTGATGACCGCACGAGCGATACCGCGTATCGACACCCCTTTATGCTCATAAAAGCCGCGATCTTCTGTGGCTATTAACGCATCAATCAATGGCTGTGGCACCTCATCTAAAGAGACAACCATACGATCTTCATTGCTGTCTGGGTAAATGCCACCGATACTAACTGGCTCAAGGCGAATAATGCCGCTCTTAGCTGGTAAAGTGCTTTGAATCGACTCAATTTTATTACCGGCAATCGTCATTTTGATGACTTGCTCAGTGTCTATATCGCTAGAGCTATAGGTAAAACCGCGGGTATGGATAAAATAAGTATTGCCGGACTTACGATAAGTACCAGTGCGATCATACGCCTTATTGCTTTGATAATTAAGCAGCTCAAGCCATGTCTTAATCGTGCTGTTATCGACATTGGCACCTTGGTAAAGCTCAAGCGGCTGCGAGTATACCTTGGCAGGAATATCCCAACGCTTACCTTCGAACTTGTGGGTAATGGTGCGATCGAGCTTGATCAAATACAGCGCCAGTAGCACCATGCCAGCAATAATGACAATTAATAAAATACTACTAAACACCAAGCCGCGCTGCTGAGAGGGTAGCGTGCTGACAGAAGGCGTAGATGGCGAAGAGAGCTTGGCGTTTGGTAGCTTAGAATTATATTTTTGCACGGATGATGCACCATTTAGGGATAAAAAACTGCCTCATAAT
This sequence comes from Psychrobacter sp. K31L, assembly GCF_017942195.1. Taxonomy (NCBI): domain Bacteria; kingdom Pseudomonadati; phylum Pseudomonadota; class Gammaproteobacteria; order Moraxellales; family Moraxellaceae; genus Psychrobacter; species Psychrobacter sp. K31L. The sequence goes on along the minus strand of NZ_JAGKSC010000003.1, from coordinate 489,444 downwards.
GACGCAAATTGACAAATTTTTCAATCTATCATCATCAACGCAGGCATTCATTGGGATTACACTGTGAGGGGTTATACTACTCACAGCACTGGCTTATAGTATAATCGATCTGTTGACGGCTATGTTTATACGAAAACACAGCGCGCTTTTAATTTGCTCTGTGTATGCCATATAAGATAACAATTTACGATTATTCTAACGATGTTTTTTGTATGAATTAGCGGTTGATTCTCCCTCTGTGCTAGCAGTGCCGAACCTATTTAAAATAGCTGTTTTAAGTAAAAGTAAGTACGTTTGATGATAGCAAGTTTACTCAAAGCGAATTGGGTTCGAGCAAACCTGTCTAAAGGAAGTAAGCGCGATTATGTCTAGTGCCCCCTCACCAATGCCAATCCCCAGCCATCATTATGAAGACAACTCTATCACAGAAGGGTTGGTGCTGCCCCTTGCTGGTCATTGTTTTCACTGCGGCGATCCAGTGCCGCAGCCGCCATTTTATGCCGATATATTGGGTAAATCCCGTGAGATGTGCTGCATGGGTTGTCAGTTGGCGTCTCAAAGCATCGTTGAAGCTGGGCTTGAGCAATATTATCTTGATCGCTCTGAAATCAATCGTACCGCAAGCCTTCCCACCCAGCTGACGCGCCTCGAAGCCTATGATCATGATGAGATAAAGTCACAGTTCGTTTATGCTCAAGATGGCCTGTCGGTGGCGGAATTGTCCGTTAATAACTTGCGCTGTGCTGCTTGTACATGGCTCATCGAATCGCGTCTTTATGAGATTGATGGCATCAGTAAGTGTCAGGTCAATTTGACCAATCAGCGTATGCGCGTCATTTGGGACGAGAGTAAGCTGCCTATCAGCCGTATTCTAGCCGTTATCAATGAAATTGGCTACGAAGCCAAGCCTTACCGTCAAGACACCCATGAAGCAATGCTGGCTAAGCACAATAACAAGATGCTGCTACGCCTAGGAATTGCTGCTCTTGGCGCGATGCAAGCAATGATGTATGCGGTCGCACTATATTTTGGTGAATATAGCGGGATGTTGATATTACAGCGCGACTTTTTGCGTTGGGTGTCGTTATTCGTCAGTATTCCCGTGTTCTTTTATGCGGGCATACCGTTCTTTACGTCTGCATGGTCGGCAGTTCGCGCGCGCCAAGTCAATATGGATGTACCGGTCAGTATCGCCTTGATTGTCACTTTTTTCGCCAGTTTGTACGCCACCATTACTGGAAACGGTCAGACCTATTATGATTCGGTCAGCATGTTTATTTTCTTCTTATTGGCAGGGCGTTATATCGAGCATAATGCCCGTCTAAAAGCGGCGACGATGGCCAATGACCTAGTAGTGGTGGAACCAGTTTTAGTACAAAAAATCGCTGAAAATAAAGGAGACGCTGCGCTCATTTTGCAGCAGTTACAGCAAAATGCTTTGAATAAAGTAGATACGAGTACTATTAATCAGGCAGTTCATGAGACAGGTGTTAAAAGTCCAATCAGCGCTGTGGCAAGTGCTCCGACGAAGTACACGCCCAATTTTATGCAGAGTATGGACGCCAATGTCTATCAAATAACCAATCGTATAGCTCAAGACTGGCAACAAACCAGCCGTCAACCAGATTTATTAAAGTCAGGTTTATTAAAGCCAGCGTATGGCGCAGAACAAAAACAAATGGTGACCGCCCAAAGCTTACAAGTGGGTGACATCATCATGGTTGAGGCTGGGTCTGAGATTATAAGCGATGGTATTTTGCTTAGTCCAACTGCGACCGTTTCCCAAAGTTTGCTGACGGGTGAGGGTGATTTAATCATCAAGTCTCAAGGTGACTATATCGTCGGCGGTGCGCAAAACGACAGTCAGCCGTTTGAGATGCTGGTCACGGCACTGCCAGAAGACAGTCAGATTGGATTAATTGATCGGCTGATGAACCGTGCCATGAGTGAAAAGCCCAAACTGGCACAGCAAGCGGATAAGCTGGCTCGTTGGTTTGTGGCGCGGATTTTAGTGTTGTCAGCATTGGTATTTATCGGCTGGTACATCGTTGATCCAAGCCAAGCCATTTGGGCAACGGTCGCGGTATTGGTCGCTACTTGTCCTTGCGCGCTGTCACTAGCCACGCCGATTGCGCTGACGGTCTCCACCAATCGATTGGCCAGCTATGGATTTTTGACCACGCGTGGTCATACGCTGCAAACCTTAGCAGAGATTACTCATGTTGCCTTTGATAAGACAGGGACATTGACTTATGGAAAGCCAAACTTACTAAACATTGAGCTAATAAAACCAGTCAGCCAAAACGAAAACGCTGACTCAAGCGCGTTGCCTTTGCAAAAAGACCGTTTTTTAGGCATAGCTGCTGCCTTAGAAGTAGGCAGTCGCCATCCGATTGCTCATGCGCTACTGACTGCCGCTTATCAATTACATTTGCCACCCACTCAAGCCTTGCAGCATTATCCAGCAGGCGGGGTAGAAGCCATGATTGATGGCGTTCTATATCGTATTGGTCATATGAATTTTGCTTTGGATAAAAGCGCCACTGGTGCAAATGCAGACAATGATTTAACGATTGATTTGTTGAGCCATCGTGCCAGCTCAGCGGTTGTGTTGTCTTGTCAAACAAGCTCCTCAAGCACATGGCAAGCACTAGCATGTTTTTATTTTAGCGATAAAGTGCGTGATAACGCCCGCTCAATGCTGGATACGCTCAAAGACTTAGGGATTGAGTCTGTGATGCTGACGGGCGATCCCAGTCCGCAGGCGCTGGTCATGGCGGAGAGTTTGGGCATGCAGTCGGCATATAATGGTCTGTCACCAACGGATAAGGTCAATCATATCCAGCAGCTGCAAGCACAAGGGTCAGTCGTGCTGATGGTTGGTGACGGTATTAATGATGCACCCGTGTTGGCAGCAGCAGATGTGTCGACTTCGATTGCTGGCGCGGCAGATTTGGCGCAGGTGTCGAGTGACAGCATCATCCTTAATGGACAGATTGAAGCCATTACAGCTGCCAAGCGTATCGCGGATAAAACGGAACGTATCATCAAACAAAATTTCCGCTGGGCACTGGCTTATAACAGTATCGTATTATTGCCTGCCGCGTTCGGTTATGTCCCGCCTTGGCTTGCCGCCATCGGAATGTCATTGAGCTCGTTATTCGTGGTATTAAATGCACTGCGTCTAAAACGCGCTTAGTATCAGCCCCAAGTATACAAGCAGGGGCAGGGCTATTTTTTGCCAATACATGGCGAAATTGTCTAAACTAGAACGACTAGGCATCAAAAATTTCACTGCGTATGGTCTAAAAAATAGCCACTGCCAGTACCACATTTTAATGTTCAACAGACCCTAGTTTCACCCATAAAAAAACCGCCTTTAGCAAAAGACGGTTTTTTATTTTACGTGTCATTATTATTAGATAGGTTTTATATTAGTCTTGTAGGTAGCTGAGCAGACGCATAAATTCGATATACATCCATACTAGCGTCGCAAGAATACCGATACTAAATAACCATTCGTAGTCTTCAGAAATACCAGCTGCTACGCCGCGATCAATGTTATCAAAATCAAGTAATAGCGTAAAAGAAGCGATAACAATCACGAACAAACTGAAGCCAATAGCGATAACGCCACCTTCAAATAAGAAAGGTAAGCTCGAACCGAACGCTAAAGAAAGTACCCACTGCGCAACATAAACGAGCATGATGGCAATAAGCGCTGAGGTGACGATAGAGCGGAATTTCTGCGTTACCTTAACGAGACCAGAGCGATATAGCCCTAGCATAACGGCTGCTGTCACGAAGGTTGCACACATTGCAGTCACTGGCACGCTTGGATACATTCTCATAAAGAACAGCGAGATGCCGCCTAAGAAGATACCTTCTAAGAGTGCATAAGGGACGGCAAAGGTTTTGGCCTTTTGCGGTTTAAAAGTGATAAAGATCGCGAGACCAAAAGCGGCAAACATACTACCAAAGGCTGCCATGGTAATAAAGCTTTGTGATAGACCTGCCATCAGCGCATAAAAGAAAAAGCCGATACCAGTGATAGCAGATAAACCAAGCAACAAGCTGGTCTTTTGGATGACACCTTTGACGGTCATCGGCTGACCGCCGATCGCAAGCTCTGCGCGACTGACAATAGGATTGGCCATACATATGTCCTTAATTAAAAATGATATAAATTACTGCTACTTTAGCAAAAGCTCGGTTATTGTCAACTGTGTTTGCGTGACGGCTGTCGAAGCCTGATGCAGCTAATTTGTGTTTGATAGGCATTGATGCTCAGTAGCGCTGTAAACACGCTATAAAGGGGCGTGTAATGGTAGATATATGGGGTCGATTACGACAGTTAACAACGATAATTGATAAAACATGCTAGTTTAAGCGCTCATTTATCGCTATCATTACTCTGTACTTTACTGTTATTCCGAGTCGTTTTATGGAAAACTCCGCGCAGTCCGAAAGATTGCCACACTTACATGAATCAGAGCTGTTCCACGCCATCAAAAACCCTGCGTTTCGGCGTATTGGGCTAATGGGGCGCGCAGGCAAGCGCAGCGTCACCCAAAGTCTGGTGCAGATTGCCCAAACGATCAATGAGATGAATCTCACCTTGATAATGGACATGCAAACCGCCCATCTACCAACCTTGGATCTCACTGAGATTGAAAAAGTCAAAATCGTTAAGCGTAGCTTGATTGGTGAGATTTGTGATTTGGTCATCGTCGTCGGTGGTGATGGTTCCATATTGCATGCTGCTGAAGCACTGGCACGTTATCGCGTACCTGTGTTGGGTGTCAACCGTGGTCGTCTTGGATTTTTGGCCGATGTCAAACCTGATGAAGCTGCTTTTAAATTGCGTCAAGTATTGATGGGCGATTATCAGTTGGATCATCGGTTTCTACTGACGATGGAGATACGAGAAGGGCGCAACATTATCCATGAAGATATGGCGCTCAATGACATCGTATTGCATGCGGGTAAGTCAGTACATATGATTGATTTTCAATTGAAAATTGATGGCCATGATGTCTATAGGCAACACAGCGATGGCTTGATTGTTGCGACGCCTACTGGCTCGACAGCCTATGCACTCTCTGGTGGTGGGCCTATTATCCATCCGAGTATGGATGCGATATGTTTAGTGCCCATGCATCCGCATACCTTATCCAGCCGTCCAATTGTGGTCAGTGGTAATAGCGAAGTTTGTATTCGTATCCATGAGGACAATCGCACGCAACCGATGGTCAGTGCAGATGGCAAACCAAGCATACCGCTCGATCAAGAGCAGCGGCTTTATATTCGTAAGCACCCTGATAAGCTGACGCTACTGCATCCACCAGGGTTTGATTTTTATGAAGCCTGCCGTACCAAATTACACTGGAATGTCCATGCCGAAGAATTCAGTCTTGATATCGATGATGATATTATGGATGATGAATAAAAGCAGTTGTCGTATAAAAAATAGTAGCGGAGAGTAAGATGGACAAGCAAACAATATTAGCAACACTAACGCCTGACATGGTTGATAAATTTCGTATGGCTATTGAGCTTGGCAAATGGCCGGATGGTCGAAAATTAACGGCTGAGCAGCGCGACACCTGTATGCAAGCAGTGATGGTCTGGGAGCATGAGCATCTACCTGCTGCCGAGCGTACCGGTTATATTCATAAACCCGTAAAAGACAATGGCTCCATTGTCGGCGCTGAATGTGATGTGGAGCATGAGCATCATTATCCCAATATGCCCAATCCTAAAGGTGCTATTCAGCCGGTTAAGTTTCTTGATAAATAAGTTTTGTGATAATGATAAATAAGCAGGAGTATCGCTAATCACAGCAGTAGTCGCTCAATAAAAAAGCCACGCTATATAATAGCGTGGCTTTTTTGCATGCTCAAAAATAATTAAAGTGCAGTGGTATCAACACTAGGGCGAACGGTCAATGGATTTTTTTGCATCAAAAACCCTTGCCAACCCCAATGTAAAAAGTTGCGGATATTGGCGTGGTCAGTACCGTTAGGCGTCGCTTGAACCTTGGCATAGTGTTCGCCGAATAGCTTTAGCGTGTCCAACTGATTCAGACCATGGTGCTTAGCAAAACCAAAGATCTTCGCACTACCTTCATTTTCACCCGCTGCATTATGCACCATACCATTAACGAAAGGAGCGGGCGCATAGCGATAAAAATCATCAATAAAACTGATGACATCATTGAATCCAATGGCTTTTTTATTCAAACCATTAAGTAGAGCCGATACATCTGATTGGCGGATACTCATAAATAAATGACCTCAGAGCAGATTAAAAAAGCAAAAATACAGTATTTGTGTACACTGCTTATAAAAATATAATGCTTATATATATTCAATAATAATTATTGATTAAGCGTTAACTGTTATAGCTTAGCGATTGAAATAGTCTTCGTCATCAAATGAAGGCGCAAAACTGCCTTGCTCAAGATGCTGCATTTGCGACTGTACAGAACGCTCATGCTGAATACGTTGATAAATTTCTTCGCGGTGTACGGCAATGTCTTTTGGTGCATTAACACCGATACGCACCTGATTGCCTTTAACGCCCAAGACAGTCACACTGACCTCGTCGCCAATCATTAACGTTTCGCCCACGCGGCGTGTCAAAATTAACATGCGTCACACTCCTTATGTCGCATCAACAGATTATTACTCATCAGATTACATCTCAATTGCAGGACATTACCATCGCACTAGACATCTCTTGTATTTAACTTACAAGCTACTATGTCTAAAGTTAGGCGAATAGCGGTAATGATAGGTAGATTCATTTAGCCCAAATGAAAGCCCCATTATAGGGGGCATAACAGATACTGTCACGGGTTTTCACAAAACTATTAGCTATATACGAACCAGAGCAATAATAAAAAATAAAAATAGGATCTAATAAGACCCTATTTAATTGATAACTATTAACTCTGGCATATGCTCGTTATAGCATTTATAGCCCAGCGATTTTGCTTTCACCGTCTTCACGATCAAGACCAAATGCGGTGTGTAATGACTTAACGGCTTTTTCCAAGTGTTGGTCTTGAATCAGCACAGACACTTTGATTTCGCTGGTCGATATCATTTGAATATTGATGTTGTTTTCGGCTAAGGTTTGGAACATTAGGCTGGCAACACCTGCGTGTGAGCGCATGCCAACGCCAACCAATGAGACTTTAACAACTTCGCTGTTACCTGATATCTCTTTGGCACCAATCTCATTTTTGACTTCTTCATTGAGCACTTTTAGCGTCTTGTCTAAGTCAGTGCGATTAACCGTGAAGGTAAAGTCGGTGGTACCATTATCCGAAAGGTTTTGGACGATCATATCGATTTCGATATTGGCACGACCAATTGGGCTTAAGATAGCAGAAGCGATACCAGGGTGGTCAGGAACGCCGCGTACTAAGATTTTTGCTTCGTCTCTATTGAACGCGATACCTGAGATGATTGCCTGTTCCATATTGTCTCCTTCGTCTATCGTAATTAGGGTGCCCACGTTGTCTTGAAACTCTTGGTCAAAGCTGCCGTCGGTGTTTTCATCAAAGCTAGAGAGTACACGCAGTGGCACGCCGTACTTACCAGCGAATTCTACCGAACGAATCTGTAGAATTTTAGAACCAAGACTGGCCATCTCAAGCATTTCTTCAAAGGTGATTTTTTCAAGCTTTTTGGCTTTTGAGGTAACGCGTGGATCAGTGGTATAGACGCCATCGACGTCGGTATAAATCTGACACTCATCAGCACCTAAAGCCGCTGCAATCGCAACGCCTGTCGTATCAGAGCCGCCGCGCCCTAGTGTGGTTGCATTGCCTTCGTCGTCGATACCTTGAAAGCCTGCCACAATGACGATATTGCCAGCATCTAGCTGTTCGCGTATGTTTTTGTCGTCGATACTTTCGATACGCGCTTTGTTGTGCGAGCTATCAGTTTTGATCGGCACTTGACGACCAGTAAATGAACGGGCGCCAATACCAAGCTCTTTAATCGCCATGGCCAGCAGTGAGATAGAAACCTGCTCACCCGTTGAGACCATTTGATCGTATTCACGAGGGTCAGGCTGAGAGCTAATTTGGCGGGCCAGATCAATCAAACGGTTGGTTTCGCCGCTCATTGCAGAGACCACGACAACCACTTGATGACCATTGTCATGCCAGCGTTTGACTCGTTTCGCGACGTTTTTGATGCGGTCGATACTGCCCATCGAGGTGCCGCCATACTTCTGTACTATTAACGCCATAAAAATCTACCTATTATTCAATAATGACCTTTTATTATCATCGATAAGAGTCAACATGATACTCGTCAATGTTTATATAGATAAAGCCAGATTATAAGAGTTACGCCCTATGTCTTTCATTCATATAGTGGTATTTGCTTCAACCTCAGTGAATGAGTAATATCTTCAAACGTCGACCTTTATACCATATCTACAGCGTAACTTTAAGTCTCAGTACTACTTAGATATATGGCGATTGGTTATAATGGTTATAACCAATCACGTATTCTATGCGTTATAGATCAGCGTGAAGCTCCGTGTTTTTGCCAACTTAGCTAAGCTGGGCTTCAATCCAAGCAGGTAGCGCATTGATAACCGCTGCACTGTTACCAGATTTCGGTGCGCCGCCTTGTGCGTAGTCAGGCTTACCGCCGCCTTTACCGCCCAGCTCACCCGCCAAATGACGAATGATGTCACCGGCTTTCACTTTAGCAGTGACAGACTTTGCCACACTTGCAGCTAATGCCAATTGCTCGTCTTTATCACCAATCAACACAATCACGCTATCAGGTAGCTTTGATTTGATATCGTCCATCAGTGTACGAATTGATTTGCCATCGACACCGCTTAACATGCTGATAAGAACTGGCGTACCTGCGATAGTCTGCACGTCATCGAGTAGGTTGGCTGCTTGGGCACTGGCTATTTTTTGCTGCAAGCGCTCTAGTTGTTTTTCTAGGTCACGTTGCTTATCTGCCATGGTACGGACACGCTGAGCGACTTCAGGGCGTTTTACTTTAAGCTGACTGGCAAGCTCGCTCAATTGTTGTTCGCTTTGCTGAATGTTTTTGACCGCATTCATGCCAGTGACGGCTTCAATACGGCGGATACCAGCTGCAATACCTGATTCGCTAGTAATTTTAAGCACACCGATATCACCAGTACGCTGTACGTGTAAGCCACCACATAGTTCGATAGAGAAGGGCTTGCGCTGACCATCGACGATAGTGTCTGTACCCATGGTCAGTACACGAACATCACTGCCGTACTTTTCGCCAAATAATGCCATTGCACCGTTTTTCATGGCGTCATCAATTGACATATTTTCAATACGAGCAGGAGTGTTGGCTTGAATCTGTTCATTGACGAGACGTTCGATACGGCTAATTTCAGCAGTACTAACGGGCTTGTCATAAGAGAAATCAAAACGTAAGACTTCGCTTGAAACCAATGAGCCTTTTTGCGTGACCGCGTCGCCCAATACTTCTCTTAGCGCTGCATGCAATAGATGCGTGGCTGAGTGGTTTTTGGCACTGGCCGCACGGATGCTAGAGAGTACTTGTGCTTCAGCGGTTTGCTTAGTGCTAATGTCGCCCATGGTCACAACACCATAATGGATAATCGCTTGCCCCGATTTTTTGGTATCTTGTACTTCAAAGACCCCTGATGCGGTACGAATCTCACCAAGCTCACCCACTTGACCACCACCTTCAGCGTAAAATGGTGTGCGATCAAGTACCACAACGCCTTCCATACCTTCCGTCAAAATATCTGTTGGGTTGCCGTCTTGATAAAGCGCGTCAACAGTCATGCCATCTTCTTCAAGCTGCTCATAGCCGATGAATGTCGTTGGCGTCTCTACTTGGATAACGCTGCTGTAATCTACATCGAATTTGCCAGCATCACGCGCACGCTCACGTTGTGCTTGCATATGCTCGTCAAATTCCGTTTCATCAATAGCAATACCACGCTCACGAGTGATATCAGCGGTCAAATCAAGCGGGAAACCATACGTATCATAGAGCTTAAAGGCGGCTTCACCAGAGAGCGTATCGCCATCTTTTAGACCTTCAAGTTCGCTGGCAAGCAAACGCAGACCTTGCGCCAAGGTTTTAGCAAACTGTGCTTCTTCTTTTTGAATGGCGTTTTCGATGACGCTTTGTTTGTCTTTTAGCTCAGGGTAGGCTGTGCCCATTTCAGCCACGAGTGGCGCGACCATCTTGTAGAAAAAGTCACTATCAGCGCCCAGCTTATTGCCATGACGTACCGCGCGGCGAATTACGCGGCGCAGCACATAGCCACGCCCTTCGTTACTTGGCATGACGCCATCAGCGATTAAGAATGACACGGCACGGATATGATCTGCGATGACTTTTAAGGATGATTGCTGTTCATTATTGATCTCTAAAATCTCAGCTGCTGCATCCATTAAATGAGTGAATAAATCGATCTCATAGTTGCCATGGACACCTTGCATGATGGCACTAATACGCTCAAGCCCCATGCCAGTATCGACGCTTGGGGCTGGTAGTGGTAACAATGTACCGTCCTTTTGACGGTTAAACTGCATAAATACGCAGTTCCAAATCTCAATATAGCGATCGCCATCTTCTTCAGGCGTGCCAGGCAAGCCACCTTCGATATCGGCACCGTGGTCATAAAAGACTTCGGTACAAGGGCCACAAGGACCCGTGTCGCCCATCGTCCAAAAGTTATCAGAGGCGTAAGGCGCGCCTTTATTATCGCCAATACGGATAATGCGCTCACTTGGAATACCGATGTTCTTATTCCAAATATCAAAGGCTTCGTCATCGGTTTCATAGATAGTGACATACAAGCGGTCTTTATCAATCGCTAGCCATTTATCTGACGTCAAAAACTCCCAAATGTATTCAATACCTGCTTGCTTGAAATAATCACCAAAGGAGAAGTTGCCAAGCATTTCAAAGAAAGTATGATGACGGGCGGTATAGCCGACATTATCCAAATCATTGTGTTTACCGCCAGCACGTACGCACTTTTGCGAGGTCACCGCACGTGTATAGTCACGTGGTTCCATACCCAAAAAGGTTTCTTTAAACTGATTCATACCGGCATTGGTAAACAGCAATGTCGGGTCATTATGTGGAATCAAACTAGACGAAGAAACAGGGGTATGCTGCTTGCTTATAAAAAAATCGATAAAAGCTTGACGAATATCGGCTGAGCGAAATGGCTGGCTCACAGCGGCTCCTTACTGACGGATGGGATTAAAGATGGCTTTAATATAAAAAAGGATTAAATAATTTTGCAAGCGATTTTAGCACAAACGCCTAAGCTCTTGGTACAAGAGTTACAACTGCTGCGTTATTCTGCGTCTCTAGATAGTCAATGGTTTTGGTAGCGTATAAAAGCTAATTGGTCAAAATCGCCGCATCGGTCTTGTCGAGTTTGTCTTGTATCAATGGATCCGATTCAATGACTTGTACCGGCAAGTAGCGTAATTGTATTTTGATCGGTAAGTAATCAGGGAAGTTTTCCGCCATGTCTTGGGTAATAGCGGCTTCAATTTGGCGGACATCGTAAGAGCTAGGAGTGGTCTCACCGCGAATAACAGCACGAACGATTTGATTTTTTTCCGCCGTATCGAACTGGGTGTTGGTCAGTACATTACCTTTGTCAATAAAGTAGCTATTGATCGCCTCTTTGACACTGCTTTCAAAGACTTGTTGCTTGGCATTGGTTTGTAGATTGATAGTCAGATAAGTACCCAATCCTGCTAACAACAGCAAAGTCACGGCATTACGTTGCAAAAAAGTCAGATAAGTATTGGATTTATAATCGTCCTTCACCAAACGGCGGAAGCCTAAAACCCACAAGACAAGCGCATTGGTAAATTGGATGGCAATAATGTTGGTAATGGCTAACAGTAGGGCACCAAAGCCAAGCTGAATCTCACTATTGGCAAATAAAATACCACTGGCGGCAAGAGGTGGCACTAAGGCCGTGGCGACTGCCACACCCACGACGGCGACTGATAAGTGCGGTGACACCATCGCATAAGCACCAGCAGTACCACCTGCTAAGGCAATCATTAAGTCCATGGAAGTGGGTTGGGTACGCGATAGTATCTCTGTCGTCAACGGTTGATCTTTGTGCAGCCAACCAACGACGAAACCGACCAATACGACCAGTGAGATACCAGCAATAACCGTAATAAGCGACTTACGTAACAGCGGCGCACGGTAGTCGATAATCGCTAGCGCCACTCCTGTGATCGGACCTAACATCATGGCGACCAACATCGCACCAATGACGACAGCGGCTGAATTGGTCACCAACCCGTAACTGGCGATGATGGCAGAAAGTATGTTCATGATAAAATACATTTTGCTGGGCAGCGCATTGGCTTCAATTCTGACGCGTACTTCTGGATAGTCTACCTTTTGATTGTTAAACTGCTCAGCGACAAATTGCTTATAAGACTCTAGTTTGGCTTCTTTTTGTTCTTTGACTTCGTCCTTTTCCTCATCATCGCTATCTTGCGCCTTTACCATAGTATCTGTATCTGTATCTGTATCTGTATCTGTATCTGTATCTGGCTCAGCGTTGGCGTCATTGATGTTTTCTACATTCGTATTTTCTACAGACATGTTTTCGTCTGTCTTAGAATGAGTTGCATCTGCTGTCGGTTCATTATGACTGGCTTTGCTAGCAGTATTCAGCACCGCAGAATCGTTAGTATCTTCTGCTTCAACTGTGGCTTCATCGACTAGCGTCTCCTGACCATTTTCAGTACCTTGCTTTTCTGCATTATCAGCATTTAACACGCCAACTTCTGTTTTTTCCATGTCGGCAGATACTTGGGTTTCTGGTTCCGATGTTTCAACGCTCGCAACCACTACATCCGGTCCAAGCGATTCCATCGTTACTTTAGCTTCAGGAGGCTGTGCACCTAGGGTTTTTTGCTCGATACCGTCTTGCTCAATGTCGCTTTCAAGCTTGGTTAAATTTTCATTATTTAAAGCTTCACTATTTAGTGTTTCGCTATCTAAGGTTTCATTATCCAAGGTTCTATTATCCAAAGTCCTATGAGTATAGGTTTCATCATTTGGACTCGACGTTGCATCGACCTTAGTTTCATCAGTCACATTTGTATGAGCAACAGACTCTGATGCCTGTTGAAGGTCAATCTCGTCTGAGGCATCTTTTGTAGTTGCTGACTCAACGGGTAACTGTTTATGAGATAAGGTCATAGCGGAAAACTTTCTTAGAGAAGGACAGAAAGTCACTATTGTAATGATAAATTTAGAAAAGCGTATGAGTTTTTTACGACTAGGCAGGCGGGAAATAAGCAGATATAAAATCAACTGATAGCTGGTAAAAGCAATATTTTTTACTATTTTTTACGATAAATAATATCGTAGATAAATCCTTAATTATATTAGGGTCTTTATGCTAGGTCACCCGATATAACTGGCTTGAAGGTTTTAATTAAATACTTACTTTTTTTGTGGGTTTAGTGTATAAAGGTATTATATCCACAACAAAAATGAGGAATAAATTATGAACTGGCCATTATTTTCTGTCATCTATGCAATCGCCTCAACAGTTACCATTGGTGTCTTTATGATTGGCGCCTTGGTCACAGGGTTCAATGAGATACCCCATATCCAAATGGCAGTAGCAGCGGGTATTTTGTGCTCTATTCCTGCAGGCTTATTTTTCACCAAAAAAGTCGGCAGCATTACTGGTAACGAGGAAGGTTACAAAGTATAAGGCGCAGCACGATGGGCGATTCTAAAATTCCTTGACTATATTTTACATTGATATTTTTTCTGCTGATTTATGAATAATGTGTCAGTGTTTGGTGAAATTTAGCCATAAAAAAAGACCCTACCAAGAGGGTCTTTTTTGTTTAGTATTTCTGATTGCTTGTCCAATCGACGAGTACGAGTGGTACCTTCATCGTTAAGCCAGTTTAGTTGAGGACAACGGTTGCGCCGTTTTCGATATTGGCATAAACCTCTAACACATCCCAGTTGGTCAAACGTACACAACCTGCTGACCCTTGGCGACTGATACCTTCAGGTACTGGTGAGCCATGTAAGCCATAAGAAGGTTTAGACATTCCCATCCATACCACACCTACTGGATTGTTCGGTCCTGGCGGTAACATATGGATTTTCTTTTGAGCACCTTCGCCAACGGTTGCTTTATACCAAGGCATTTTGACTTTATTGATGATTTTAAATGTACCTTTTGGTGATGGTGTGGCATCACTACCAACGGTCGTTGGGTAAGTGGCAACCAGTTTATCGTCATTGTAAGCGTACAGCGTTTTGTCTGCTTTATTGGCAACCACGCGATTGATACGTTGATTAAGCTTTTCACGAGTATTCAATACAGTGATTGTCTCACCAGCGGTATACGTTTTATTTTTATTGAGCTTGTCTAAATAACGTACGTCCATGTGGAAGCGCTCACCCAGCATCTCTTTGATATCTTGGTAATACAAGCCTTTCATTTTTGACTTTGCTTCTGAACCAGAAGGAGTAGCCGCGAAGTTGGTTTTTATATCATCCTCAGTCAGCGTATAAGTCACTAGCACCGGCTTATTAGGAGCGATGTTTTTAACCAAGGCATTCCAAGTTTTTTGATCCATTTTTCCAGTTGCTGGCAAGCCTTTCATGGTTTGGAAATTGATCAGGGCTTTTTTGCTGTTCATACCCCAGCCGCCATCGATAGGACCAGGAGAAGCATGGTTCCAATCGAGCAATGCCTGCATCTTAATAGTCATCGCTGAGTTGACCTTCATGCTTGGTGACCAAACAGCATCGTTGACTTGTGTGGCGTAGTTGGACAAGTTTAGCGTGGTATATCTTTTGCCATCTTTGTCTTCGATGTTTTTGATGGTAGGGTCATCACTGAAGTCTTGACGTTTTTCGCTGTCAGGCAATTCAAAAGCTAAAGGGTCAGATGAGTCAATAGACGAGACATTGCTAGGGGCGGCAACGGCCTGACCTTCGCTCATATCGTCAGTTTTGTCAGATTGCTCATCCTTACGGGTCAGCTCTTCTGCGCTCATGTTATCAGCAGTGGCTGCTGGCGCTGACGGCTTAGTCTTTTGCTTTGAATCAATCAATTGCGTCATGCGGTCAGCTGGTTTTGCGGCAGTGACAGGAGCGCGACTCTCTTGCACATTAAGGCTGACTTTCTTGGCGATACTAGGCATTGAGTCAGCGGTACGTACTGGCAATGTGCGAGTACTGTCAGCGGTAGCAGCAAATGCAGTAGCACTGGCGCTAACGACAACGATGGCAGTAATAAGCGGTTTTATTTTCATCATATTGAGTTACTTGTGGTTGCTACTAATGAAGCTATTATGCGCATAATTAATAAGCTTCGCAAACTTTTGACACATATTTTTATGTCCGTAGGGTGCTAAACGTCAACTGCTGACGTATTCACTACAGTTGGGCAATAATTTAGCCATGGTATGTATGAAGTTTTGCTGGATTTTAACGTAAGTCACTTGTTATATATGCTATTTTTTTACACTAAAAAGCACAGTGATTGGCGCTATCTAGCGTTTGCGTCTATAATGGTTGGCTAGATTCTTATTTAATAAGTCAGCTCATTATAAAGAGCAATTTAACTTACCCGCATGTCGTCAGTGGACATGTAACCAGCAAGGTGCGATATGTCAGAAGACCAAACAATGAGCGCAGAAGAGTTTCAAAATCAGTACCTCAACGACGATGGTCTAGAGGGTGGTATGGTATTTGATTCAGAGACTGGGCTTCTCGGTGAAGACGATCAATTTGCCAATTTGCCTGCAGAGCTCGAAGAAGCACGCGAGCAGCTGGTCAGTATTCGTGATTTTATACGTTTTTCGGTTACTCAGCTTCGCAATTATGATGTGGTCGTGGCTCAAGGAACGACTGATGAGTTTGCTGAAGCATCGGCGATAGTATTGCATTCTTTGTCGTTAGATTGGTCGGCGAATGAGCAGATCCTAGACTGCCGGTTGACCACATCAGAGAAGCAAGTGGTACTGAGCTTGCTAGAAGAGCGTATCGCTGAGCGTAAGCCTTTGAGCTATTTGATTAATTTATCGTACTTTTGTGACTTGCCTTTTTATGTCGATGAGCGGGTTTTGATTCCGCGTTCACCTGTGGCAGAGCTGATTCGTCAGCAGTTCCATCCGTACTTTGATACCAATGAGCTGGCCAAGCCATTGGGTATGAACGTCAACGATCAGGCAACCGCTTTTTACGATCATGGTTTAGATATCAAGCAACTATCACAGCCTGAGCGTGTTTTAGACTTATGCACGGGTTCTGGCTGTATTGCGATTGCGATTGCAACACGTTTCGTCGATGCCTTGGTCGATGCCGTAGATATTGATAAAGGTGCGCTTGAAGTGGCGATGGTCAATGTAGATCACCATGATCTTGGTCATCAAGTGAATGTTATTGAGTCGGATCTGTTTGCCAAGATTCCTGCTGAAAATCAATACGAGCTTATCGTTACCAATCCTCCCTATGTCGATGCTGCTATCATGGCAGATTTACCGCCTGAATTCTTATATGAGCCTGAGCACGCATTAGCGGCAGGTCAAGATGGACTGGATCTGGTACATCGTATTCTTTTTGAAGCACCAGATTACCTAAGCCCAGAAGGTCTACTTGTCTGTGAAGTGGGTGATAGCGAATGGGCACTAAAGCAAGCCTATCCTGAGATTCAGTTTGACTGGTTGAAGTTTGCTCATGGCGGTCATGGGGTGTTTGCGATTACCTATGATGAACTAATGGCGCATCGTCAGCTGTTTGCTCCTTTTGTGCAGATGTTAGACAGTCATCAATAGGTCTAGACTGGCAGTCAATAATTATAAATAATGGGTCAAATTAGCATAAGTTGCGTTTACTTGTTTAAGGATAAATATGGCAGGCAATAGTATTGGGCAAGTTTTTACGGTTACCACGTGCGGTGAGTCGCATGGTGCTGGTCTCATGGCAATCGTCGATGGCGTACCACCGGGTTTAGCATTATCCGCAGAAGATTTGCAGATTGATCTAGATCGCCGTAAACCGGGTACGTCTAAGTACTCGACCCAGCGCCGCGAGTCTGACGAAGTTGAGATTATCTCTGGTGTGTTTGAGGGTAAGACAACTGGCACGTCTATTGGCCTGCTGATTCGTAATACCAATCAAAAATCCAAAGACTATAGCGAGATTAAAGATACCTTCCGTCCCGGTCACGCCGATTATACTTATAGTATGAAGTATGGTTTTCGTGATTATCGTGGTGGCGGGCGCTCTTCGGCGCGTGAGACTGCGATGCGTGTGGCGGCAGGTGCTATTGCTAAGAAATATCTACAAGAACGCTTGGGTGTGCAAGTCCGTGGTCATATCACGCAAATTGGCAATGAATACAGCAATATCCTAGAACCTAGCAAAATCGATTGGGACTTTGTAAATGGTAACCCGTTCTTTTGTGCGGATGCCGATGCTGTCAGTCGCTTTGAGACTTTGATAGATAACCTACGCCGTGAAGGCACTAGCTGTGGCGCACGTTTAGAGATTATCGCCAGTGGCGTACCAGTTGGATTGGGTGAGCCAGTATTTGATCGTCTCGATGCAGATATCGCTCATGCTATGATGAGTATCAATGCGGTCAAAGGCGTTGAGGTCGGTGATGGTATGGCAGTCGCAGGGCAGTTTGGTCATAGCTCTCGTGATGAGCTGACGCCAGATGGCTTTACTGCCAATCATGCGGGTGGCATCTTAGGTGGTATCTCATCAGGACAAGATATCCGTGTCAGTATTGCACTTAAGCCAACTTCTAGTATTACGACGGCTGGCAAGAGTATCAATACGCAAGGCGAGTCGGTTGATATGCTCACCAAAGGTCGTCATGACCCTTGCGTTGGGGTACGTGCCACGCCCATTGCAGAAGCCATGCTAGCCATTGTTTTATTGGATCACTATCTGCGTCATCGCGGTCAAAACGCGGATGTGATGCAGCCAGTAGAGTCGATTACTTAGGGTAGCTTTTCGAATTATATCCTAGAGATTTAAGCCTTTGATTGTTTCTGATAATTTTATTAGAAATAACCAAGGGTTTTTTTGTGGAAGATTAAAAATGAGTGATTCAACAGACCTTAATAAAGTGGATTCACTTTGAAACAGATACAGTGCGACTGGGATGAGTTTTTCGTAGCCTTAATAATAGTGCTAAGCAGCTACTTGATAATCATCAACCGCCACACACTGCTGATGGCGAAACACCAAAAGTA
This sequence comes from Psychrobacter sp. K31L, assembly GCF_017942195.1. NCBI lineage: Bacteria > Pseudomonadati > Pseudomonadota > Gammaproteobacteria > Moraxellales > Moraxellaceae > Psychrobacter > Psychrobacter sp. K31L. The sequence goes on along the minus strand of NZ_JAGKSC010000003.1, from coordinate 471,140 downwards.
ATTGTTGACTGGGAATGGCCAACCAATGGCCGAATTCGATACTATCGATGCCTTGGTTCGATAAAGTCTGTGCGCAATGCTGACGATTGTAGCCTAAGCAATTTTTTATCATTTGGTTTTGGTTAGTAGATTTTTTCATAGTATTTCTATCCTTAGTTTTGATAACGAATTTGAATAACGCTATCGTAAAACAAGCAGATAGAAAACCTGTGTAGGAACGATGGAAATTGAATGAATTGTCGTTATTAATCATTTTATTTTTGAGTATAGAAAGTGAGCGCGTCTATTTTAGCCAAACATTTATTCTTTAGCTAAAGGCAAGGTAATACTGACCATCACGCCTGAATACTGCGTAATAGTAGACTTGCTTTCATTGCTTTCATTGCTTTCATTGCTTTCATTGATATTGCTACTACTGTCATCACTATTTGCTTGAATATTCTTAATAGCAACCTGACCGCCATGATGTTCGATTACTTGCTTCACAAGGGTTAAGCCAAGGCCCGTCCCTTTTTTTGGCGTATTACCAGACATGCTAGGCTGTGTTTGCTCAGTATCGGCAGTTGAACTTTTCTCTGTTGAAAATGTTGATAGAGGCTCTGATGTAGTATCAGTAGATTGACTCTGGTGCGATAAACTGAAATAACGGTCAAACGCTTTACCAACGGCATACTCAGGTAATAATTTACCATTATTAAAGATATCAATAGTCACAGTTTGCGCAGAATCGTTTTGCGCGGTGCTGTGCAAATAAATAGCGACTGTGCTATCGGCAAAGTGGATGGCGTTATCTAATACGTTTTGCAGCACCTGTACCAACCAAAACTGGTCAGCGAAAACGCTGGTATTTGCCAAGATATCTGGCGATAAAGTCGCTGTTTCAGTAACCCGTTTATCATCCAGATAGATGTCGATAGGCGCTAGGTGCTGCTGTTGCAATTTAGCGGTATTGTCTTTTGCAAGGGTTTGCAGTAATGGTAATAGAGGCGTCAGCTGCCGATTTAGCTTAAAGCTCGGTTGTTCAACCTTGGCAAGTAATAGCAAACGGTCAATTAATTGCTGCATTTTGATACTCTGTTCACCAATGGATTGAATGAGCATCTGTCGGTCTTCCTCATCAAGCCCGTCGTCTTCTAGCAACTCACTGCTGGCGCGGATAGCGGTTAAGGGGCTTTTGAGCTCATGGGTGAGGGTATGGACATAGTCGGTGACATAGGCACGATTTTCCAACCGATGCTTCATGGATTCGATGGTATTTGTTAAGCTGTTAAGCTCATGACCTAAGTAAAAATAGGGCTTTTTGGTATCCTCTGCCAGCGCACTGGTATATTGGGTAACCAAGGTGATGCTTTGCTTAAGCCACCATGCGACCAGTCCTGCTAATATAAGGGCAGCAATACTCATGAGCAGTGCTGTGATAAGCATGCGATTGCGCGTATTGTCCAAATAAGGCAACACGCTCGCGACAGGCTTGCCGACGCTGACGATACCAATCAGGTTGCCAGCGTTATTTTTTATCGGCTGCGCCACATACATGACTGTGCCATCGCGCTGACTATGGTCTCGTGTCGTACTTCTAGCACCATATTGACCTTTTAACGTTAAATAAACATCGTTCCAGCGACTATAATCTCGTCCTTCATCATTGTCGATTTCAGGCAGAGAGTCGTATATGACGACGCCTTTATCATCCGTTACGTATATCCGAAAGCTGCTATAATTTTTGTTTTTATACTCTGGCTCTTGAGTTTCGCCAATTACTGGCATGCCAATAAATGCCGCATCAAGTCTTCTTTGATAGGCATCATCGTATAGCTGCCCTGAAGACAGTGGCATCTGTAAACTTGCCGCCAGCAATTTGCTGGTATCTAATAACGTGTCTTCGATGACTTGCTGCGCCGTCGGTTTGACATAACCAAACAGCTGAGTAAATGCGACCACACCGCAGATAATCAACACCAACGCCAACGCGAGCCAAATCCTAAAAAAAATACTCAAATTCAGCAGTCGTTTTGGTTTAGTCGTTTGCTGCGCGGTGCCAATGGGATGCAGTTTTGCATACCAATTGCTTTGGCTGGCATCAGTGCTATTGTCAGCCTTGTTATTAATATGAGTATTAGGGTGGCTATTAACGCTATTACTGGTTTTATGATTCATATTTTTAGGTATGCTATTTGACGTTATAGAAGGTCGGTTTTAATCAAAATATGGCTATATAGTCGATACTAAATGAAATGGGTACACGACATGATGATGCGTGACTGGCACAAACTTTTCTTGCTTGCTGTGCCTACGCAGACAGAGGCTACGAAAAATTTATACCAGTCACGCTGTCTCTTTTTTATATTGACCTGACTATAGTTAATTATGACTAAGCGGGACATAATGCGTAACCCAATCCACGATGAGTATGAATGACCTCAATGCTCGCGTCGACAGTGGCCAGCTGCTTACGAATGGACTTAATATGACTGTCTATGGTTCTGGCTAAGCGATGGTCAGGGTAGTCGCTCACAGCGCTGAGTAATTGCTCACGGCTAAAGACTTGATTGGGTGCTTGCAATAATGTCAGCAAAATTTTGCGCTCGGTATTGCTGAGCTCCAGCTTTTGCTCTTGCCACATCAAGGAGTAATTGAGCGGTTGGTAATGCCAAACGCCAGATTGACATTCAAACGTCAATGCTTGTCCTGACATACTATTTGAAGAAGCACGGTTAGTTGTATTATCGGTGGCTGTGGTATGAGTAGCAGATTGCTTAGACAGTAATTGCTCACGTCGCCAAATGGCTTTTAGACGGGCAACCAACTCGCGTGGGCTAAAAGGCTTGGCACAATAATCATCACCGCCCATCTCTAAACCCAAAATCCTATCAACCTCGTCGCTACGAGCCGTCAAAAATACGATAGGGATGTCTTTTAAGCCATCGATATCAGGGGTGTGTCGTATTTGTTGGCAGAGGCTGAGACCATCACCATCTGGCAAGCCAACATCCAAAATAATCGCCGATAGATCTTGCGCCTCAAGGCTATGAAGCATTGGTAACACGCTGCTCGCATTGTCTAGCCAAGTGATTTTCCAGCCTTCACGTTTGCAAGTAACTTTGAGTGACATCGCAATAGCAGGGTCATCTTCCACCAGTAAAATATGGGTCATAGTTTCTATATCGTTTTATAATTTTAGTAAATTATCGTAGCACAAAACAGCAGCCTGCTCTTGCTACCACTATCCAAACAGTGTGAAAACTTGATGGAAAAGCAGGGTATTAGGGCATGTCCTCATTTTGAAAATGGAAATAAAAAGAGATAGATTTTTGCCAATCGATGGAAATTTTGCAGAGAATATGAACATATTGTCTATAAATTTTCGAAAAGTGGCGAGAATATAGCCTTTTTTAACCCATTTAAAAGGTTTTGTTCAGATTGAGGACACGCCCTAAGCAAATGGTCTATTATTTAATGATGCTGATACAACCAATGGAAAATAAAAAACCAGCTCAACAATAATTAAGCTGGTATTGGGTGTGTATTAATATTAGACACTTAGATAAGAAAAAGGAGTTGGATTAACCTATTTTAAGCCTTTGCAGTTGGCATAATAACTCACTGTAGCAGGCCAATCTGAAAAGATACCTTGGACACCGACGTCTTGTGCCAACACATCGATATAATTCATCATATCACCATCATTATTGATAGCCTTGCCAAGACCACTATAATACCAGTCACCGCCATTTGCCAGTGGACCTGAACGCTCTATTGACCACGTAATGATTTTTAGGTCATTGGCTTTTGCTTGTTTTGCATAGGCTGACGGTATCATTTTTCCATTGTCATCCGTTGTGACTAATAGCCAAAGTGCTGGCGCAATGATGTTAATGCCACGGGCTTTGATATCAGCCAAGGAGTGCTTCCATGTCGTCGCATCATCTTTATCAAACGTCTTGTTTTTAGCGGTTTCATTACTGTCATCGATGAGATAAACGGCATTGGCACCATAAGCTGGCTCATTTTTTATCCAGTAATCAAGGTCTTCTATATTGAATGACTGCGCAAATACATCGTTTGCAGGCACACCCGCTGCCTTATAAGTCTCTATGAGCTGCTGGCGGTAATCGTCTAAACGGTAACCATTGAACGGCATGGTCACGGCAGGCGCTTTTAGCTCAGGTGTGTGCTTCATACCCAGTTGGCGTGCCAATGCGATATGCTCTTTCAAAGTCAATACCTTGCCATTTTGTGAGTACAAGTCTGTTCGCCAAGGCGCAGTCGCATTCATATATTCATCGATACTGGTCGCTTTTTTATTCGCGGCATCCATTTTCCCTGTGAGGGTTTTGAATTCACTTGCGCTAATGTCTGAGGTACGGCATTCAATACTGTCGGCATTGGTCAGCACACCATTTGCATCTGTAATTGGCGGCACGGTGCACTGTTTGGCCAGCGGGGTAGCAAGGATATTAGTAGTGGTATGCAGATCGTCTTGTGCATGGCGGCAGACCAGCTCACTGTCATTGGTAAAAGCCACGTCACATTCCAAGATACCTGCGCCCATTTGCGCTGAGGCAACATAGCTGTCATAAGTGTGTTCAGGTAATTGCAGCGGTGCACCGCGATGCGCGATAGAAAAGTTCGTTTTGCTAGGCGTTTGCGCACTACAAGCCATCAGCTCGTCTTTTAATGGTCCTGCATCCATGTCATTGACCAAGTAAAAGGGCCGCACACCATAGGTATAGGCTTGAGGCTTAGCAGGCAAGCTTTTTGGTAGTTGTTTTAGTGATGGCTTAATGGTCTGGTTGGATGTTTGAGTCAATGTGGTATTGCGTATATCGTCTGCTGCCATTGATAGGGTGCAAGTAGCCCCTAGTGCTATGGCTATACTGACCGTCTTAACGGTTTTAAATGGCGTTTTTTTGAGTTGATTGAGCGTCGCCACTGAATTATCTAACATTGTCATGTAAACTGTCCCTACAAAAAGTGAAAAATAATAAGTACAATATTGCGGTCATTGACCCGTCCTTTACGTTACCTGATAATCTTTAAAAGATAATGACAGGCAAACAATTGTTACAAAAGTATTTCACTCTCCATCATCAAAATTAAGCTATCAAAAATATATTAAGGATCAGGTATGACTGACTATTTAGACGCTGTTATCGTTGAGCATAACCCTAGCCAAAAAACCATCAACCGTGCTGTCATTTGGCTTCATGGCTTAGGTGCCAGTGGTCATGACTTTGAGCCTGTGGTACCGCAGCTAGGCTTAGCTGATGATATGGCTGTACGCTTTGTTTTCCCACATGCGCCTAAGCGCCCAGTGACCGTGAATGGCGGCATGGTGATGCCTGCTTGGTACGATATTTTAGAGATGAGCCTTGAGCGCAAAATCGATGTGGCTCAAATTGAAGAGTCTGCCCAACAGATCAATGATTTGATCAGCCGCGAGATGGAACGCGGTGTTGCTCCTGAGCATATTGTGATTGCAGGATTTTCGCAGGGCGGGGCAGTGGCTTATCATGTGGCACTCGGCTATCCGAAGCGCTTGGCTGGCCTGATGACGCTCTCTACGTATTTAGCAACCAATGACAACATTAGTTATAGTGCTGCTAATAAAGACATGCCAATATTGATTGAGCATGGTACTCACGACCCAGTTGTTCCTGTGGTCTTAGGCGAGCAAGCGCAGCAGCTTTTATCAGCAAAAGATTATAATGTGTCTTATAATACCTATCCGATGGCACATCAAGTATGTATGCCACAAATTCAAAATATTGGTAAATGGTTAAATAAAGTATTGGCTTAGAGAATTGAGCTGTAACGTAATGTAATGAGGGTATTTTATAGGTTGAAAGTTGGCACTTAATTCCTATATAATACTCGACCTTATTGGGGATGTTCTGGCTTCGACGCTGGTGATGAAACTCAATGATGCATGTCGAGAGTATATGTCCTCTCGTTAATCCAACATATATTGTTATAGTCGCAAACGACGAAAATTACGCTCTAGCAGCATAAACCCAGTTTACTTGGTTTAGACCCTGCTTACTAAGTTGCTGATCACCTACAGTTGGTCAACTAAGTTGAAGCGTCCGCATGTAGGCTCGCCACAAGGGATTGTCTCAATCGCTTGGGTTCAAAAGTAGAGAATCGGCTAATCCATCCTGACTGTCGGATCGGTGCAGACTAAAATTAAAGACAGAAACTAAACATGTAGATTCATGAGCGTAATGCTGGCGGACGCGGGTTCAACTCCCGCCATCTCCACCAAACAACGATAAAGGGCTGACCGTCATAGACTGTTAGCCCTTTATTTTGGGCGTTTTTTGGGTTTTCATTACCTCTTAGGGGTATGGCGAACCATATAGAATGTTGGTATTATTGTTGGTATTAGAGTTTATACACGCTCTCAATACCAACAAAGGATAGCCCAATGCCCTTAACTCATACCGTCATCAATAAGCTACAGCCCAGTAGCACCTCGATTGATACAAAGCGACCTGACAAACATAGTGACGGTAACGGGCTGCAATTATGGGTGCGTTACACTGGCGTTAAGTCATGGATCAGCGCCTATCGCTGGCAAGGTAAACAGCAAACCCTCACTATTGGCACTTATCCAATTATGAGCTTGCAGAACGCAAGGCAGCGCAATATTGAGATCAAACGCTTAATAGCTGATGGTGTGAACCCCAAAGATCATAAAAAAGAGCAGCAAGTCAGCCAAGATGGTTCAAATATTTTCGATAACATAGCCCAGTCATGGTATGCAGAACGCAAAACCTACCTAGCAGAAAGCACCTTTACCCGTAACTATTCCGCCTACATGCGTGATGTTAAGCCCTCTATTGGTCAAAAGAACATCAACGATATAACCGCGCCTGATATATTAGCCATTGGCAAAGCAGTAGAAAGCCGTGGCGCTAATGAAATGGCAAGGCGTACTATTAGAGAAGTAGGGCAGATATTCAAACATGCGATACGTAATGGACTAGCCACACATAACCCAGCCACAGACCTAGCCGAAGCCATCAAGCCACACAAAACGACTAACCACCACCGCATTACTAGCCAGCAACTGCCAAAGCTACTAACAGACATCAATGCTTATCAAGGTGATGTACTGGTGAAGCTGGGCTTATGGTTTCTATGCTATACGTTTGTGCGTACCAATGAATTACGCTTTATGGAGTGGTCAGAGATTGACTACAAACACGGCTTATGGCGCATACCAGCCGACAAAATGAAAGCCAAGCGTTTGCACATTGTGCCACTAGCACCGCAAGCAATGGGGATACTAGAACAGATCAAAGAGCTGGGTTTTTCGTATAAGTACGTTTTCTTTAATACCTCAACCCGTAAGCCATACAGCCAAAGCGCATTTATTAATGCCCTATGGAATATGGGTTATAAAGGCAAAATGACGGGGCACGGATTCCGTGGGCTTGCCAGTACCACACTGCATGAAAAAGAATTTATGCACGAAGCAATAGAGCTACAGCTGGCACATGACAGAGAAAACAAAATAAGCGCAGCCTATAACGGGGCACAGCACCTACCATACAGAATAGACATGATGCACCAGTGGGCAAACTTCATTGATGATGCTTATGCTGGCAAGCTGGATAATCTAATCCGTGCAGACTTTAAAGCGCAAACACAAAAGCTAGGCTAAGGCTTAGCATCAACTATGCAAGGCTAGGACTAATTACCCGAACGACAGCTATTTACACACCCTTATGCTGTCGCTGCCTTGCACCTATTTTGATTAAAGGGTGTAGGGGTGTGGATATGAGTGTTTTAATTGATGAATTAGAGGCTAGAAAGAACGATTATATTCTAGTGGCAGACGTTATAAACGTGCTGGGAAATGCGACCAATAGCGTACCTGATGAGGTGGTTAAATATCTTGATGCCCATAATATTGACGATCACATGCCACTGTTATACATGGACGAAAGTTATACTTTTGAGGAGTACAACGGGCATATTTTAGGCTTGGGCAATGACGCAAATATAACTTACTATCAAAAAGCCGATGTAATGGCATTTGAACCAATCATCAAGCACGGTATCTTTAAAGAGGGCAGTAATGACTTTCTCAACCCATATCAAAAAAATATTGATGATGACTACCTAACACTAGATGAGGTAATGGCCAATCTTAACAATAGAGCTGGGTTGTCTTGTGGTTATGACAAGATAAGGGACTTGGCAAGAAAGAAAAAAATAACGCCGTGTTTTTATTTTAGTGGCTTTGTTTGCCCGCTATTCAAAGGCCCACTGGGCGAGCTATATATTAGTAATAGTACCAACTCAAACTCAAAGTTTAAAATGATGACAGGCTATTTCACCTATAGATTATTAGTGGAGCAAATTAGCAATCAAGACGACTACCTAACAGTACCGTCTTGCGAAGTTGGCAACGAGATACGAATTCATAGGTTACTTGAGAGGCAGGACGACACAAATATAAATTACAGCAACGGCTTGGCTTTGTTTGAGAGCAAACCCCAGCCTTTTGATGACCATAAAAACAATAGGAGTAAATTTAGCTGCATTGGCTTTGATGAAATCAGGTTTTCAAAGCAAGAACTGGACAGCTACATAGCCTCACTTGATACCGTTTATGTCGGCTATAAGCCTACAGCACAAGACAGCGAATTACTCACAAAACTAGAAACCGCCCAAGCTGAGAATAGCGACCTCAACGCTAGATTGTTTACTGCTAGAAATACTTACAAGCAAGATAAAAACGAGATAAAAGAACTCAAAGCACAGCTTGAGAAAGTGAACATTGAAAAAGCTAACCTCATTGAGCAGCTTAATAAAGCCAAAGCTGACTTAGCAGACAAGTCGGCTGATGACAAAGAGTTAGCACCCAATTCACAAGCAAAAGTTACTCATATGCTTTACGCTATTTTGAAAGAACATAGGTATGATTTATCATCACCCAAAGGTAAGGGTGTAGCAAATGACCAAATTGTAGCAGCATCACGGAGTCACAAATCACCAGTTACTAGAAACTTTGTAGCTAACTGGCTAGAAAGGGTTCATCAATTAGACATAGATCTCAAAAAATAGGGTCATATCATCATGTTTTAGGGTTATATGACCGTCATATGTCCTTATCTGACCCCTCTGTCAACACATACCATAGAACCATGTTGAAAGCCGTAGCACACCGCTACAGCTGACATGGAGATATGAATATGACACACCCAACCCAAAACACACCAGTAATTCCTTTTACTGATAACACCTCTCACGATACCGAACCAACCAACGCAAACAGTCCAGCTATGCAACTGCCTACTACTGGCATGGGCAGGGCTAAAGATATCCTACCTTTCCTACCATTCTCTAAGACCACACTTTTTGAATGGTCAAAAGACGGACGTTTCCCAGCTGGCAGAAAGCTATCACCAACGATGACCGCATGGAGCTATGCAGACGTTCATGACAGCAAAATAGGTATGAAAGACGGGCTTTATTCACTCAACGACCTACAGAGAGTAAGTGGTAAAAGCCAAAAACATAAGCCAGAAAACTTCATGCGATTAGAAAACACGAAAGGCTTGATTGACGAAATAGAGCGTTGCTCAGATATGAGTAACGGAACAAATTCAACAGCTTACAAGGTTATTCAAGGTGGTGACTCAGAACAGCAAGGCACATTTGTATGCCGTGAGCTTGTCTATAGTTATGCAATGTGGATTAGCCCATGTTTTCAACTACTCGTTATACGTGCCTTTGACTCAATATCTAATCAGCAAAAACAACTTAGCCAGCGACTCAATGACTTATGCCATGATTTAAAGGTAGTTGATGATGGACTCACTAGCGCAGGGCGTTTCCTTTGCGTTGGTGGTAAACAGATCAAGCCACAAATACAGAAAAATATTAATAGTACCTTAAAGCAGATGCAGCCCAGCCTTTTCAACGTGGAGGACGTACGAAATGACCAACGATAACAGAACCAATCTAAAAGCCCACCACGGGGCACACAATCGCAAACAGGTAGGTAAAATTGGCTTACTATTGAGATTTATTACCTTTATTGCATGGGTGGCAATCATTGGCTTGTTTATATCGTTAATCACTTGCCAGCCAGTACAAGCAAAACAGATTGCAACAAATACCAACAATGGTTACTATATAGATCTCTTAAAAAAACACGCAAGCGGACAGCCAATCCGTAAACCTTTGGCTTTTTTTGTGCCTGTCATTGGTATGGACTCTCAATCCTCAACCAAACAGACAGACACTGCCCCACAAGCGCACCTGAGCGCATCAAGGGGGCAAACCATCATATCTATAGCAAATTACTTGCTAGCAGACTATGACGGGTTGACGCTGCAAAATAAAATAGCCTTTGGGCGAATATGCAGGGCGGTTGCTTGCGTGACCGAGAGTAAGACCCGTCACCCTATACTTTTACCGTATAGCGTGACACATACTCAAAAAACAACGCAAGGAGGGCATCATCATGCCTAATTCAATTCGTACTACCTCAAACACTCAAACCACTACCAACAGCAAACTAGCGCATCAAGCCTTTAACGGCTCGCATGATGACGGCTTGTCTATTGTCACACCCTTAATACAGCGTGAGGTTATCGAAACCCTAGTAATGACTTGTTACGGCAAGGAGGGCAGCCAGTGAGAACCTACCCATCAAAGCAGAGCCGTAAACACGCCAAGCGCAAAAGCTACTACAAGAAGTACAGAGAGCAGCGCAAGCCTAACCAGTCAAAAGCAGGGGGTAATAAATGACCACCACACCAACAAACAGTCATGAAAAAGCCCATGCGGACAACATGGGCGCTCATACTCTCTTACAAGGTTGCAAGCCAGCTACAGAGGAACAGCTGGCAGGAGATCTATTTCTAACCAAGTTATGCAGCATGGTAGAACCTGAACGGCTGCTATTTTCTACAGACAACACTACTATATATTATGGTGAACAAATTGGCAAAACCGAACCCACAGCCAACACGATACAGTAGGCGCGGTATTCTACACACCAAACAGCAAAGCAAAACCCCTTGTCATTGATCCTACAGGTTATGGCGCTATCGTCATTGGTGAGCCAAACAAAGCTAATGAGGTGATAGCCTTTAATGACCTTGATAGCGGTATTGATGTTTATATGCACCTGATTGGCAGTGATAAGACGATCATCATTAGCCCTCAAAAAACAAAACAATGCCTTAAAAAGATGGTGCAGCACTGGAGCAGTGGATCACAAGTAACTGTACCTATGACACTTGATGATAAGGGCTTGATAAACCTATTGGCAGGTGTAAAGGCGCAAGCATTGGTTACGGTGGCTCATATCGTCACCATGCTACAAAATGATAGCTATGAAGCGATACTGGCAGACAGTGACACCCAGCTAATCAATTTACAAGATACTGCCTACTATCCTGAATGGCGCGATGATCCACAGCTGAATGAACCAATGATCTATAGTGATGGGCGTTTTGAGCTCTATCACGATGGGTTGTTTTTTGTGAAGTACAACGATGATGACCCGACAAACATTATTTTTAAGTCTAAGGCGTTTGTTTGTTCACCGATAGAGGTTATCGCTAAGACACGGGACACAAGCAGCGGTACATGGGGGCGGTTATTGCAATGGCGTGACGATGATGGTGTATTGCATACGTGGTCAATGCCGCTATCACTACTGCAAGGTGATGCAAGGGAATACCGCAAAGAGCTTGCTAGTCAAGGCTTGAACATTACCACCAATGGCAAGCAGCGCAATTACTTAGATACCTATATTCAAAACTACCCTATTCACAAACGGGCGTTATGCGTGGATAAGTTGGGCTGGCACGATAAGCAATATATATTACCTGACAGAGCCATAGGCAGCGATGGTAAGCAGCTTATTGTCTATCAGTCTGCAAACAGCATTAACAGCACACTAGCCCAGCAAGGGGAACTAGCCCAGTGGCGTGATAACTTATGCAAACCACTAGCCGAACAAAGCCGTTTTGTTTTCTCTATTGCTTGCGCGTTCGCTGGTCAATTACTGGAACTATTAGAATATGACGGGGGCGGTTTCCACCTCTTAGGCTCATCAAGCATGGGCAAGTCATTATCGCTTAAATTGGCTGCTAGTGTATGGGGTAACCCTGACAGGTATGTTAAGACATGGCGCAGCACTGACAACGCGCTAGAGGGCACAGCAAGTGAACACAACGACAGTTTTTTACCACTTGATGAGATCAGCGAATGTGATCCCAAAATAGTAGGTAAAACCGTTTACATGCTGGCTAATGGTCAAGGTAAAGGTAGAAGCACTACCACAGGGCACAATCGCATTGCTAAGACATGGCGCATTATCTTTTTATCCAATGGTGAGGAGTCACTACAAAACTTCATGGCGCAAGCAGGGCAAAAAACCAATGCAGGTATTGAGGTTCGAGTCGCGCATATAGACGCTGATGCTGGCAAAGGGTTAAAGACCTTTGATAGTTTGGTACTGGCAAAAACAAGCGAAGCACAAGCCGATAGGATCAAAGAGCTGTCACACGCTTACTATGGATCAGCTGGCATTGCATGGCTAGAACATATCACCAATGACAAGGCAGCGATCACCACCAACGCTGGGCAGCTTGTCAGTGACTTTATGAGTAAGTATAGCGACCTGACAGCACAAGCGCATAGAGTGGCTAAACGGTTCGCTATCGTAAGCGCAGCTGGTGAGCTGGCAACACAGGCAGGTATAACAGGGTGGCAAACAGGACAAGCAACAACAGCCGTGATGACGTGCTTAGATAATTGGCTTGATAACTACGGGCGTGATGGTGAACATGAACAACGCCAAATCATAGATCATATCAAAGCATTTATTGAACAGCACGGATCAAGTCGTTTTCAGCCTTGCCATATTCACACATACCAAGACTTTGAACCTAAAATCAATAACCGTGTTGGCTATCACAATTACGACACAGGGGAATACTATTTCTCTACCAGTACCTTTGATGAAGTCTGTTCACCATTTAACAAAAGCAAAGTATTACAAGTGTTAGATGAAGCTAACTTCATGAATGTGACTGAGAATGACCGTAAAACGTGCAAAGTGCCTTTACCATTCAAAAAGAACCGTCAACGTGTTTATGCGGTCAAAAGTGAGATATTAAGTTGTGAAACTACAAAAAGCACTGGGACAACTGGGACAAACCATACACCGCAAGGGCTAGAACCTGTCCCAAGCGTTAAAACACCACTGGGACAGCTGGGACAAAATAGCTCAATTTGTTAATCTGTCCTAAGTGTCCCAAAGGCTAAAAAAGGGCTGGGACAGCTGAAAGCCAGTAAGTACGGGCGTTGTCCCAAGTGTCCCAAGCAAAAAAGTAGATGCAGACAAAAATAATCTAAGGTGGGCGTTTAGCGTCTGCCTTTTTTTGTGCTTGATGTTTATAAATGTTTATCGTGAGATCAGTTTGAGCACTGGCAGCATGTTAATAAATGTTAAGGTTTAAAATTAAATAATTGGTGCTCATTAGACAGACAAACCTTTTTTATAGTGTAAAGATACCCTAAGGTTTCCCCTAGGTTTTCGGACATCTTAGAACCTGACAAAACCCAACATTCAAAATGAAAATACGAAGTAGTGAACCTGTCAAAACCGTACATTCAAAATCAATTTGCACCACCTTGCATGTTGTCATTTGTTAACATTGTCAGCACTGACTACCCCAAGATCACCACAAGGCTAGAACCTGTCAAAACCTGTTATTGCTGACAAATGCTAACATTGAGAACCTAATAAAACCTGAACCCTCACATAGTAAAACCTCATAAAACCTCACATTCAAAACCAAATCACACACCGCGTAATGCTGGAATAGATACCCCTAAGTTTGGGGTTATTTAGTTTTCGGAGTCCATAAAAGGGGCAATTTTCGGACATCGTAAGCAGGGTTAAAAAAGAGTTTATGGAACAGTACGCACACGCGCGAAGCAAGCACTAATTACAAGGGACTTTTGCGAACAGTACGCGCACGTACAAAGGAGTTTTTAGAGTCCATAAAAAGGGGTAGTTTTGCGACAAGTAACGAGGGAGGTTATTACACACGTTAGGGTTATGGGCACAGTACGCACACAGGTGCAGCTTATACCAATGCTGGCTAGTTTTCGGACATCTTAGAGGGTAATTAAAATAATACTTGGAGTCCATAAAATGGGACTTTTTGCGAGTCCATAAAAAGAGCATGAAATAAGTAAGCGATATCAATTATAAACAATATGCTTTCAACAGTAGATGATAAAATATTCTATCGCTTAAACAATGAGGTGTTATCTTGCTAAGTAAGTTGCTAATAGTACTATTTCTTGGGTTTTCATCAATGACAGTTTTAGCAGATGAAAAAAATCAAGATTTGTGCGTAAGTTTTAATGATGCGTCACACTTAGGCTCAAATAGCTATCGCAGTAAAATTATCTACAACGAGAATTACGATGCATTTCCTTACGCAACCAAAATAGGCAACAGTATTGTCGGTATTTTTAGCACTGGTACTGCGCACGCAAAATCAGATAAACAGGTTATGTTTAGATCAGATGACGGCGGTGATACATTTAGACTCAAAGATTTTTTTATCAATGACGACCAAACTTATGATTTTAGCCTAATAGCTGATTTACTAAGCGAGGGGAAATCGGTTGATTTGAAAGTTTGGAACTTGAGAAAAAATGCAGGTTTAGTTAAAGCAACAACTACGAGTAAAGCTGATGGGTATTCTATCTGGTCAACACCTAAGAATGCAGGGGCTAGGCTCTATCGTACTGGTTATAACGCTAAAACTTGGCAAACCGCGTTGCTTGAGTCATTAGATGGTGGTATTACATGGAGATTTAAGAGTGTCATAGCTCCCGCGACAGCAGGTAGGCAGTTTAGTGAGGCTGACATTGTCAACACACATTCAAACAACTGGATTGCTTATATTCGTGAAGATAAGGGCAAGAATAATAATCTTTATAGCTCAATTTCTACCAATAATGGTAATACGTGGTCAATTCCTACAGCTTTAGACCCTAAGCTTATCAATGGCCGTCAACCAAATTTGACTAAACTAGATGATGGATCGATGATTCTAATCACAGGTGATCGAACAGGCAAATCAGGTTACGCAGGTGGATCAGGCGATATAGTTTATGGCAACGATACGACAGGTATAACCATCTTTAGAAGTACAGACAATGGCAAAACATGGTCAATTAGAAAAAGAGTAAGCCCAATTTATAGTACTGATGGTGGTCAGCCTTTTGTGGTTGATTTGGGCAGAGGAAAGATATTTATCGTATGGTATGCACGCAAGACAACAAAGGGTAAGCCATCAATTAATAGCTGCACTGTTGATATTAATAACTTGTGAAAAGGAATAGAAAAAGCAAGATTGTCGTGAAAGTGAGTATAAATTGATACACAAGTTATTCTAACCTTGGCAAGTTTGAGATAGTTTTTGATGTCCATAAAAAGAGCACGAAATAATTAAGCTAAGATAGGACAAAGTAAAATCACCTAATGATTTAGATAACATTTAGAGATAGCGACCATGCGCACATTGAGCGACTATATACATCTAAGCATTAAAGCCTACCGTAACAGCTACAAAGCCCACAGCATGGCAATGAGCTCAAGGTATACCGCTATAACATCGAGCTATTAAAGACTCAATGTAACTATGGCGGTTATCGGTACTGGTGGGCATGGTGCCCATCGTGTAGGCATTACATAGGCACCCAAACATAGCTATAGTGTTTAGAGCGATTTAACCCCATGCAAGAAATTTGCAAGTAAGAAATAATATTTCTAAGTTGCTAGCACTTTCAGCAGAACTTTAATAATACAATCAATTACAAAATAATCTTTAGTTGATAAGGTAGGCACTGAATAACAGAAAAATAAAAAACGATTGTTGGTATTATGGTTGGTATCGTCTATTTTAAAAATATTAATATGTTTTATTATCAAATACTTATAACTATAGTTTAGTTTCCGACCTCTCCACCAAATATTTTAAATGAAGTCAGTCACTTAGGTGGCTGACTTTTTTTATGGCAATTTTTTGTTATTAGCTTTCCTGGTTAGCTTATATAAGCTTAACCATATCAACTATAGACAATAGTTACTTGGAGGAGTTTAGTTGATTCGATGTAATGGACATTTTTTATGCTGGCTCAGGTTTTAAATCTATGTACCGTCTCACTATTACCAACCGCACACGCAGTTTTACATTTCCTGTCTTAAAAAATAGCCCTCTATCTTATAGGATACATTAACAAAGCACGACCTACCAAGCATGCAAATGAATGCTGAGTGATGGTCATAAAGTCAGGCGTGCTAACGTATATTATAATTGAGGTCAGGGATATATCCATGTTTGATATCAAATCATTTTTTAAAAGAGAAGTAGAAAAAAAACTCATCAATGTAGACGATTATATTTTTATGCCTGAGCGAGTAGAGATGGAGCTGGAGGACGGATTATTAAATTGTGTACTCAACAGTGATGGTCGAGTCGATATTTTTTATAGTAAGCAAGGCGTGACAGAGGTCAGCTCGGCATCGCGTAAGCATCCCTTTACGGCATTCGAAACCGAACTATATCATGGTGTTTATGATGACGTTATTAATGATTTGATCAAAGAAGTAGACAAGATTATCGATGGCTCTTCTAAGTATTTTAGTCGCAGTAAAATACTGCCTTTTGCAGCAGCTCTGTCACAGAGTCCAGTTGACAAAAACAAGTTCTAAGCCAAAGTTCTAAGCCAAAGTTCTAAGCTGAGAGGAGTGGATGGTACAAAGGCTCAGCAATAAAAAGGGTGCGTTATTTATAACGCACCCTTTTTGTTGTTTTGTATTCTCAACGAACATTACTTTAATGCTTTAGATATCTGTAGCACTTAACGATACTTATATTTTCATCCCGACGGCTTTATTTGCAGCAGCTAAAGCAGAGACGTTGGTGATAGGACGAGATTGACTGCCTTCAACCAAGTGATTGGTCTTCGTCTGGGTGTACAGCCCTTTGGCAAAGCGAGTGCTGTCATCGCGCTCAGTCAGTGTATCCGTATAATACCAGTCGCATTGGCAGGCCTGCTCGGTGATATCGAGTAGCATATATCCATGATCGGTTTGATTGTTAAACTTCTGATGGGGATTAGCCTCTGGTCCATTGTTATTTTCAGGGAAGGCAAGGGACGTCAGAGCAGGGCAAACGAACTCGACAGCCAGCGACCCTGCACCAGTATTTGGGTTGTAGCTGCTAGCATCAAATGGGTTTTTACAGACATCAAAAGCGAAGGAAGCATGGTAATCGCCAGTCAGCACGACGGTGTTATCGATATTGTTGTCTTCAATAAAATTGAGCAGACGATCGCGCGCACTGGCGTAGCCATTCCAAATATCTCCAGAGTTGGTCGCAGATGCACCTTTGAACGGCGCTAAAATGACTTGTTGTCCCAGTATTTGCCATGTCGCATCGCGGCGCTTTCCCTCTAGCATATTTAGATAGAGCCAGTTTTCTTGCTCAAGTCCTAGCAGTTGACGCTCAGGCTCATTACTGGCTGCCGCATCTAGCTTTTCACGGCCAAATATACGCGTGTCTAGCATATTTAGATCAAACAACTTACCAAACTCAAAGCGTCGATAAATCCGCAGCTGACTGTCGAGCTCGTTGCTACTATCGTCACGGATAGGCATCCACTCGTGATAGGCGCGAACCGCTGACATTTTGCGCTCTATATAGCTGCCTTTACTGTCAGTATGGAACCTAGCGCCACCCTTCCATGAGTTGTCTGCGATCTCATGATCGTCCCAAACAGCAATAAAGGGATGTTGGCGATGACATTCTTGTAAGTCAATATCAGTGCGATAGCAGGCGTAGCGACGACGATAATCTTCTAAGCTAATGATTTCATTCTTTGGGTCTATCGGACGCTCTTCTATTAAGGATTGATCGCGATAAAACCCCTCTGGATACTCATAAATATAGTCACCTAAATGCAATACGGCTGATATATCTGCTTGTTTAGAGATATCTGCATAGCCATTAAAGTATCCATAGCCATAATTAGAGCAGGAAACCACTGCTAAGCGCACGCGATCTACTTCGCTGGCTGGCAAGTCTGCATTGGGTATCGTGCGCGTGCGACCGATAGGGGATGTATAGCCTAAAGCTTCAAAAGCGTAATAGTAAGTGGTATTAGGTTGGGGAAGTTTTGGGTCGACTTTAACCGTAAAGTCAGACTCTGAGGTGGCTAATGCTCTGCCGCTAGCGACAATGTTTTTGAGCTCTGGATCTGTCGCGATGACATATCCGACTGGAATGCTAGTGGCACTGATACTGCCGTCATTGGTGATTCGTGTCCACAGTATCACTCGATCATGCAAAGGGTCACCGCTGGCGATACCGTGTACGAAAGGTGCTGCACCTTGATAACCTAAATCGTCTACCTTATCTAAGGTATTCGAATTGGTGGAGTCATCGTCTGATGAGCAAGCACTTAGCTGGGTCAACAAAGTACCTGCTACGGTCACCTGACCGCCTAGTTTTATAAACTCACGTCTTTTCATCTATCATCCTTGATATAAAGTGAATTTCATTTACACCTAATTTATACGAGTAGGCTGGGTTAAGCAATCGCTAACCCAGCTTGTATCAATATTAATATCAATGTCGAAAATACATTGTCAAAAATGTATTTGGCTACTTATTAAAAGTTTATTTGGTGAAACTTGCATAACACGTTTGTAGAGATTTGGCGACGACTCTGGTTACCAACTGTGTGCGATACTGTGTGTCTATCGCTGCATTACCCAATTCAACAAGGGTCACTTGCTGCGGGGCTTGCTCACTGACACAGCCACAGACATTGCTTTTTATGGCTTCTTCTTGCGTGTCAGTCATGGCTACACTGGCAATGCGCCAAGCGCTTTGATTTTCAATCTGACTACGGCACTGATTATCAACCGCTGCTTTAAATACGTTCATACCGATATTATTTGCTGTGCCAATCGCAGTGCCAGCATTAGTATTCATACCGTCAGTCGTTGTGCAACCCGCTAGGGCAAAAGTAGCAAGCATAGCCGTTGAGATTAAGATTTTTTTCATGGGATAGTCCTTTAATGTCTTGATTGGTTTTAAAGTGTCTGTTTGATAAAAACTGACATTGGTAGCAATGGATATTTGCTAGGCGAAACGTGTTTTCTACAAGTAGATCGTATTTTATCAGCAAAACCTGTTAATGACACCATCAACTATACCGTATCTGATTTTAGAGGATTCACTCTGTTAATCCAGCCATGCATAAGGATGATAATACGCATAGGCTTTATAACCAATGTATCCAATAATCATCAGTAAACTACCCACGATAAATAACCAGATAGTGATGTGTTTATACGAAAATTCATCAAAACTATCATTAAATGCTGCAGAAATACTGGCGATGAAAAGCATGATGCAACCCAACAGCAGAATCAATGTTGACGTGAACTCATAACCATCTATTCTAAAATGTGGCATGTAATAATCTATGTATAAAATTCATCTTACTTTAACGAGTTTTATAGATAAGAGAGATGGAATTTACATGGAGTATTTATGTAGTAAATCCACTATAAAAGTTAGTTTAGAAAGTATCGTCCTTATGCAGATAACATTATTATAATTAGTGATATAGAGTATTCTGAGTTAGAAATGTATTATGAAAAAGGCTGTCATTAAATTGAGAAATTAAACCTATATATGCATATGCGTAGCTAAGCACAAAAAAACCAGCTAAGACAATACGTCTTAGCTGGTTTTGCTTTATAGAGTTATTCTCTATTGTTTAACAGAGTTAGACATTCTTACCGTGTTGCTTTTGCTGAATGTCTTTTGCCAATTTATAACACTCTTCGATATGATCATTCGCGATTTTTTTGAAAATCATATAGCCCATCGTAGCAGCAACCATTTGGCCACCTAACGGGATGAATTTCGTCACTTGCTTGGCAGCGATACGACCGCCGAAGCCTTGTACGGTCTTTTTGACGATACCGCGCGTCGCCATTAATCCTGCAAAATCGACAGTACGATCTTTTAGAGCGCCCCAATGAATCGCGCGTGACTCTAGGTCAACTGCTGATTGACGTCCTTCAATCAAGCCAAAGCGTTCACTGATTTCTGGTAATAGTTGGGTAAGCATGCCCGCATCCACAGCGACATCAAAAAATGGCACAGGAATGATGGCGACACCGGCAGAATATTTGGCGCGTTTTTTGACCAGCTTTTGGCACTCTTTTTTGACTGTTTCCAAATCTAAGCTAGGATCGATGGTATTTGGTAGTTTTTCAGCGGTTGGTGTGGTTTTCATAACGCATCCTTATAAATAAATAGTTAAAATAAAAAAATCAGATTAAAAGTCTCAATAGATAGCAAGTCTCTCAGTTGGTTACTATTTTATGGATTTATAATAGGCATACAATCATTGCTTTGTAGCAAAATGCAGAAAAATACGGTCACTATGCACCGTTTTTGTAAATGCGCAGTTATGTGCGCTAGGCAGGTAAGCATGGATAACTTGTTTTATGCAGGCAGTAAAGTATGATTTATTGCAATGTAATGCAATAAAAAACGATATACCGAGGCATTATAAATTACCATTGTGACCCTCTGCTAAAGCCAGTAGAATAGCCTCATGCTAAATTTAACCCCCCGTTATACCAGCACTCGCATCGACGAGTTGCCCACCGCGTTGCAACCACTTGCTGCCCAATCATTAACGCTCGCTCGCTTATATGCAGCTCGCGGTATTACCCAGCCCGATGAGCTTGAGACCGGATTGTCAGGTCTGTTGCCCGCAGAGATGCTGCACGGCGTCACAGAAGCAGTGCGTCTATTAGACGTGGCTATCGATGACGGTCAGCGTATCCTTATCGTGGGCGATTTTGACTGTGATGGCGCGACCAGTACCGCGCTGATGATGCGTGCACTCACGAAAATGGGCGCAGTTGTCGACTTCCTAGTACCAGATCGCTTTAAATACGGCTATGGTTTGACGCCAGAGATTGTCGAATTAGGCATTAAGACGTATCAGCCAGAGTTGATTGTCACGGTAGACAACGGTATATCAAGTCATGAAGGCGTGGCACGTGCGCAAGCCGATGGCATCACTGTGATCATTACGGATCATCATCTGACGACCAAAGAGACACCACCTGCTGAAGCGGTGGTCAATCCCAACCAGCTCGATTGCAACTTTATCAGCAAAGCGCTCGTAGGGGTCGGCGTGGCATTTTATGTGCTCGGACGCTTAGCTAAGCTGCGCCGTGAAGCCGATAAATCTACCGTGCAAGTCAGTCAGTATTTGGATTTGGTGGCGCTTGGGACGATTGCTGACGTTGGTGTGCTGGATAAAAACAATCGCATCCTAGTGCATCATGGTCTAGCGGCTATCCAGCAAGGACGCTGCTGTTTGGGTATATTGGCATTGCTTGAACAAGCAGGTCGTGATCCTAAGAAGATGCAGGCGCAAGATTTTGGTTTTGTATTAGGACCTCGTATCAATGCTGCCGGACGTATGGACAATATGCGCATCGGTATCGAGTGTCTATTGACCGAAGACTGGAGTACGGCGCAGCGCTTGGCGCAAGAGCTTGAGCAGCTAAACCGTACCCGTCGTCACGTAGAAGGTGAGATGCGCGCGCAAGCGGATAGCATCGTACAAGCATTAGCTGCTACTAATAACGATAATGATGCTGACGAAAGCAGCGATACTATTACTCAGAATAAAACTGAGAGACAGGCTGTTAATAATCAAGATCGCAGCATTATCTTATATCAAGATGACTGGCATCAAGGTGTTATCGGTATCGTCGCTGGACGTTTAAAAGAAAGTCATTATTTGCCCAGTATCGTTTTTGCACCAGCAGATACAGAGCGTACAGGTGACGACGATGCCATTAAAGGCTCGGCGCGGTCTATCGCTGGCGTGCACATTCGTGATGCGATTGAACAAGTTGCTGAGCGCCATCCTGACTTAATTAGCCATTTTGGTGGTCATGCGATGGCTGCCGGGCTAACCTTGAAGCGTCGTAACTTTGAGGCATTTGCCACAGCGTTTAATGACGTCATGGCAGAGATGGAGGATGACGTATTTGCAGAGCAGAAGTTCACTGATGGAGCGTTGCAGGCAGGCGACTTTGGCTTATGGTTCGCTGAGCATTTGGCCAATGCCAGTATTTGGGGTCATGGCTTTGCACCGCCGATATTTGATGGGATATTCGAAGTATTAAGCTTTAAGGTATTAAAAGACAAGCACCTTAAACTATCACTGCGTTATCCTGATGTGCAGTATCCGATTGAAGCGATTCATTTTAACTTCGATAGCGAGGCATGGGACTATCGTGCCGAAAAAGTGCACGTGTTATTTCAATTGGATATTAATGAATGGAATGGCAAACAAAGTCTGCAACTGATGATAAGGGACTTAGCAGTCCTTAGTGAATAAGGATGTTACCTTATTCTAAGACTACGAAAAGACAATAATAAGGCGTCAACTGTGTTTAAGGTTGACGCTTTTTTAATATTGGCATTGTAGGGCGTGTCTTCATTTCAGAAATGGCGATAAAAATGAGATAAATTGCCGTCAAACAAGAAAAATAGCGTAGATAATATCGGGATATTAACAAGCTATTTGACGATGTTTGGCAAGATTTAGCCATTTTTAGCCCATTTAGATGACTATCGAGTGAATTGAAGACACGCCCTAGGGTTTAATACTTCCATTCAAGAGCAGGGAATTGCCAATCGTAGCGAATGGCGAGCATTCTTAACGTAAAAATCGTAGTCATGGCAGAGATGTCAGCAATCCAATCCGCTACGCCTAAATTGTGCAGGGCAAAGTATAGAATGCCGCCTGTTAAGGCTGCGGTGATATAAATCTCTTGCTGTAGCACCAGCGGAATCTCATTGCAAATCATATCGCGGATGATGCCGCCGACAATAATGGTAATCACCCCAAGCAATAAGGCCACGGGCACATTGGCGCCCATGCTATCGGCAACCTTGATACCAATCAAGGTAAAGGCTGACAGACCAATGGTATCGGAGAGCTTGAGAAATCTATCGACGCGTCTTGAATTAGGACGAAAAAATATTTGTGTCGCTAATGAGCAGAAGGTGATGACGGTCAAGTAGCTCATATCTACCATCCAAAACAGTGGATGACGATCCAAAATTACATCACGAACGGTGCCGCCGCCGATAGCGGTCACGATTGATACCAACAAGCAGCCAAAAACGTCAAATTTTTTATGTTTTGCTAAGATAGTCCCTGAGATACTACAAGCCACAATGCCGATCATGTCAAACAAGTAGAGCAAAGAACGCGGGTCGAACGTCGTGATCAGTACCGTAGGGTCCAATGCGATAGCCAACATGTGCGAATCTCAGTAAGTTTTTATGATGATTGGCTAAGCATTATAAGCGAATATAAGAGAGGTTGCTTTTTAAACAATCCAAATCCGTCTTATTTAACCAAGCGAATAGAAGGCAGGTGCCAATCAAAGCGCAACGCTAACATTCGCACTGCAAAGATAACGCCCAGCATAACAAATTCATTCAATCCGGCATCCATACCCAAACTGTCAAGCAGCAAATAAGTGACCGAGCCTACAATACTAGCAGAGATATAAATCTCGCGCTGGAGCACCAGCGGTATCTCATTACAAATAATATCACGTAGCATACCGCCAATAATGGCTGTCCAAACACCCATCATAATGGCAATCACGGGCGACATATCTTGGGTCAATGCTATTTTAAAACCAATAACGCTAAAGGCGGCTAGTCCAATGGCATCAAAGAGTTTGAGGGCGTTATCAATCTTGTGATACAGATGAAAAAATATCTGTAGGATAAGGGAGGTGACGGTGATGACAATCACATAGGTAAGGTCGGTCATCCAAAATAGCGGATGGCGATCTAGCGCCATATCGCGTAGCGTACCACCGCCAATGGCATTGACCATCGAAACTAAGATGCAACCAGCAATATCGAAGCCTTTATGTTGGGCGAGCAAAGTACCGGCGATAGCACAAGCAATCACACCAACCATATCGAGTAAATACAGCAGAATATCAGGAAAAATAAAATTATTCATCATAGCGTTATTTGGTCTCACCCATCTTTGGCAAATAGTACCAGTCCCAACATAATCAGCCCAATACCGACCAACCCCAATGTGGAAGGTATCTCGTTGTTGAGCAATAATATACCGCCTATCAAGGCAAATATCACCTCGCTGGCTTGAGTAGAATCAACGCCCGCAACCTCACTTGAGGTAACCGCTTGCTCACGTGCATACAAAAATATGGTGGTCGCTGCCACACCCGCCAATAGAGCAACGAGCAACGTATTAAATATTTGTGAGACTTGCGGTTGATCAGGGCGCACTATAATGCCTAAAAACATCCAAAAGGGCAAACTCCCGAGCGTCATTAGCCATACTTTATTAAAGGCATTTTGCAGCAACGTGGTTTCGATAGAGGGAATGCGAGCAATTAGGTTTTGTAAGGGTGATGTTGCCGTCTTACCTTTATATGCATTATCGATATCGGTAGCATCATATGTGGCAGCTGGTAAATCATAGGCTTCAGATATGAGTGGCTCATTATGATTGAGATTGTCTCGTTGAGCCTTTAACGCCGCTGCTTCTTGTAGATGAGTATTACGCTGGCGAGCATTATGAGACGCTTGCCAAATCAATTGATTGCCAATGGGATAGCTAAAAGCGGCGATGAGAGCAGGTAATGCGCCATAGAGCAGCATATCAGACATGGGGACGGCATCAGCATCGACTATGGCTGCCGCGTGCAAGCCTTCGCTGACATTGACCAGTACCACACCTATAAAGACAATAACGGCATAGACGATGAATTTTTTATCAAAACGTTGGCCAAATGCCAGTAAGACGAGCAGGCTAGTCACGACGGTAAACATAAAGGTAGCTGCTACCACCCAACCGGCGACATGGTCGGCGGCATAGCAAATACCCGTATAAAATAGCCCGAACCCGATACTGCCAGTCACGCACCAAAAACCCCAATGCTGTAGAAAAATTCTCATTAGCGCTTTGATACGACCAAAACCATGCTGCATGACAATAATAGCGGTGATAATCAACCACATAAAGACATAGCGGAGACTGGCTGACCAAAACCAGTGACCGCCTGCATCACTCATCAGCTCGTTTAAAATAAAAGTGGAACTAAAGAATGCACCTGCCAACAAGCCGAGTAAAATGAGTTTGACCATCCCTGTATCCTTACCGTTGGCTATATGTCCGTTCGTTTAGGGTCTGTTGAACATTCAAATATTAGGACTGCTGATCGCTAAAATTGCTCCAAACCTTTTATCAAATCAGGCGTAAACTGACGATAATGTCGAGACCTTAGTTAGGTTTACAACAACGTTTGGGGTGATTTTAGCATCAGCCTTTCAGGGCAGGACTATTTTTTGCCAATACATGGCGAAACTGTCTACCCTAGAATAACTAGGCGTCAAAAATTTCACTGCGTATTGTCTAAAAAATAGCCACTGCCAGTACCACATTTGAATGTTCAACAGACCCTAGTAATTTTTACCTGCTTTTTTATGTGCTTTTCTATTTACCTTTAGCATCTGCCCAAATGATTTTGTGCAATTGTAATTGAAAGCGGACAGGCAAGGCATCAGCCAGCATCCATTCAGCAAGTTCTCGTGCTAACACAGGTACGTCAGGGCTGAACTGTTCATCGATATCATCGGCGACGTTAAACATCGGAGAAAACCAAACGGTTCCGACCAATTCATTTAGCTTATGCTCGATTAGCATAGCTTGCGCCCAGTCGTAATCTTTACGGTTCATGATGACAAACTTGATTTGGTCATGCTGAGTAAGATGGTCCAAATTTGACCATAAGTTTTTATCGACCTCGCCTGAGCTTGGCGTTTTAAGATCCATCACCTTGCTGACCGCTGTTGGTACGTTTTCTACCGTGAGCGCGCCTGCGGTTTCAAGGGATATCTCATAACCATCGCTCAGCAAACGTTTCATCAATTCAATGGCATTCGGCTGCGCTAATGGCTCGCCGCCTGTCAGACAAATACGCTTGCAAGGATAACCTTTGATAGTTTCTATAATGGTCTCTAGCGACTGACGTTCGCCGCCCGTAAAGGCATATTCGGTATCACAATAGACACAGCGCAGCGGGCAGCCAGTTAGACGCACAAATATCGTCGGCAAGCCTGACGTTATCGCCTCACCTTGCAAAGAGTAAAAAATTTCAGTCAGACGTAATCCTGCTTCAGGATCAGTGACAGGAATAGCGGCGGTGCGTAATGGTGATTCACTCATAATATGTCAAATACAGTTAAAGGTTGATAAGGCGATCAGGCACTTATCAATCGTAATAAAAAAGGCAGATGGTTGTGTGGGTGTTTTTATGTTTGCATAAAGCCAAACCAACAAAGGATTATAACGTAACACCTTATATTAAGCTGCAAAAAAGATGCTGGAGTCATCCTCCAGCATCTTTATATAAAACAATATTATTTAACAACTAATGGTACGTGCTAGATATTTAGGCTAAGCGTAATAGCTCATTTACTGATGTTTTTGCACGAGTTTGCGCATCTACTTTTTTCACGATGATAGCAGCGTACAAGCTGTGTGTGCCATCTTCTGACGGTAAGCTACCCGGTACGACAACAGAACCTGCTGGTACACGGCCGCGATGAATCTCGCCAGTCTCGCGATCATAGATGCGCGTTGACTGACCGATAAACACACCCATCGAGATGACTGAGCCTTCTTCGACGATGACGCCTTCAACAATTTCAGAACGCGCACCGATAAAGCAGTTGTCTTCGATGATCGTTGGATTCGCTTGTAATGGCTCCAATACACCGCCGATACCAACGCCGCCTGATAGATGCACGTTTTTACCGATTTGGGCACATGAACCCACGGTTGCCCACGTATCGACCATCGCGCCTTGATCGACATATGCGCCGATGTTGACATACGACGGCATCAATACTGCGCCTGCCGCGATGAATGAGCCTTTACGAGCGACTGCCGGTGGTACAACGCGTACGCCTGCTTCTTTAAACTGTGCTTCAGTCCAGTTAGCAAATTTAGTTGGTACTTTGTCATAAAACTGTACATGCTCGCCAGCTGCTTGAACGTAGTTGTCGTTTAAGCGGAATGATAGTAATACCGCTTTTTTTGCCCACTGATTGACGACCCATTCGCCATCTTTCTTTTCGGCAACGCGCAAGCTACCGTTGTCTAGTTGCTCAAGGACTTGATTGATGGCATCACGTACGTCTTGTGGCATAGTGCTTGGGCTGTATTCATTGCGGTTTTCAAAGGCTTGTTCGATGGTTTGTTGTAATGACATGGATAAAAATTCCTAAGATGGATGAAAGGTAAATAAAAAGATTTTATCGTTAACTATATCGTAAAGAATCGACTAAAAATATTGCCTGCCACATTGTCGCTAATTTGGCAGCTTTTAGCAAATAAGTTGGGCGTAATGGTCATTGCTTATAATAAATAATGCCGTCTAGACCGTTGAGCTATTATCGTCTATCCATTCTAAGATATCGTGATAGACCACTTTATTAGCCTGCTCATGTAGGGGCTCATGGCGCATGTTTGGATAGAGCTTTACACTCACGTTATTAAAATTTTGTTTCTTTAGGCGGCTGACAATATTGCGAATGCCGCTGCCCATGTCACCGATGGGGTCGCTTTTTCCACTGGCAAAAAGCATCGGAAAGTCTTTGGCAATTGTCGTGGCCCAGCCTTTATGCAAGCTAGTTGCCATCAAGGTAAACAACGTCATAAAACCATTATTGGTAAAGTCAAAACCCGTGAGTGGATCGGCTTCATAAGCGGCGATATTGGCTGGGTTTTCACTGATCCAAGCAAACTGTGAATCAGAAGTACGGTTATTAAGCTTGCTGTTAAGTACCTTGTTCATTACCTTGGCAAATACGGCGTTTGGCTTTCTTGGTGCAGCTTTTGCCAATAGTTTATTGATTGGTAGTAGTACTTTGGTCAACGGGTTGGCATCAGCAGTGCCCATCAAGATAGCACCGGCAAAGTCTTGAGCATGATGTTTGAGGACATTACGAACAATAAATGAGCCCATAGAGTGTCCCATGACAAAGTGCGGCACATGAGGATGACGAGCCTTTAAGCTATCAGCCATAACGATGACGTCTTTTAACAATGACTGCACCGGATGCTCGCTGCCAAAAAACCCCAAATCAGCGTGTGTTTTTACCGTTTGACCATGACCAAGCTGATCGTAAGTTGCTACTGCAATACCATTATCAGCCAAAAACTGGGCAAAGTCCGCATAGCGACCGCTATGCTCTGACATGCCATGGACGATCAGTAGCGTGGCTGTAATCTTTTTGTCGCTATCGCGCGGCTCAAAGAAGGTATGATGCAGATAGTGGGTATTATCAGAGGAGGTGATCTGGTCAGAATTACTCATAAGCGTAGAATCCTTGCATGGTTAGAGGATAAAAACAAACTGTTTTTATGGTTTTTAAGTGTTTAACGACGAGCGCTAAACGTATTGTCAATATGGCTTTGCTAGAGAATAAGCCGTCAGTCAGGTTGTATTATCACGATAGATGATTGCTGCCACCAATTTAATCACAAAGCCTTAGTAGGTCAATATTATTTACTGAATCGTCGTTATCGTACAATAGTCTTGCTTTAAATGCTTTTAACTTATGTTTTAATTTCTATTGCCAAACCATTCAAAAACTATCAAAGACACTGAGCGATGAGATGCCCACAAAAAAAATGCCTGTAAAAAAACTGCTGTTGGCAGGTGCTGGTCATGCGCATATTGGCTTGTTGCGTCGACGCTGTATGACACCTTCCATCAAATTAGATATCACATTAATCAGCGCACAGCCGCAGTTTGTTTACTCTGGTATGTTGCCTGGTTGGATGGCGGGACACTATACTTTAGATAATATCCGTATCGATATAAAGTCACTCTGCTCTCAAGCAGGTGTGCGCTTTATTCAGCAGCCAATCACAGCAGTAGACGCTAAATCTCAGCAAGTCATGACCACTGACGATAGGCATTATAGCTATGATGTATTGTCATTAAACACCGGTGCAGATACCGATATGCGCTGGTCACATAATGCTGAGACGAGTAGCGTTATTGCTATTAGGCCATTATCAGAATTTATCACACATTGGCAGCAGATTCTGACGGATGCTCGACAATCTAAAAAGTATCAACTGGCTATCATTGGTGCTGGAGCGGCAGGGATAGAGTTGGTCATGGCTGCTCAAGTCGCGCTACAGCAAATCAATACTAACCATCAAGTGACACTGGTGTGCGGTAAGCATTTTTTATCGGGATTTAATCCGCGTTTTCAGCAGCGTGTTATGAAGCAGCTATATCGCCATGGCATTAGGATGGTTCAGGAGCGAGCAACAGATTATCGTGATGGTCAGCTGTCAACCGCTACTGATTCGTTAACGATGGATGCGGTTATCGCTGCGACTGGCGTGATGGGGTCGGCATGGACAGCCGCTACTGACTTGCAAACCATTGATAATGGTTTTATCGCTGTCAATGCCCTGCAACAGAGCATCTCCCATCCGAATGTGTTTGCTGTCGGCGATGTAGCAACGCGAGTAGATGAAGACATGGCACATTCGGGAGTTCATGCGGTACATGGCGGTGCTATAGAAGCTGATAATTTGCTAGCATATCTGAGAGGTGAGCCTATGCAGAAGTATCAGCCCAAAACACGTACGCTATATTTATTGTCTTGCGGCGATAAATACGCTATCGGCAGTTGGGGCAGATTTAGCGTACAAGGTCGCTGGGTTTGGTACCTGAAGCGACAAATCGACAAGCGCTTTATAAATGCAAAATAACCCTGTTGACCCGCTTTATAATTTACATTTGACCATGATATTTCCTTTTTAATAGAAATACTAGGGACATAATACGGTATCATTGATTAGTTAAACTGGAAAGAAAGCATAAATTGATTAGCAACTTGTCAATAATAGCTATGATTTCTATTGTGGTTTAATGATGATACTCAAGATTTTTCATTATCAATGAGTTTGTATGACTACTGAGACTGAGTCAAAACTGACTTAATCTGCTAATAAAATGCTACTGAATGGATTCAATAATTTATGAAATCTACCATTGAACTACTCGAATTTACCGATTTTCCCGCTATCAAACGCCGTCAACTGACGATATTACAAGTCAATATGGGCTACTTATGCAATATGTCTTGCGTCCATTGCCACGTGGCTGCCAGTCCTTACCGGACAGAGATGATGTCACGTGAGCTGGTTGAGATGATACCCAAAGTGCTGCAAGCGCAAAATATTGATACGCTCGATTTGACGGGCGGTGCGCCTGAGATGCATGAGGACTTTAAGTATTTGGTAAAGGCGGCTCGCGCCTTAGGTGTCAAAGTAATAGACCGCTGTAATCTGACTATCCTCATGGAAGATGGGTATGAGGATATGGCGCAGTTTTTAGCAGACAATCAAGTTGAAGTAGTGGCATCCTTACCGTGTTATTCCTTAGAAAATGTAGACAAACAGCGGGGTAAGGGCGCGTTTGATGACAGTATATTGGGACTGCAAAAGCTCAATGCCTTAGGTTATGGCAAGCCTGATTCAGATTTGACATTGAATTTGGTCTATAACCCACAAGGTGCCACGCTGCCGCCCAATCAACAGCAGCTTGAAGCGGACTATAAGCGCGAGCTAAAAGAACATTTCGAGATTGAGTTTAATCAGTTGTTCGCTTTGACCAATATGCCGATTCAGCGTTTTGGCGCGGTGCTGTTGGCCAAAAACCAATTCCACCCGTATATGGATTTGCTCAAAGAAAATTACGTGGCTGCCAACTTAGCGGAAGTCATGTGCCGCTCGACCATCAGTGTCAACTGGTTGGGTGAATTGTTCGATTGCGACTTCAATCAGCAGTTAGAGATTCCTGTACCCAATAAGTCGCGTCAGCACCTAAGCGATTTGCTGACTCAAAACCCTTCTGGTGACGTCATCGCTATTGCTGACCATTGTTATGGTTGCACAGCAGGACAGGGGAGTAGTTGCGGTGGCGCGCTAGAAGAAGAGACAGCAGACCAGACGATAGAAAACACCTCATCGATTTAAACGGAGTTACTCATGAATATTTTTGATAGCATCAGTAAGAGCACAAGCAGTTTTTCAAGCAGTCGTTTAATGATCAAAACGGCAGTGGCCACTTCTATATTATTGGCCAGTGTCGCCAGTTATGCTGATTTCAATCATAGCACTTGGGACAGCTTACTCAACAAAAACGTCACTATGACCAATGGTGGTAAAGCCTCTGTCGTTAATTATAATGGCATGAAAGCGGACAAGAGCAAGCTTGATAGCTATATGGCGGCCACTAGCAAAGTCAGCCAGTCAGAATTCAATCGCTGGAGCAAAGACGAGCAATTGGCATTTTTGATCAATGTCTATAACGCAGGTACGGTAGAGCTAGTGTTGACCAAATATCCTAGCATTAAGTCGATTAAAGATATCGGTGGGATATTTGGCTCGCCATGGAAACAAGATTTTGTCACGCTACTAGGCAAAAAGCGCTCGCTCGATGACATCGAACACAATCTAATCCGTGGCTCCAAACGCTACAATGAACCACGTATTCACTTTGCGGTGAACTGTGCTAGCATTGGCTGTCCAGCCTTGTTAGATGATGCTTTTACAGGCAGCAAGTTGGATAAGCAATTAGAGCAAGTAACCAGTAAGTTCTTAGCCGATAGCAGCCGCAATCGTCTCAAAGGAGGCACACTTGAGGTATCGCCAATTTTTAAATGGTATAAAGAAGACTTTGAGTCTAATTGGCGCGGCACCAAAGATTTAGAAGGATTTTTAGCTCGCTATAGCTCGTCTTTAAGTCTTGATAAATCGCAAACGGCTGATCTAAAAGCAGGTAAAACGAAGATTGGCTATACCGATTACAATTGGAATTTGAATAAAAAGTAAGAATACGGCCAACTATGACAGCGACGGTTTCTATCATTATTCCAGTACTCAATGAGGCAGATAATTTGCCTCATCTGTTTGCAAATATAGATAGCCTAAATCCCATACCGCAGCAAGCTATCTTGGTCGATGGCGGCTCAAACGATGACTCTATCGGCATAATGCAAAGTTTTATTAAAGAGTTAACGCTCGATAATTGTCGTAAAATTGATTGGCAAATGATTGAGTCCAGAGCAGGGCGTGCGCAGCAAATGAATGCAGGTGCAGCATTAGCAATTGGCGATATCTTGCTATTTTTACATGCAGATACGCAACTGCCAATCCAAGCTATTGCAGAAGTAACCACCGCTATAAAACACTCAGAATGGGGTCGTTTCGATGTGCAGCTGAATAGCCGTCAGCCGATGCTTTGGTTAGTAAGTCGTATGATTAACTGGCGCTCACGATTGAGCGGAATCGCTACGGGTGACCAAGCTATTTTTATCAAGCGTAAGCTTTTCGAACAAATCGGTGGTTATCCTAAACAGTCGCTGATGGAAGATGTCGAGTTATGCAAGCAGCTAAAAGGTGTCGCCAAACCTGCATGTTTGAAAAGTAAAGTCATCACCTCGGCCAGACGCTGGCAACAATATGGCACTTGGCGGACGATTGTCTTAATGTGGCATTTACGTTTTGATTATTGGCGCGGCGTGTCGGCTGATAATATTAAAGCGCGCTATTATAAATAAAAGAATAAACGCTTACCATGAATCAAAAATCACAAACTTGCATCATTCTTTTTGCCAAATTTCCCGCACAGGGTATGGCAAAGACCCGTTTGCAACCAGCGCTTGGTATTGAAGGTGCCGCGCAAATGGCACGGCAACTGCTGCTGCATAGCATAGAACAGGCCGTCGCTACTGGTTTTACGGTTGAGCTATGTGTTAGTCCTGCGCCAACTGATCCTTGCTGGCAAGCGCTTGATTTGCCTGACTCACTCCAATGGTCAGCGCAAGTGGAGGGTGACTTGGGCTTTCGTATGCTGGGAGCCAGTCAGCGAGTATTGCAACGTTTTGAAAAGGTTTTATTAATTGGTACGGATTGTCCTAGCCTCACGGCAGCGCGTATTCAACTAGCAGCACAGCAGCTAGATCAGCATGATGCGGTCATGATTCCTGCATCAGATGGTGGTTATGTGTTGCTCGGATTTAAACAAGCGGATAAAAGTCTTTTTTCAAATATCAGCTGGAGTACGGCTAGCGTGGCTGCAGTGACTAGGCAGCGCTTTGCAACATTAGGTTGGACACTCGCACTATTATCACCTTTACATGATATTGATGAGCCTGAAGATTTGCAGTATTTGCCAAATGGCTGGCTGGATTCTCACGTCAATATCAAGGTCGATGACAGCTGATAAGCGTTTTAATAAATTGGCTAAAATAGTGCGGCTATATTTATCAAAGTCATCACTAAGACTTTCAACTGGATTGTACATTCAATAAGGACATTGTTATGCAGGACGTGGTTCAGGATTATTATGGTAAACAGCTACAAAGCACTGCTGATTTAAAGACCTCGGCGTGTTGCGATATTAGTAATATGCCTGAATGGCTCAAACCGCTGCTGGCTAATATCCATGATGACGTCTTGAGTCGTTATTATGGTTGCGGATTGGTTTGTCCGGCGTTACTTGAAGGCTGCCGCATTTTAGACTTAGGAAGTGGTTCGGGCCGCGATGTCTACGCACTAGCGCAATTGGTTGGCGAGACGGGGCATGTAGTCGGTGTTGATATGACCGATGAGCAATTGGCAATCGCAAAACAGCATCAAGACTATCATGTCGACAAGTTCGGCTATGATAATGTGACTTTTATAAAAGGCTATCTTGAAAAGTTAGATGAGCTAGCGTTAGCAGATAATAGCTTTGATATTATCGTCTCAAATTGCGTCATCAATTTATCCACTGATAAAGCCGCAGTGATGGCCAGTGTGCAGCGTTTACTTAAGCCCGGTGGAGAGTTTTATTTTTCTGACGTCTATGCTGATCGCCGTATCCCGCAACACCTAATCGACGATCCTGTCCTTTATGGAGAGTGTTTGAGTGGTGCCTTGTACTGGAAGGACTTTAGCCGTTTGGCAAGAGGCGCAGGATTTTTAGACCCGCGTCTGGTCGAGGATCGCCCACTTGAGATTACTGATCCCGCATTGGCGGCTAAAATCGGTGACATTCAGTTTTTCTCTGCTACTTATCGTTTGTTTAAAATTGCCGCGCTTGAAGACGCCTGCGAAGATCATGGACAAGCAGTGATATACAAAGGATCTATTGAACAGTCACCTCATCGTTTTGATCTCGATAAGCACCATGCTATTGAGGCTGGTCGAGTATTCCCTGTCTGTGGCAATACGTTTCGAATGCTACAAGAATCTCGCTTTGCACCGCATTTTGAATTTATCGGTGATGACAGTCGCCACTACGGTATTTTTGCAGGTTGCGGCGAGCTAATGCCATTTAATCAGTCTGTAACGCTAGCATCTGAGCTGGGCGGCTGTTGTTAGTGTCAAAGCTGTGTATAGTCAGTGAAAAGTAATATCGATACATGACGTACTGCTGATATCAATTTTTCTTGCTTACTGTGCCTGCGCAGACAGAGGCTACAAAAAATTGATATCAGCAATACCGTAGCGTTTTTAGGATACTTTGACTATAGTTAGCGTACGTTGCAAATATACGAGCTAAAATCCTAAAAAAGGCCATTAATTCAAGTTAATGGCCTTTTTGTATGTGCATGTTTGTATGTGTATGGAAATTTAACACTTTGCTGTCTGTCATTATTTCAGACAAGCATCTATCGATACACTTTTAAATATTTAGTACAGTAATGCAGCAAGTCTGGTTTTGGTCTGCTCGTCCATCACGTTCACAGGCGTTACCAGTGCTTGGGCTAAGGCATTATGTGCGATTGAATCTGGCAGTTCAGCGGCAATCAGAGCGACCGCTTCCTTAATCACTTTCTGAGCATTTTCAGCATTTTTCATCAGGTTTTTTATGGCGTAATCTGCACTGACTGCTTCTTCGGTAGGATGCCAACAATCAAAATCTGTCACCAAGGCCAACGTAGCATAAGCAATGCTGGCTTCACGTGCCAGTTTGGCTTCTGGCATATTGGTCATGCCGATAATACCTGCCTGCATTTGCCGATACCACTGGGACTCTGCACGAGTTGAGAACTGTGGCCCTTCGATACAGACATAAGTTGCCTGTGAGTGACATGCTCCCTCAAAAATATCTGCTTTGTCGTAAGCTCGCTTTAGGATATCTGCTAGGGCAGGACATAGTGGATCTGCCATCGATACATGAGCGACTGCGCCTTCACCAAAAAACGTACTGACTCGCTGCTTGGTCATGTCAATCATTTGATCGGGTACGACCATATCTAGCGGCTCAATATGCTCTTGCAAAGAACCGACTGCGGATACTGATACGATATAGCGCACGCCTAATGTTTTTAGTGCATAAATATTGGCGCGATAAGGAACTTCGGACGGGATGAGTTTATGACCTTGACCATGCCGTGTCAAAAAAGCAACCGTCACACCCTCTAATTCACCAAGGACAATATCATCAGAAGGGCTACCATAAGGCGTCTGTATGGTGATATTGCGTTTATTGGTGAGTGATTGCATTTGATAGAGACCACTGCCGCCAATGATAGCAATGTCGGCAGAGTATTTTTGCGTGTTTTCTACTGCAATTGAAGTCATATCAGGTTCCAAATGATAGCTAGTAAAAGTTGTAAAAGTTGTAAAAGCTGGTATTACTCGCTTTTTCCTCAAAATATAGGCAATAACAAAGGTCTTGGTAAATGTGTTCTTAGAAAGGGTTTTACATTCTAAATATAGCCACTAACGTTTAGTGATTCTCTTATACATACCTTGAGCAAGCGCTTTAACTGTCATCGCCTGACTTTGTACAAAGCCATTGCACTTGGGCAAGTCATCATCCATATCTTGGACTCGGCGATTATAAAATAGGTGCATGCTAGGTTCAGGTAGCGCGGCGACATTAGGGAGATTTGTCGTGGGTATTAATATGAGGTTTCCGCCCACTGCTGTTTCTATACTGGGTTTATTGCAGCGCGTACACAGCCCGCGGCTAATATTTGGCGGAAGTTTCCAACGGCGGAATTTGGTTCTAATCAGGTTTAACTTACTCACATCCGATTTGAGTAAAATCGTCACATCATTATACGCTTGGCCAGTGAATTCTTGGCAAATAGTACAGTGGCAGATAAAGCGGCCAATGGGTTTATTATTGATAGTATAGGTGTTGCTAGAACAGGAGCAAGAGCCTTCCTGTGGTATAAATTCGCTGCTCATTGGTCAATCCTTATCAACAAAGTTGTTATTATTTATCATACTCAAAACATAGCACTATCTTAGCTTACTATAGTCGGTTCAAGATGATTTAGATACAATAAAGGCGTGTGAAAGTACTACAGATAGTAGACTGACCCCTTGTCCAATTTGTATAGGATTGACTGCACTATAAGTATTATTGAAGGTAATCACAAATACCCTTATTTCTGTTTGGGTAATGATAAAGGTTTACACTCGGTCTAATTTTTGTTTAAATAGTTTAACTAATGAAACTTTGTTCCGCATGGCAGAACATTCTAAATGCCTATCAATTAGACAAATTACTATTTTTGACTCAAAACGCTTTATTTGTAAGGTTTTGAGAGAAGGTAGGCTACGGTTTATTTATGACAGAAATTACTATACTATTACAGGTCTGTAACGCATTAACATTTAAATGTTGATGCCGTTAGATGTATTAAACTGATTATTTCAAGGATGAATGCAATGCTCAAATTTACAAAATCTCCGTTATTTTTATCAGCGATGTTAAGTGCCACTCTAGGCCTAACCGCATGCTCATCGCCAAGCTCAGAAAGCACTGACAGTACGGAAACAGATAGTGCTGCCACTGCTGATGCTACTGCCGCCGATAAGCTAGATACCAAATTTCTTACCATCGCCACAGGCGGGGCATCTGGTCCTTATAACATCATTGGGACGTCATTGTCCGAAATCTATGTCAAAACCTTTGGGGTCAATTCAAAGACACAAACCACGGGCGCATCAGTCGAAAACGTCAATCTATTGACCCAAGGTAAAGTCGATATGGTATTGGCGCTCAGTGATGTGGTCACGGACGCAGTCGAAGGTAAAAATAACTTTGATAAGCCGATCGCTAACATTCAACAGATTGCCGTCTTGTACCCTAATGTGGTGCAAATCGTCACCACCAAAAAATCCGGCATCAAAAGTATTGAAGACTTACGTGGCAAGCGCATCGCTGTAGGCGATCAAGGCTCTGGAACGGAAGTAAATGCGCGAACTTTATTAGAAGGGTTTGGCATCACGTATGATGATGTCACGGTCGATTATTTGGGCTTTTCTGAAGCGGCTGATGGTATGAAAGCAGGTAAAATTGAAGCGGCTTTCTTTAGCAGTGGCCTACCAAACTCTTCATTAATGGAGCTAGAGCAGGGCTTAGACTTGCAATTGATTACCATCAACCAAGACAAGCTAAAAGAAATCATTGCGACCAAGCCTTACTTCAAAACCTTTGAGATTCCTGCTGGCACGTATGGCAACGAAACTGCCATTCCAACCGCAGCAATCATGAATGCTTTGTTGGTTAGCTCTGATCTATCTGAAGCTGATGGTTATAAGTTAACCAAAACATTATTTGAGAACTTGGAAGGTCTAAAAACAGCACACCAAGCGGCAAATGATATCAGCTTAGAGACTGCCCGTGAAGGCATGGTCGCCCCAATCCATCCTGGCGCTAAAAAGTACTATGACGAACAAGCAGCCAAATAATTCATTATGGCTATCAACTGGCGCAGCATTTATTGCCGCGCTGGTTTTTTTTACGCTATGGATGGGCTTTGTTCTCCAGCCTGTGGTCGAAGTGCGGATCAAAGGGTTAGAGGGGTCTGGCGATAAGGTGTGTTACTTCGTCGAGCCTGATTTTCAGCTACGCTGGATACATTCTGTAGAAAAGCAATGGTGGGAGGAGCAATACCAACGTGAGAGCGATGGCTTGCTGCTGACCACCACGTATTTTGAAGCCTTTGGCGCAGGTACACCCTCAACCGAAGCGCTTGCTCCCATACAAAAACCTGGCTATCTGGGTTATCAAATCAATGAAAAGCTCCCTAACCTAAATTGGATCGTATCCAGACTGACCAAAGGCGAGATTGATTATGGCGACCACCGTGTTTTGATTCACCAGATGGTGCCGGACTATTCTGAAGTGGTGATCATGCCTAAGACGTATGGTTTAATTGATAGATTTAAAAAGGACTTGTGTCATGAACTCCCAAGTGACGGATCACGGTAGCGTAACTACCATGCCAGACGCTGATGTTGACAAAGATGCTGAGGCAGATGCGATCAACAAAGCGGTATTGGAAAAATATGACCGAGAGTCAATCACGCGTCATATCACCCAAGGACCAGTGAAGTATCTCATCGCTGGAATTTGTATACTCTATTCCCTTTTTCACTTATATATTACTTTTAATCCGATGCCAGCATTGCTACAACGCTCTGTACACGTGGGTGTGGGTTTTGCATTAATATTCTTGATTTTTCCTGCTAGCAAAAAAAGTAGCCGAAAAAGTGTGGCATGGTATGACTGGATTTGGTTTGCGCTGTCTTTATCTGGCATGGGCTATCTGATTTATGAGTATCAAGACATTGTGACCTCGCGTGGCGGTATGGCAAATCAGGTCGATGTGATATTTTCACTGATTACCGTGGTCTGTGTACTAGAAGGCAGTCGCCGAATCACTGGTTGGATTTTGCCGATATTAGCAGGGATATTTTTGGCGTATCCGTTTGTCAGTCATTTGGACTTTATGCCTGATAGATTATTAACTCGTCCTTATGACATGGGTGATATCTTTGGTCAATTGTTTCTAAAAACGGAAGGCTTATATTCGGTTGCGATTGGTGCGTCGGTTACTTTTATTTTCTTGTTCATTCTCTTTGGTGCGTTCTTAGCACGCTCAGGAATGGGACAGTTATTTAATGATTTGGCGCTGGCCATCGCTGGTCACAAAAAGGGTGGGCCTGCAAAAGTAGCGGTCATCTCTAGTGGTTTTATGGGCAGTATTAATGGCTCTGCGTTATCGAACGTGGTCAGTACTGGTGCCTTTACCATTCCGTTGATGAAAAAGGTTGGCTACCACAAAGATTTCGCTGGTGCAGTTGAGGCGAGTGCCTCTGTTGGCGGGCAGATATTGCCACCGATTATGGGCGCGAGTGCGTTCATTATGGCAGAGACCACAGGCTTACCTTATAGTACGATTGCGTTGGCAGCATTACTACCAGCGATTTTGTATTACTTGGGCGTCATTGCGCAGGTGCATTTTCGCGCTGGACGTCGTGACTTAAAAGGCATTGCTAAAGAAAACTTGCCAGCGGTAAAAGAGGTGCTAAAAGCGCGCGGTCATATGCTATTACCGATTGTCTTTTTGGTTTTCTTATTAATCAGAAATGTCCCTGTCGGTTATGCAGCTGCTTATACCATTGGTTTTACGGTTGTAGTCAGTATGCTGCGAAAAGAGACTAGAATGGGCTTGTCCGACATTTTGGGGGCATTAGAAGATGGCGCTCGCCAATCGCTTGCCGTGATGGCTGCTTGTGCGGTCGTCGGTATTATCATCGGGGTCGTGAGTTTGACCAGCTTTGGTACGGTCATGACGTCATCTATCGTAACGCTAGGCGCAGGGTCATTATTCTTTACACTTATTTTAACGATGCTTGCCTCAATGGTCTTAGGCATGGGGCTACCGTCTATTCCTGCTTATATCATTACCGCGACGATGGCAGCTCCTGCACTAGCTGGCTTTGATATTCCGATTTTATCAGCGCATATGTTTGTTTTCTACTTTGGTATCTTTGCCAATATCACACCGCCTGTATGTCTGGCAGCCTTTGCTGGTGCGGGTATATCCGGTGGCGATCCGATGAAAACAGGATTCTTGTCGCTAAAATTAGCTTTGGCTGGATTCATCGTGCCGTTTATGTTTATCTACAATCCAACGATGTTGATGATAGATCCAACGGGTCTGGCAGTTACGGCTAAAGATTTCCCACTGCCGCCTATTATCGATATCATCACGGTGGTAGTGACTTCAGTGACGGGTGTCATCGCGTTAAGCTCGGCACTCGAAGGATACTTCAGAGGCGGTATGAATACACTGACTCGTATCATCTTGGCTATTGGTGCTTTACTATTGATTTATCCTGAGATTACCACTGGTATCGCAGGTGGGATTATTGTCCTTGGTATTGCTATGTTGAATATAAAAACGAACGGAAAGCCAACACCAACTTTAACTGTTTAAAGCGTTGGCTTTGAAGGCTTTACAAGTTTATTAAAGTCACAAAAAAAGGGTGAATAACAAATCTGTTATTCACCCTTTTTCTATTCTTAGGAGATGTCTTAGCAATTATCTTAGCGACTATTCTCACATCACTTTATTGCTAAATTAGCAGCCAAGTTTGCCTTCAGCTTCTAATGCTTTTTTGCTGCGAATTGGTGCAGGGCAATCTTCGCCATAGTATTGACGATCTGCAAAATAGCTTGAGCGTACCATTGGGCCTGCCCAAATGCTAAAGAAGCCAATTTTTTTGCCGTAGTCCATATAGCGTTGGAACTCATCTGGATGAACATAACGATCAACGGGCGCATGATTTTTACTAGGCTGTAGATACTGACCAACCGTAATCATGTCTACGTCATGGGCTTTTAGATCATCAAGTAGTGCATAAATCTCTTCTTCAGTTTCACCAAGGCCGACCATAAAGCCACATTTGGTAGCGATGTCCGGACGACGCTCTTTATACAGCTTGAGCAAGTCTAAGGAATGCTGATAATCAGAACCCGGACGGAACGCTTTATATAGGCGTGGCACGGTTTCGATATTGTGGTTAAAGACATCTGGCGGCGTTTCAGTTAGCAAGTCTAATGCCACTTCCATACGACCACGGAAATCAGGAACCAATATCTCAATCAAGCAATTTGGGCTGAGCGCTCTGGCTTCATTAAGCACTTCAACAAAATGAGCGGCACCGCCATCTTTTAAATCATCGCGATCGACTGAGGTAATAACCGCATACTTCAGTTTTAGACCTAAGATCGTCTCAGCCGTATGACGAGGTTCGTCGGCATCGAGATTGTTAGGGCGACCATGTCCGACATCACAGAATGGACAGCGACGGGTACAGATATCACCCATAATCATAAAGGTGGCCGTACCATCAGCGAAGCACTGTGGTAAGTTTGGACAAGCCGCTTCTTCACAGACGGTATAGAGCTTTTGCTCACGTAGCGTTGCTTTGATGCGAGCCACTTCAGCAGGTGATGACATTTTGACCCGAATCCAATCTGGCTTTTTCTTCGCCTCGATGGTCGGGATCACTTTAA
This sequence comes from Psychrobacter sp. K31L, assembly GCF_017942195.1. NCBI lineage: Bacteria > Pseudomonadati > Pseudomonadota > Gammaproteobacteria > Moraxellales > Moraxellaceae > Psychrobacter > Psychrobacter sp. K31L. The sequence goes on along the minus strand of NZ_JAGKSC010000003.1, from coordinate 429,550 downwards.
TTGGGATACGTGCAACTTTATCGTAGCCACGTAGTTTTTCTCCCTGAACTGCTTTTTTAGGTTTAGCTTTGGCAGCAGGAACGTGTGTTTGTACGGCTAATGAGCTCATAGTCTTATCCTAAACCCTGATAATCCTAAACCTTTGTAGGATAAGGGTTTTGTTTATTATTTTCTAAGAATAGGTCGTAAAATTCGTATAGGGATTATAGCAAATCTCAGTCTAAATTTCATCCAACCGTTTTATAATACTGTTATTGATTTTTCAGCATTGAAACAGGCCAAGTAACCGTATAAAAATACCTTATATTTTTTTAATAAATATTGACTATGGAGGCGGGAAACCGCTTTGCTGGTTAACATTTTGCCCATTTTAAGCTATATTAGCGGGGATAATTATTCCATTTGGTACATAGGCGCAGGCTGTCATGCTGACTACCCACGTATTGTGCTAATTCCCAACTAACGAGGACGACTATTGTGTTAGAAGCTTATCGTAAACATGTCGAAGAACGTGCTGAGCTAGGAACGGTTCCGCTACCACTGAACGAAAAACAAGTAGCAGAGTTGGTTGAACTTTTAAAAACGCCACCTGCAGGCGAAGATGCGTTCTTGATGAACTTGCTAGAAAACCGTATTCCTGCTGGTGTTGACCAAGCGGCTTACGTTAAAGCGGCATTTTTAGCGGCGATCCTTAAAGGTGAAACATCTTCACCGCTTATCACCAAGCAAAAAGCCGTTGAAATTCTAGGCACCATGCAAGGTGGTTACAACGTGCAGCCATTGGTTGCTGCATTAGATGATAAAGAAGTTGCACAAGACGCAGCTGAAGCATTGAAAAAGACGTTGCTAGTATTTGATGCGTTCAATGACGTGACTGAAAAAGCAGAAGCTGGCAATACCATCGCAAAAGAAGTTGTTCAATCTTGGGCTGACGCTGAATGGTTCTTGAACCGTGCTGCCGTACCAGAAAAGACCACTTATACAACGTTCAAAGTAACTGGCGAAACGAATACCGATGACTTGTCACCTGCGCAAGATGCATGGAGTCGTCCAGACATCCCATTGCATTCACTAGCCATGCACAAAAACTCTCGTGACGGCATCAATGCTGATGACGAAGGCGTTGTTGGCCCGATGAAGCAAATCGAAGAGCTGAAAAAAATAGGCCATCAATTGGCTTATGTTGGTGATGTCGTCGGTACAGGTTCTAGCCGTAAGTCTGCAACCAACTCAGTATTATGGTTAATGGGTGATGATATCCCTAACGTGCCAAATAAACGTGGTGGCGGTCTAGTACTCGGTAACAATATCGCGCCTATCTTCTTTAACACCATGGAAGATTCTGGCGCATTGCCAATCGAAAAAGTGAATGTTGATAACCTAAACATGGGTGATGTATTTGACATCTATCCGTACGAAGGCAAAATCACTAAGCATGACTCTGATGAAGTATTGTCTACGTTCAAGCTAAACTCACCAACTTTGCTTGATGAAGTTCGCGCTGGCGGCCGTATTCCATTGATCGTTGGTCGTGGTTTGACCAACCGTGCTCGTGAATATATGGGTCTTGGTCATTCAGACATCTTTGCTAAGCCAGAAGAGCCAGTGGATACTGGTAAAGGCTTCACCTTAGCGCAAAAAATGGTTGGTAAAGCTTGTGGTCTAGAGGGCGTACGTCCTGGCATGTACTGTGAGCCTAAAATGACTACCGTAGGAAGTCAGGATACCACTGGTCCAATGACGCGTGATGAGCTAAAAGATTTGGCTTGCCTAGGTTTCCAAGCGGATCTAGTGATGCAGTCATTCTGCCATACAGCTGCTTATCCAAAGCCAGTTGACGTTGAGACTCAGCACACACTACCTGACTTCATCATGAACCGTGGCGGCGTAAGCTTACGTCCGGGCGATGGTATTATCCACTCATGGTTGAACCGTATGCTACTTCCAGATACCGTTGGTACTGGTGGTGATTCACATACGCGTTTCCCAATGGGTATCTCGTTCCCAGCGGGTTCTGGTCTGGTTGCATTCGCAGCAGCGACTGGTGTTATGCCACTTGATATGCCTGAGTCTGTCCGTGTACGCTTCGTTGGCGAACGTCAGCCTGGTATCACGCTACGTGACTTAGTGCATGCGATTCCTTATCAAGCCATCAAAGAAGGTCTATTGACTGTCGACAAGAAAGGTAAAATCAACGAGTTCAACGGCCGTATTCTTGAAATCGAAGGTCTAGAAGACTTGACTGCTGAGCAGGCGTTTGAGCTATCTGATGCCTCAGCTGAGCGTAGTGCTGCTGGTTGTACGATTACTCTATCTGAAGCGTCAGTGACTGAGTACCTAAACTCAAACATCACGCTACTTAAATGGATGATCTCAGAAGGCTATGGCGATGCGCGTACGATCAGCCGTCGTGTTGAGCAGATGCAAGAATGGTTGGCTAACCCAAGCCTGATGCGTGCTGATGACGATGCTGAGTACACGATCGATATGACTATCGATATGAGCACGATTAAAGAGCCAATTCTTTGCTGCCCGAATGATCCAGATGATGCTAAGACATTAGCTGACGTCGCTGGTGATACCATTGATGAAGTATTCATTGGTTCATGTATGACCAACATCGGTCATTTCCGTGCCGCTGGTAAACTGCTACAAGATGTACCAGCAGGTAGCTTAAAAACTCGTCTATGGATTGCGCCACCAACGAAGATGGATGCGCGTCAATTGATGGAAGAAGGCTATTACAACATCTACGCTCAAGCCGGCGCTCGTACTGAGATGCCAGGTTGTTCACTATGTATGGGTAACCAAGCACGTATCGCACCGAAGTCTACTGCGGTATCGACCTCAACTCGTAACTTCCCGAACCGTCTAGGTCAAGGCGCTAACGTATACCTAGCTTCTGCAGAGCTTGCAGCAGTCGCAGCGGTACTTGGTAAATTGCCAACGAACGACGAATATCAGCAGTATGCTGGCATGCTTGATAGCATGGGCGAGGAAGTGTATCAGTACATGAACTTCGACCGTATGACTGATTATACTGAAGAAGCTGATAAAATTAACGTTGCTCAGTTGACTTAGTTGTTAATAAAAACGTTAAGATATCTATAAAAAACCCCGTATCGTCATGATGCGGGGTTTTTTGTTTTCAATATCAATAATACATTCAACTATAATCACGACAGGAGTTGTCGCAATAGACATACGTCTGTATTCAAAACTCTTAAAATATATGTATAATCGAGAAATAAAACTATTGTAGGAATTAAAATGAATTTTTCGATAGAAATATTATTAGGATTTTTAGCAGTAATAGCTGCTATTACTGTACCACTCATTATCTATTTCCTGCAAAAAAGTAAAAAGAAACTAGCTTATGAAGTTGTTTCAAATACACAGTTAGTTGGAGTTAAAAGTGAGGTTCAAAATAAAATTAAAATATATTATGAAGATAAGCTTGTTGAAAATGTACATTTAGTATCAATTGGGCTTATTAATAGTGGTAATCAACCTATTTCAATAGAGGATTTTGCTAGACCAATTAATATAAAACTCGGTAGTAATACAAATATTTTGACGTGTGAAGTGTTAGAGAAAAATCCGAAAGACTTAGATATAGTTATTTCGAAAATGCAAAACAGCGTCAAAATTCAGCCACTATTACTTAATCCAAATGACAGCTTTACTCTGAATATCCTTCTAAGTGATTATAGGGGAGGCTTAGAAATTTCTGCTAGAGTTAGAGGAATCAGCAACATTAAAGTTTATAAAGAGCCTGAGTCTATAAAAAGCATATTATTATTTTTACTATTCGTTTTACTATTAATTTTAAACTTTTTTAACGCTGTATCTAAAAATAAAATTGGAAGTTTTTTTGGTATAGATGGTCAGAATCTAATATTGATACTTATGGGTCCTATTATCATATTTATGTGCTATACATTGATAAGTATTTTGTATCAAGCTACTAAGGATTTTCTTGTAAGAAAAGTTAAAGAGATTTATTCTGAAGAAAGTAAGGAATGATCTATCTATAAAATATTAGGTATTTCTCTAGATAGGATTTATATAAATTTTTTACACTTCAAAGTGCTTTATTGAGTCTCTTACTACGATAAGTGTACTGGCTGATTTTTCCAGTTATCTTCTGTATAATAAAGGGGCAGGCGGAAACCGTGGCTCTGCACTCAATCTATCTTTTTTCTCTCGGGACGGACCGATACTTTGATATGCACTTAGGTGCTTTGGAGTCTTGGTTGATTACTTTATCCCCACTCAAACGTCGTATCGTCTACGTGATTGTGTTTGAGATTATCGCAATTATTTCCTCCACCTTTGTATTGATGAAACTAAGCAATAGCGATGCAGCAGACTCTCTACCCGTCGCGATGATGGTATCTCTGGCTGCAATCATTTGGAACTTTGTATACAACACGGCTTTTGAGACTTGGGAGGAGCGCAGGCAGATAGCAGAGCGCACGCTGCTGATTCGTAGTGTCCATGCATTGATATTTGAAATCGGTTTGGTTTTGATCTGTTTGCCGTTATATATGTTTTGGTATCAGGTTGGTTTGCTCCAAGCATTTATAATGGAAGCCGCTTTACTCGTATTTTTCTTGATTTATAATTTTGTGTTTACCTTTATCTTTGACAAGGTATTTACCTTACCTTATCACTATAAGTCAGCATCTGCTTCTTAACCACAGACATAAACGAAAAAAGGGCTACCATATTGGCAGCCCTTTTTTTGATGCTATGGATAGTGAATTATCTGGTTAAGAATAGGTTCAGCCGCCAAATTGAACAGCCTATTACCCAGTTATTTTCCCTGATAAACTGGCTTGCGCTTTTCCATAAAAGCGGTAATGCCTTCTTTAAAGTCATCGGTGACTGCCATCGTATTTTGTTGTTCAACTTCCATATCAAGCGCTTCATTGAGACCAGAAAAAGCGTGAACATTAATCATATGCTTCATTGACGCCAATGCTTTACCCGGTAATTGACTCAAACGAGTGGCAAGAGCCTGCACGCTTGCGTCTAATTCATCTGCGCTGACGACACTATTTACTAAGTCTAAACGTGCCACATCGTCTGCTTTGAGCTTATCACCTAGCATCACCAGCTCAGTGGTCTTGGCAGCACCGATTAATTGATTTAGTAGATAAATACCACCAGCATCTGGAATCAGACCGATATTGACAAAGGCTTGGACGAATTTTGCATTGTCAGCGGCGATACGGAAATCGCAAGTTAGTGCCAGATTCATGCCCGCACCAGCGACCGCACCTTCCAATTTAGCAATAATTGGCTTGTGAATATTACGCAGCTTTAAACTCACTTCAGCGACTTCACGTAGCATAAAATCAAGCTTTGCGACTAATGCCTCAGACTCCATACCGTTCTCTAGCATTTCACCGATATGACCACCACTAGAAAAATTATTATTTGACCCTTGTAGCACAATCACGCGTACGTCTGCGTCTTTATCCGCTTTGTCAAGCGCATCTATCATTGCGTTTTTTAATGGCGTGCTAAAGGCATTCAGGGTCTTAGGATCGTTCATGGTGATGGTAGCGATATGATTTTCGCTTTGATACTCGACTAGAGATGGTGACATCTTGGCTTTCCTTAGTTAAATTAGCTGGGTAATAGAGGATTTAAAATAGAAGCTGAGCAGGTTTTGTAACAAATAATTCACTATTGATTACTATAGCAGCTTGCTATGATTATAAAAGCAGGTTTTGTGGGCGCTTAGGACAAATCGATAGTATGGTTTAATTTATCTCGCTGTGCTAATTCCTTAGGAGGCCCCGATAAAAACGGCCCATTCAAAAATAAGACTGTTAACTGAGTGGCTGGTGAATTATGCTAAAAGAACAGTGGAAAAAGTAAAGTGTTAGAAAGACAGGGCTAAAAAGAAAAGACAGTCATACGCTTAGGGTCTGTTGAACATTAATTTTTTAATCGATTACACAAGGAAGTTGTTATGCCAAAGATAAAAATCAATAACGCCAATATCTATTACGAAGATAGCGCCCCAAACGATACGCAAAAACCAGTCATGGTCTTTGCTCATGGGCTACTTTGGAACACTAGAATCTATGACAAACAAGTCGAGCACTTTCAGGACAGCTATCGCTGCATCGCTTTTGACTTTCGCGGACAAGGTCAGTCGCAAATTACCAAAGATGGCTATGACATGGACACCTTGGCAGATGATGCTATTGGTCTACTAGCAGCACTCGATATAGACAGCTGTCATTATGTCGGTCTATCGATGGGCGGCTTCGTTGGACAACGCATCGCTATCAAAAAACCAGAGCTGTTAAACTCATTGACCCTAATAGATACTTCGGCTGATGCTGAAGACCCTGATAATATTCCTGGCTACAAAAAGCTTATTACGGCTATTCGCTGGTTGGGTATGAAAAGGGTGAGTAAAAAAGTCATGCCTATTATGTTTGGCAGCACTTTTTTGACAGACAAAGCCCGTAAAACCGATCAAAAAGAATGGTTGGCGATGCTCAACGGTAATCGCAAAGGTGGCGTCGTCAAAGCCACGATGGGAGTCATCGAACGTGACGCTGTCTATGATCAACTCGATAGCATCACGACGCCTACTTTAATCATCGTTGGTGATGAGGATGTCGCTACTCCTTACGACAAAGCTGAGCGTATGCATTTTGCCATCGATGGCTCTAAGCTTGCGATAATAAAAGGCTCTGGACATACTTCAACGGTAGAAGAGCCTGAACAGGTGAATAAAGTGCTGAGTCATTTTTTGACGAGCTGTGTATGATAAATACTGCTAACTCATAATAATAAAGACGCCGTTATCATTGATTTGATAACGGCGTCTTTGATTTTAATTCTAACTAAGCTAGAGCTCTAGGCGTGATGTGTAGCTAGAGCTACAGTCGCGATGCATAGTCACTATGACCATCATTGATGGTGCCGAATACGTCGGCACGATTGACGATTTCGGTCGCCCATGCACGATGCGTGGCAGGCTCTAGCATAGTGTTGTTGTATTTAAACACCGCTTTGGCTTCGCTATGCAATATGGCTTGCGCCTCATCTAACGTGCTCATCGGCACACAGTAGGCCTGCTGGACTAAAGCGATTTGGCTAGGATGAATGACTGTTTTGCCGACTAAGCCCAAGCTGACATCTCGGGTCAGCTCTTGCATAAACAGCGTTGGCTGATCTAAGTACTCAAAGACCGGCGCAGTGAGGTAAAAGCCATGCGGCACAAAGCAGCCAAGCAGCTGATAAACAAGAGTACCGATAGGGGTGTCATAGACAATACTGTTCTTAGGACGACGCAAGCGCAGCGCGGCAAACAAGTCATTGCCGCCGATACGTAGCGCAAAGACTGGCTGGCTAAAGGCTTCTTTAAAACCAATGGCCAGTTCTTGATTGTGATGCGGGTTAAATAGGGCCGCGGTCTCAAGCGTTGGCATGAGCAACTGATCGATGCTGAGATTCTGACAGGCCATCCGCCAGTCGGATAAGCTATACATATCGACTTTGGGCATGACGAAGCCGTCGATAAGATCTATATGAGTATAGTCTGCCAGTTGTTGCAACATCATCGGATTGCGCGGGCGTATAAAGACCAGTGGGCGCGTCGGATGCTGGTTTTTTTGCTCTGACTGCTGTTCTGATTGCTGCTCTGATTGAATGCCAGATTCTCTTGATGGATCATTGATACTATCGACGTGTATCGCCCAAGTATTGAGCAGGGTTTGCAGTCGTGTCAGTGCCAGCTCGACATCACTGTGACTAACGGCATCTTCTAGGCAGATAATAATGCTATTAATCGTTGGTAATTTATCACGCTTAATGACTTGCCAGATATCTTGGCGAGTAGCAGGCATATAAAGGCTTGCACCCAGCTGATATGGATGATGAGTACTGGGCTTGACCATCGCATGCCGTTCAGTGATGAGATGCGCATAAGACTGAGTATAGTTATAAAGGTTTGATTCGTTGTTTGACATAATTGGCATCGTAAATAGTGATAAATGAGTGGTTATACATGGTCATAACAGACAGCTTATATCGTTGATTCAACTGTCTTTGCTACGCTGCTTGATAAGAGTGATGGCTTGATAGGGTAGTATTTTATCACCTAATACACTGATATTGATATTTCGCTGCGCACATAAATGTCGCAACAATACAGTATCAGGATGCTCAGCAGTGGCTAATAGGATGCGCTCAGGGTCACGGCGCAATATCGCCCGTGTTGCCTCCGCAATCGTTGGCTTAATACGGTTACGATTGGTGATAGCGTAGTCCGCTGCTAGCTTATTGATTAATTCAGCAGTTTGGTAGCGCGGCTGCTGGTAAGTTGGCAAGCACTGTGGAGGCGTGCTCAATGAACGCCGTGCCGCATCAATATGATTGATAAATGCTAAGCTGTGATCTACCGCGACCAAATTATCATAAAAGACGCTGCGATGGAGACCTGATTGCGGCTCGGTATACAAGCTACGTGAAATCAAACCCGAGACGGTACTGTTTAGCAGTCCCGATGGTATCAACCAATCTTCTTCACTAGCCGACAGCCAAGCAACGCCAGCGGGATCAGCAAGTGTTAAGAGGGGTATGACGGTAGTGTTATTGACAGTGCCTTGATCAAAAGTATCTTGACCAAAAGTGCTTTGATGAAAAATATTGGCAAAATGTGCATGACTAGGGTCGCTAAAGGCTTCAAGACTCCGCGCCAATTCTTGATAAATGGCACCTTTTCCTGTCCAGCCATCGACGAATACTATCGGACTGTTTGGATAAGCATCCAGCAGCATTTGCAAAGCGACTGGATCAAGCCCGCGATCTCGAATGATGCTGATGCCATAATGCACACATGGCAATGTGTAGCTGCTATCGATATCTGTTAAAGCACGCTGCAATAATACCCCAATCGGCAAACCAGCTCGCACCAAGCTGACCAATACTAATGGGCGTTCAGCGTTAACCGCTTGCTCAAAAGTATTGTGCAATGTGTAAGCCAAGTTGGCAATATCAGTCGCAGTCCTCGTCGTGCCTTGCGTTAGTGCCTGAGAATATAGCTGCTCGTGCATCGCAGTTGGCGCGGCCTCTAAGGTCAGCATGTCTGAATAGTGCCGTTGCCCACTTTGGATCAGCGCTTCTTTTTGGCTAACAGGTACATTAGCGACCGCGTCTTTATCGACAATATCGAGGAGCACGGTCACATCGCTGGCAAGATAGCTGCCTGAGCCGTATTTCTCTAGTTTTTGAATATAAAGGTTAGTCATAGAAAGTTTTTTACTCGTATAAGCTGCTGTTGTTATAATTGTTGAGAACTAAGATGGTCATGTAGCTGACCATGGTTGGGCATACCGTACCAGTCCAATAGCTGTAGAAAAGGCAAGTCGGCTAAGCTATCACCAAAACCAAAACTGGGGCGCTGGCTGTCTAAATGATTCTCTAATAAAAACTGTACTGCATGGCGCTTGTGAACCGCATGCGGCAGTATCGCTAAGTTATTGGCATTCACATGGACATAAAAATCTTGATCAAAATTTGGTATGAGTGTGGGTAGCTGCTTGGCTAAATCGGCTAATGCTTGATGATCTTTTTGCGCGTGTTTAATCGCCAAATAAATAGTGAGTTCACTGTCAATAAAAACATCGCTATGTGGGGTAAGTTTTAAGCCATTATTAGCCCCAACGTCTTCTTGATTATGATTACCAATCAAGTCAGTCAACTGCTTTAGTTTGCCTTGTAATGGTGCAAGCTGCTCATGCATGTATTGCTGCCATGCGCTTAACAACTCACCCTCAGCCGTTAAAATAATCGCGCCATGAGTTAAGACTTGCCAACTGTAAAAAGGCAATTTAACACGTTTGATTTCATCACGGTCACGTGCCGTCACTACTATCAATTCGGTACTAGCCAATAGCCAATTAAAGAGCGAGGCTTGGCGCTGACTCATAAAGCTTAACGGTTCGCCTTGCTTATTGACCGTGGCGCAGACCAAATTTTCAGGTTCAGTAGTGGGCAAATCCCATGCGTCGATTTTACGCTGGGTTTGAAATAAGGTATCGTCCAAATCCATAAGTGTGTAAGGTTTAATAATGTCGGGGTTGGCTTGGAAAAATGGCGTAGTCATAGAAACGTCCGTAAATCATGGGTTTGAAAATCATTGAATAACTTACAGCGTAGGACTCACCACCAGTACATTATCTAAATTTTGCCACAGGTCATCAACACTATTGCTTGAGGTTTCCACACACAATACGATCAAGTCCCAATCACTAGGCTCAACGTTATAAGCAAAGTTGGTCATACCAAGCCCATAATTATCGCCAAAGCTCAGCATCGTCGTAATCGCACCACCAAGCGCAATCGGTGAGCGGGTCAACGCACTAAAGTTAACGATAGCACCTGTGTCTGAATCTGGCTTCTGAGCCGCTGCCTCAAGCCATTCCGCCAATAAAAACGGTAACCAAACAAACTCATTGCTACCCAATACCAAGATTCTTTTTGGCAACTGAGTAACATCAAAGCTTTTTTGATCATTAAAACCTTCTTGATCATTAAAGCTTTCTTGGTCATTAAAGCGTGCAAATGCAGCCTGAAAACTTGAAAGATACTTATCAAACCCCTCTGTACTGTCTAGCGTTGGAAAACGCCCCCAGTTGCCTGTATGACCAAGCGCTTGACTACCAGCTGCGGTGGTATCGACCGATGGCATCGTGATGGGTTCAGGATTGGGTGCATCTGTCCATTGCCATGCGCCAGACAGTAAGTGATGACGATGAAACTCAATACCTGTCAAACGATCCGCCATACGCGCAGGCTTGGTGTCCTCTGTCTGCTTGTTCGTGTTTTTTTGATCCAATGACCAATCCACCAAAGTGGTGAGATGTACTTGCTTTAATTGTGTCAGCCCTGCATTGCGTAAGGCAGTGACGACATTGACGCATGTATTACCCGTTGATGCCTCATCATCGACCATAATCAGCGTTTTACTGGCCAGTAACTGCTCTTGAGTGACCTTATCAGAGCTTTGATAAATCAAATGCTGGCTGGCATGACTGTGGTCTTCACAAAAAGTCGTCAGTAAAGAGTTGGCACCATTAGGATCACTATTTTCATCATGTTGCGCATGACGAGTAGAGTTCAATAGTAGCGCTTGAGGATAGCGCGTTTGTAATGCTTGATGGACACTAGCAGATAGACCGACAGCGGTCTCTGCCATACCAATGACCAAAATTGGCGTTGGCAATTCATTAGGCACTAGGTTTGCCAAATCCGTAAAAGCATGTCGCATGGTACTGGGCGCGACTGGAATATGGCGACCTAGCACTTTTGAGACAAATAAAAATGCACGTTTGGGATTAATGCGCTGAGCAAAGCCAAGCAAGTCTTTTAATTGATAGCTATCGCCTTTTTCTGAATCAAGGTTACTCACGACCATATTCGTTTGATAAGTGAGATCAAGCGTACCGCGTGGTAGCGCGATGGTGGTACTTTGTTGCTTGTTTGACATTCATATTCCTTAACACACTCTGTTGAAGTGGCTATTTTTATATTAACTTGATTTTTTTAGATATTTTAACCTTGACAGCCCACCAGCCAAAGCGCCCCGCGACTTTGTTTACTGAGTTGCGGGGTAGTCAGTGGAGCAGTTGTGGCGTTAGATCCGTGAGCAGCGCTATCCAAACTGATACCAGCGCTCGCAAGTAGGGCAGATAATAACTGAAATTTTACCGCATAGTTCATATTTTGTGCATGTTCATGGACGAGGCTGGCAGTCACCATGCCGATGACCTCGCCTGTTGGCAGTAACAGTGGACTGCCACTAGAGCCGGGCTGAATTGGTGCGGTAAATTGCATGTAACGAATGTCATCGCTTAAGCCTGTTAGTCCTGAAATACAGCCCTGCGTGACTTGTAGTTGACTACTCAGTCCTGATAGCGGGAAGCCCAAAGTGGTGATAGTCTCGCCCAAAATATCCGAACACTGCTGCGCCAATGGCAGGTGGCAAGGTAAAGGGTCGCTCACTCTAATAATGGCTGAATCGCTACCGATATCACTGAGTACCACTTGCGCCTCACGGTCAGGCTGACCCTGCTGGCGTACACCAATCATCGCCGCCGATTCAATGACATGATAACAAGTCAGCAGGTGATACTCATCAATCGCAAAAGCCGTACCTGTCCATGTTTCACCAGCTTGGACTTGGCGAGGCGTGCGAGTGTCACTATTGGGAGAACCACGCTGCTGCTGCTGTGCCTCTTGAATGAGTGCATGAGTATTTGGCGGACGAATATCGAGACTGACTTGCACTCTTTGCTCAAGGCTTGCCAGTCCTTGGGTCGAGCTTTCACCGAGCGCTCGACATTTAAACTGCCCATTGCGTTTATAAATCTCAAACACGATTGCGGCTTTGACATGGCGCTCGCTTGCTAGGAAATCATAGTGAATAGCGCCACCGTTTAACGTCAAACTTACCTTGTGTAATTCGACAGCGGGTAAATTAAGTGTTGGCTCTTGATAAGTATAAGCGATTAGTTGTAAGAAGCTAACCCCTTGCACATCAAATAAGTCAGGTAAATCAAGCTGCCATTCGCGTGGCGTATCGCTATTGTCCAGCTTTGCCCAGTCTTTAGGCTCGTGCAAATAGGCGGGACTACAGACCGCTTTGCGCTGCTCATTTAGAGGTAGCCATAATAGTCCAAGTTGCTGCCCAAACCTAAGCGAATCTGAGGTCGTAAATTCAACAGTACAGCGTTCTTGAGTGATCACTGTGTTTGCGCCTAACACTAATGTGGTCTGTGCTGTCATCGTATGTATCCTAATTGATATTTTCGTGTAGTCGTACTCGCGCGGAGGCTTTATTCGTATGACTGCGATAGAAACCATATTTAGCTATGCTAAGAATTTAACTCAGATGTTATATCAGTGATTTTAGAAAAATGAATATGCTATGGGGTAAAGAAAAATTAATATGCTATGAGGTAAATAGTAAGTGAAAAGCATAGCATCAGTTTAAAGTAAAAAACGTGTACTCGTCACAATGTTTTGCTGACAAGCTTTCGCTATTAATAAGAATGATAGAAGCTACAGAAAATCTATTAATAACGTCACATGGTTTTAATATGATTCGATAGAAACTCTATTGAGTTGAGTAAAACCTTATCTAAATCATGGCTTTAAAGAAATGAGATATCTATAAATTAGTAAACTTATATTCTGTATTATGCCTTGAGCCATCTATCGGATAATGTCACCACCTATCGGACAATGGCTTGTAAAGTATTGCTAGACCATAAGAATATCGTGATAATGCGATAAAAATTCATTACTGTTTAGAAACCTTACTGTAGCCTACTGCTCGTAAAGAGATTTCAAAAGTAACCCCGTATCTGAGACCACCGTTCCTGTCTTATTTTAGCGCTCACTTTTTATTTTTAAATATACAAAAAGCTAAGAATTGCATAGCTGCGAGTAATGCTGTGTTTGATAACTATGCCTATAAATCTAGCAGTTATTACAAGTAAGACGGTTTAGTCACTCTATGTTTAATCGCATAGTTAGAAAAGAATTTTACATATTGCCTTCCCATCATATTTATACGACATAACAGTTAACGAGATAGAAGCTCGCTGTCTGATTTATACAAATGGTTTGGTATAAAAGCTTAGCAGTATTTTAGAAAAGGAATGACTTTTGAAATTTTCTTGTGCATTAGAGACGTCTTCTGAACGCATTCGTTTGGTTAATGTTATTTCACCACTTATCAAAGCAGGTTATCAGCTCGTCTCCCAGAGACAAGAATCATCAGGCAGTGGTGGCAACATCATTCATGTGATTGCGAGAAGTATAGGCGCTAAGACGCAAGCGGATTTGATCGACGACTTGTCCTCTATTGATGGTTGTACCTTGTTTAAACTCGAAATTGATGAAGAAGATATTTCCTCATCAGCACCTGTGCAAACAGGCGAGGATGAAAAAACGACGTTAGCCGCTATTGGTGCTCAATACCCCAAAATAACAGATATCGTCAGCCAATACGAGGCCAGCTTGCCTAGCGATCAGCGTGCTACTGCACTGCATCAGTTAGGACGAAAGGTTGGCGGTGGTATTTATCAACGTGATTATTCACTTGGTAGTCCGCTAAAAATGCCAACGACAATCAGCCGAGAACTCGTACCAGCCTTGAAAGGGTTTTGTAAGGTCAAAGCGAAGAATAACGTGGTTTCTTTAATTAAATGTCCATTCTGTAAGTCATCAGACAGCAATCATTCAGGATGTCATTTTGTCATCGGTTATATCGAAGGATTTTTGGCGAGTAATCCTGCTATAGAGACAGTCCAAGTTGAGGAAACCAGCTGCGGTGCTGGTAGTACCAATATTTGTGAATTTACCATCGGGTAAACAAAATGAATCATAGACGACTCAATGTCTATATAAAACAATAGTGAGCGCATGGCGTATAAGGGCTTATTCAAGTCTACGCTAAAAGGCTCAATTCTCATTAAATACAAAAGGCGAAAAAATGATTGAAGTTGAATATAACCTGCTTTTGGTGTTGGTTTCATATGCCATCGCAGTGTTCGGCTCTTATGTGGGTCTAAATCTTGCCATTCGAGTGCCATCTGCTAAGCCAGGATCAGACCTATATTTTTGGGTCGCGCTATCTTCGATTGCCATTGGTGGTGCTATTTGGTCAATGCATTATATTGGTATGATGGCAGTCGATATGAAAATGCCAGTTACCTATAATCTGGGCATGACAATTGTTTCGATGCTGCTTGCGGTTGGTTTTGTGGCTATTGGTATCATGATCGTAGGGCGCGGTGCGTCTAGCATGAGTAAGTTGATTGGCGGTGGTGTCTTGACTGGACTTGGCGTTGCAGCCATGCACTATACTGGTATGGCTTCAATGCAGATGGAAGCTACGATGTCATACAATACTCCACTTCTGATCATCTCAGTGGTTATTGCCATTGTAGCTGCTATCGCGGCATTATGGTTGGCATTTAACCTACGCGGTACCTTACAGCGCTTCGGTAGTGCGTTCATTATGGGTCTTGCCGTTTGTGGTATGCACTATACTGGTATGGCGGCTATGGAGATGGATGCTACTAACCATATGATGTCTATGAGTTATACGCATGATAGTGCAATCTCTTCAGCGATCATTATTTTTATTGGCTCAGCGATCGTATTGAGCTTGTTATGGGTTCTTGCATCTAAGAATGCCCCTAAGAAAGCAACGCTAGTATTTGGCGAGTAATTCTCAGCCGTTGTTTTTCATCGTTAATGTACGATGTAAACAGTAAAAAAAGGTTTTTAGATTGCTATCTAAAAACCTTTTTTGTGCTTGACGATCTCGATTATCAATGAGGCTTATAGTCGATTCAACTTAAAAGTAGTACAAGGCAACCGAGTGTAGATGTATATGTGATACTTCAAGCGAGGTTAACGCTGTAATACTTTTATAGTGGAATGACTATATCCTCACTTAGCAAGTTACTCAGCGTCTGTCTCTTCAATTTTGACGCTCATCATCAGCGAGCGCACCTGGCAAGGCTTAATTTTTTGAGCAATGTCCTCTAACTGTGGCTTTGCCGTTAATCCTAGCCAATAAGCAAATCCGACTTGTGTGAGATCGATACCGCTATGCACTGTATAACCGATGCCGCCAGAAGGACGACTGTTAATCTCAAGGACACGGTGTTGACCGTCATCATCTGCCTTGGTCTGTACGCTGACGATACCATCGCAACCAAAGGCTTTAATTAATGGAATCACCACATCCATAACGTCCTGCTCGTAGCCGACATGCTGGATTTTGCCAGTTTTATGACGAGTAACGGCTGCCAATACTTCACCATATTCACAGACAACATCGATAGAATACTCTTGCCCTGATAAGTAAGGCATCAGCAGCATCGGAATAGGGCGCTCATGTACCATTTGGCTATGAGTATAGGCATTCACAAACTGCGCGGTATTGATTTTTTTCTCTTCGGTAAAGTATAAATGCTCAAAGCTATCGTAATGCTCGCCATCGTCTTTGGCCAGATCCAGCCGCCAAAAGCCTTGTGCAAAAATACCAGTGACCGGTTTGACGCATAAAGGCTGATGACCATGCTCGCTAAGTAAAGCTTCAAGCTCAGCAGTATTGTCAAAGCGCCAAGCGTCTGCCACCGGAATGTTATGGGCATGGCACTGCTGCATAAAGGCAAATTTATCATCGATACACTCTAATGCTGCGACGCTGGTTGCTCCTGTCAATAATCGAATGCCAGCAGCACTAAATGCCTCACGCTGCGCTTCATAGTCGATACCATTACGACCAGTCAGCAATACTTTTACGTTGTGTTGTTTGGCTTGCTCTAAGACAAATTGCCAGCGCGGTGTGACGGGTTCAGGTATGATTTGCTCATCACTGTCGAGTAGGGTTTTGGATGGCTCAATATATGTGCTGTCGGCAAACTCAAAAATTTCAGGTCTGTCATGGCGGTGTGACGCTATAACATTAAAGGGCGATTGCGCTTGTGCTTTTAGGGCTTGCAGGCTGGCTAACATATCACGCTGGCTAGACTGACCTTCTGCCAACCAAGCGGCAACGGGGGTCATAGAAAGGCTATCGTTAGCAAGGTTACTCATAATTCTCTCAGCATCATTATCAATGTTATAGGTAAGTGTTATAGGTATTAGATAACCGGGTGTGATTGTCGCACGTTTCTTATCAAGATGGTCAATACTCATCCGTTGCCAAAAAAGCCACGCTGCGCCGTCATTTATAGCAAAGTCTATTATATAGAAATGCTACGCTCTAGGGCGTGTCCTCATTTAAAAAATGGCGATAAAAATGAGATAGGTTGCAGTCAGGCAAGGAAAATAACGCAGATGATATCGAGATATTAGTCAGCTATAGTCAGAGCACTTTTAAACCGCTACGGTGTTATCCGTCCTAGATGTACTCAGTGTACTATCTGCGGTCGGTCGCCTTGTAGCGATTCTAAAATTGTTTGACATTGTTTGGCAAGATTTAACCCATTTAAATAACGATCGATTGAATTGAGAGCACGCCTTAGTGTGCTGATTAAAAATCTGACATTATCCATGCTACTATACGACGATAGTGAACATAAAAAACACTAGGGCGTGTTGAATATTCACAAATAGGCACTGCTGATCGCTAAAACTGCTCCAAACAAGGCGTAAAACGACGGTAATGCTAATGCCTTAACTAGGTTTACAACGCAGTATGGGGCAGTTTTAGCATCAGCTCTAATATCAACAGAGGGAGACAGGACTATTTTTTGCCACTTCATTGTTAAAAAAAGACGCTTAGAATAACTAAACTTACTGTTTTTAACGTCGAACTGTCTAAAAAATAGTCTCTGTCAGTGCCATGGTTGAATGTTCAACACGCCCTAATATAATAAATAACTCAAAGGACATATGATGAGCCAGAACCAACCTCAAAAACTGATTGCTGGTGCCAATGCGCCACTACCGACGGACAATATTAGTATTCGCATTTTAAGTCAAAATGCCATCGATTGTGCTGCTTATCGTCTGACCACTGACGGTAAAGTGCGCGGTGATGGCGATATGATATTTTATGGGCAGACGCGTAGTGATGACGGCAATGTCAGCTTCCGAGGTCACGATAGTGACGGATTTTTTGATATTAATTTAGCAGCGCAACCGACGAATATTGATAAAATTGCCTTGGCATTTTCTAGCGCGCAAGCCTTGGCGCAAATCGGTGATGTTGATATCCAAGTATTACAAGGCAGTCAAGTGCTGATGACTTGTCAGCTTAGTAGTGCTGGGCGTAATGAAAAAGCCATTATCCTTGCAGAATGCTATCGTCGGCAGGGCAGCTGGAAGTTTCGCTTTATTGCCCAAGGTTTTGAAGGCGGTCTGAAGCCGTTGTCTGAGCATTTCGGCGTTGAAATTGCCGACGAAGCACCAGCTCAGTCCTCATCTCAAAATAGCAATCAGGCTCAAAATCAAAACCAGTCACAGGGTCAATCTCAACCTATCAATACTCAACGTCCAATCAATACGCAAAAGGCGGGCAGTGCCTCTCAAGCAAGTACGCCGCCACCGATTCCAGCCAGCCCTTCGATCAATTTAAGCAAAATCACCTTAACCAAAAACCAATCCAGTATCAACCTTAAGAAGCGCGATGACTTTGGCAAAATCTCTGTCAACCTAAACTGGAACCAACGTCCAGATATGGATAAGCAAGCACCGAAAAAAGGCTTGTTGGGTGATCTGTTCAAGCAGCATAAAGCGGGCGGTATTGACCTTGACGTAGGGGCAATGATTCATCTAAAAAATGGCGAAAAAACCCTGATTCAAGCCTTAGGTAATCGCTTTGGCAGTTTGCAATCAGCACCTTACGTTTGTCTGCGCGCCGACGATAGGACAGGACAAGTGAGTGGCGGTGAGTGGCTCGATATCAATGGTCAGCAGTGGTCGCAAATTGAGGAAGTATTTATCTTTGCCTTCATCTACGAAGGTGCGCCGAACTGGGCAAAAACGGATGGGGTAGTGACCATTCATGTGCCCGATCAGTCGCCGATTGAGACGCGCTTAACAGAAGGCACAGGCAACTTGCCAATGTGTGCCATTGCGCGTTTGGTCAATCAACAAGGCAGTATCAACGTTGAACGTATTAACCAGTACTTTAAAGGCCATCAAGAAATGGATAAAGCCTTTAATTGGGGCTTTAGCTGGAAACGTGGTAGTAAGTAAGTGCTTGAATAGCACCCCTTAATACAAAAAATCAGCCCGTCTATTATCAATAGACGGGCTGATTGCTTTTGAGCGTTAACGTTTTAAAATGCTGATTTTCAAGCGCTACGAGCAAAAACTATTTAGACTTTATAAGCCATTAAGCATGTGGCGTAATAGCAGGCATCAAATCATGGAAAGTACGACCTGAAGCGGTTTCGCCAATGGCATGCATTTTCCATTCATTATTATGGCGATAGACTTTTGCCATCACCATCGCTGTATGACTGCCTTGCGCTGATAGGTTATAGCGTGCGACCTCTTGGTTATTATTGGCGTTCACAATACGGCAAAAGGCGTTTTCTACTGTTTCAAACGTCTGTCCAGTAAAGCTATTGACGGTAAATACCAGCGAGACGACATTAGCAGGGATTCTTGAAAGATCGACGTTGATAACTTCGTCATCGCCATCGCCATCGCCAGTACGGTTGTCGCCTGTATGTACAATGCTGCCATCTTTTGATTTGAGCTGGCTGAACCAAATGGCATCGACTGCCTGCTTGTTGCTATCGAACATGATGCACGAAGCATCCAAATCGATAGAATCGCCGCCGCTACCGCCGCCAAATAATTTGCCTAAGAAGCCACCTTTTTTCTCTTGCGGTCCTTGTGCTACGTCCCAACCTAGACCCAATTTTACTTGAGTCAGATCGCCGCCGGCTTCTTTGCTTAGGGATATTTTTTGTCCCTTTTGTAAACTAACTGCCATGATAAAATCCTTATATCACTCTCAAAATTACGATTAGCTGTGTCAAACTCGCTTAGTCTACAAGGCGTAGTACTTGCACTCATTTTCCTTACTAATCAAATTTTTGTACATGATATTATAATAATTGTGGGTGATAAATTGTCTTGAAAAATTGTCTTGAAAAACTAAGCTATAAAATATTATCTAAAAAACCACCACCGCCGCCACGACCTCCGGAGCTACTGCCCAAGATGCTTTGTAGCCAGCCTTGATAGCTGTCACGATTGCGTGAGCAGATAATGACTTTACCATTGCCTGAGAAGTTCAACACCATGCCTTCGCCACTAGTGACTGAATTTATGATGCTGCTCATGATACCTTTCTTCTTGCTGGTTGAGACCGACAGCTTGTACTCAAGATTCGAGTCCCAACAGACTACATGACCATTATCGATGATGACGTCTTTTTCTGGGGTGACATCAATCTCAAACAACGAGCCAAAGCCAGATACCACGACCTGACCTTGACCTTGCGTCTGCATAACCATAAAGCCACCAGTATCACCAAACACTGCGCCGCCAAGGTTACGCTGAATATTGGCTCTGATATCGACACCCGTTTGTGCAGCGACGAAAGCGCCATCGCTCAAGGTATATTGCTGATTACCGACATCAATGATTTGCATATCACCATCTAAGGTTGGCGCAAGCAAACAATCGCCTTCACCATTCACCGCTTCAATCTGCTGCTGAAACAATGATTCATCGTTCGCAAAACGGCGCATCAATGATTGCATGAGGCCACCTTGCAACTTACCTTTAAGCTCAAGATTGGATTCCATCATGACCATCGCATTGGCTTCACAATAGATCGAGTCGCCTTTTTTGAGATTGCAATGTAAAAAAGGCTCAATGGTACCGATTAAGCTAAACGTTGCGGCCATGGGGTGTAAATCCTTATTCTAATACAGTTGAAATATGCTTTTTTAATGCGACATCTGTGATTCTAAATCGTTAACTTGATTGATTTTAGAGACGCTATTAAATTTAAAGCCATCAAATGCTTTAAAAGGGCACACTTGATGGCTTATGTAGATAGCCGACAATCAGGTGTCTGACTGCCGCTATTAACTGTTTGAGTGATTAACGTTGCTATTAATAAACGTCTAAACGTTGACGCCATAAGAGCCGGCTAATGGTCCAAGACCACCGCTGAAGCCTTGACCAACGGCGCGGAATTTCCAATCACCGCTGTGACGATACAACTCGCCAAAGATCATCGCAGTTTCAGTGCTACCATCTTCTGATAGGTCATAACGAGCGATTTCAGTATCGCCATTGTCGTTTACGACACGGATATAGGCTTCGCCTACTTGACCGAAGTTTTGGTTACGGCTTTGACCTTCATAAATGATGGCACAAATAGCAACTTTGCTGACATCAGCAGGGATACTAGCAAGGTTGATTTTGATTTTTTCATCATCGCCATCGCCTTCACCAGTGCGGTTATCGCCAGTATGCTCAACCGCGCCATTGTCTGATTTTAAGTTATTGAAGAAGATAAAATCTTGGTCGTTACGAACCTTACCTGCTTCATTGACCAAGAAGCCAATCGCATCCAAGTCAAATTCTTGACCGTCAGTGGCGCGTGGATCCCAGCCAAGACCGACCGTGATATTGGTCAAACCTGGTGCTTCTTTTGATAAGTTTACGTTGCCGCCTTTTGTTAAGCTAATAGCCATATAGATATCCTTTAGATTAATAATTAAGTGGATTGGGTTGTGAAATAAATGAACTAAAATTATGCAGTGACTGATATATGTGGGTAAATCATAAAAAAACTACCTGTATGCCATACCCTGCATATCATTACGTTTTACTATACTAAGCGTTTGCTCACTAAGCAAGGCGTATTTTGTGCGCTTACCAGATGATTACTAAGGGACATATCAGTGCTGCAACTCTGATACTTTTTAACAAACCTAGTAACAGTGGTTAAGATATTGTTATCGCAAAGTATTTTATGAGTCTTCAGAAGTTGGCTAAAGGCTCAGATAATAAGCAGCTGAAAAACTTTGTAAAAGTTGCATGCCGTAAATAAAAAATGCTCATAAACGAAAACAGGTTATACCAACATCTTGATATAACCTGTCATTAAAACGTATTATGCTAAACAAAACGTATTATGTTTGATGCTTACTACGCTTCAAACTCACTGTTTATCAGTTGAGAGATTTTGCTTCTTGTTTGCGATAATTGAGTGAGGCCACAAACGCCCAACCAATAAAGGCAATACCGATAAGACCAGTGATAATTTCTGGTACATGAAACTTCACCGATAACAGCATGATAATGGCTAAAGCACCGATGGCGTAATGCGCACCATGCTCAAGATAGACAAACTCATCAAGCGTGCCTTTATCGACTAAGAAAATCGTCATCGAACGCACGAACATTGCACCGATTGCAAGACCGAGCATAATAACAATAACGTCATTGGTAATTGCAAATGCGCCAATTACGCCATCGAAACTGAAAGAAGCATCAAGGACTTCTAAGTACAAGAAGCCAATAATACCGCCTTTCATAATCGCGCTGGTCGCCGCAGCGCCCGAGCCATTTTCTCCGTTTTCTAGATCTTCTTCCAGATCACCTTCAAGCATACCAGAGACTACCTGTACGCCAAGGTAAACTAAGATACCCCAAACACCCGCAATCAAAACGGCAGAAGCTTGTTCAGCGGTGGCCCAAGATACTGAAATCATCAAGACAATAAGCGCAACGAAGACGCTCATGGCATCCACTTTGCCTAGCTTCGCAAGACGGCTCTCAAGCCAGTCAAACCAATGCACTTCTTTTTCATCGAATATAAAGTTTAAGAAGACCAGTAGTAAGAAAATACCACCAAATGCTGAAATTTCAGCATGATGTGCCATTAGTCTTGCTGAGTATTCTTTAGGATCATTCAATGCCAAATCTATAACTTGCATCATACCAAGGTCAGCGGTAACCGCGACGATGACAATGGGGAATACCAAGCGCATACCAAATACGGCGATTAAAATACCAACCGTTAAAAATATCTTTTTCCAAAATTCGTCCCAGCCCTTTAGGACTGAGGCATTGACCACTGCGTTATCAAAAGACAACGAGATTTCCATAACGGCCAAAATAGCAGTAATCGAGAGAGTGGAAATCATACCACCCATACCGCCATGCGAATATCCCCACCATGCCGCGACCGCTAAGGCAATGGCCGTGAAGATAAAGTCTAAATAAAAATGTCTCATGACACATCCTGTCTAGTTGCGTAAAGCTAAGGTTGTCTATTATAGACACAGCACAAAAAAGCGGTTATCGCTAACCACTTTTTTATGCATAATTCTAAACGAAACATAAAGCATTATTGGTCGTTTAGCTATCAATAATTGTGGCTATTTTGCAACTAAAAGTACGTTATTCATTAGCTTATTCAGAACTCTACAAAGCTACTTAGCATAGCTAACTAATAAAGGTACTTTGAATGCTAGTTTTAGCAGTGCTTATCACCCCAATTGTGATAATGATATCATCTAAACACGGGTTTAGATATCGACGCCGTATTGCTGGCACATGGCTTGCAAGCCGCCAGAATAGCCTTGACCAACGGCGCGGAATTTCCATTCGCCGTTATGACGATAGACTTCACCAAATACCATTGCGGTCTCAACAGAGTAGTCTTCTGCCAAATCAAAACGTACCACTTCGGTGCCAGTATCTTCATTGACGACACGGATGAAAGCGTTGGCTACTTGCCCAAAGTTTTGGCTGCGAGCTGCCGCATCGTGAATGGTGACAGTGACGACGATTTTATCGACATCGGCAGGTACTTGGGTTAGGTTTACTTTGACGACTTCATCATCACCATCACCTTCGCCAGTACGGTTGTCACCAGTATGCTCAACCGCGCCATTGTCAGATTTGAGCTGGTTGTAAAAGATAAAGTCATGATCGCCGCGCACTTTGCCAGCAGTGTTTAATAAAAATACGCTGGCATCAAGGTCGAACTCGGCACCAGAAGTAGCACGCTCATCCCAGCCAAGACCGATAAGTAGCTTGGTTAAATTTGGGTCAGTTTTGGTTAGCGATAAATTACCGCCTTTATTAAGTGATAATGCCATGAGATTGTCCTTGTTGTTAGCGTAAAAATTTTTGGTATGAAATAATAAAAATAAAAGCGATGTTGAACCAAAATTGGTGCAAGACCATCGCCTAGTAATGCTCTATCATAACAACAAAAAATGACCCAATCAAAGCTGATTGGGTCATTATTGTGTTTCATCGTCATTGGGCAAAAAACCCAAATTTTGAGAAGCTAGACTGCTGAGATGAATTTCTCTATTTGTCTAGCAATCTTGTATCGATAAGCGCTTGATTATAGGCTTTGACGGTGACGAATCTCAAAACTCTGATGAATGGGTTTTTTGATATTAAAATCGAAGCCAATGGTTTTTTGTGTGATATCAACGATGTCATAGCGCTCGATTAATTGCTCATCGAGCTCAAAACGGGTAAAGTTGTTTGAGAAGTATAAGACGCCATCAGCGGTCAAGCGGTTCATCGCGCGGTTAATAATAGCGGCATGATCACGCTGCACATCAAAAGTACCTTGGAACTTTTTCGAGTTTGAAAAGGTCGGTGGATCAATGAAGATGATATCGAATTGCTCGGTATTTTCCTTAATCCACTCAAAAATATCGGCAGCAACGAATTGATATTTATTGCGGCTGACGTCCAAACCGTTGAGCACAAAGTTTTGCTTGCCCCAATCGAGATAGTTCTGTGACAAGTCAACGCTGGTGACTTTTTTCGCGCCAGCCAATGCCGCATGTACACTTGCGGTACAGGTATAAGCAAATAAATTCAATACTGATTTATTACGACTGCTGTCTTTAATCCGCGCGCGCATATTACGATGGTCAATAAACAAACCGGTATCGAGATAATCGGTAAAGTTGACGTAGAAATACGCGCCATCTTCGCGAGCAACATGAAACTTGCCGCGCTTTTCTGTGGTGTTCTGCTTACTATACTGATCATTACCAGACTGGCGTGCCCGAGTTTTGATAAAGATTTGTTCGCGATTAATATCGAATACTTCGCGGATACCCATCAAAGCTAGATTAAAGCGTTTTTTGGCGGTCTCAGGTGGAATAGTCTTTGGTGGTGCATATTCTTGCACGTGCGCATAGTCACCATATAAGTCGATAGCGACCTTAAAGTCAGGCAAATCGGCATCGTAGACACGCACATTACTCACATTGTCTTTTTTAGCCAGTTTCTTGAGTTTGGCAAGATTTTTTTGCAGGCGATTGATAAAGTCTTGACCGTCTTCTACTTCAATCTCACGCTTTTCAAAACGGCTCACAAGATTACCTGTTTGCCCTGCAATCAACTTGCCATAGCGGAAATAAACGGTAATGGCACCATTATGACAGCGTAAGGTTTTTGGTTCTTTAATCGGTAAGATATCGACTTGCTCGACATGAGAGGCCAGTATACCAAGCATCGGATCGACACCACTACCGGCAAAGCTGTCTTGCAATATAAGCCCAATCGCTTGATACAAGGGCTTAATCATCTCTTCATCACCCAAACGCTCGCCATAAGGTGGGTTGGTGATAATTAGAGGGTTGCTCAATCGACCATCATCGACCAACGGCTTTAGCACGCTGCTTAGCTGGTCAAGGGCGCGGGTTTCAATGTCGAGTAACGGTAGCAAGTCTTGTAGACCAGCGGCAATTAGGTTCTTTTCTGTAGCGATAATCGCGCCACTATCGGCATCAAAACCCAAGATTAGCGGTAGGGTGTCTGGCTGCTCATTAGCAATGGCTAAGCCTTCACGAAAACGTGTCTGGGCATCATCAATCATCTGCTGCCATAGCGTCTCGTCATGATGCTGCCATTGGTAAAAACCAAATTGATTGGCGGCTTTGTCGATACCCACCGCATAATCACAATGCATGAGTAGCGCTTCAATGATAAAGGTGCCAGAGCCACACATTGGATCGACTAAGGCATTATAGAAAGGCGCGTCGCCAGCCTCATTTTTCTTATGCCAGCCTGCGCTATAAAGCAAAGCTGCTGCTAAGTTTTCTTTTAATGGTGCTTCGGTCATCGCCACGCGATAGCCACGGCGATGCAAACTGGTGCCTGACAAATCTAAATACAGTTCAGCTTGCTTGTCATTGACCGTCGCAAAAATAGCAAAATCTGGATGTTTGCTATCAACGTTAGGGCGACTGTCATAAACTTCATTAAACGTATCAGCAATGGCATCTTTGATACGTAGCATCGCAAACTGTTGACTGACGGCGACGCGTTTATCGACGGACAGACGGATGGCAAAGGTTTGTTCTAAGTTGAATTGCTCCGTCCAATTGACCGATTTTGCCAAACCATAAAGCTGCTCGGCCACATCATACTCAGCATTAATGTTTCTGCGTTTGATTAACATCAATACCCGTGACGCTACCCGAGACCATAGGCATATAGTATATAAGTCACGCAACGTACCCGTAACGGTCAGACGCCCCGTACTTTTGATATCGCTTGCAATACCAAAACTCGTCAGCTCAGTCTGTAGTGGTGCCTCAAGCCCATCGGCACAAGTGATAATCAGCTCAAGTGACAACTCTGCTGAGATCGCTGGTGAAAGTGCTTCTGACAACGCTGGTGAAGATGCGGCGGCAAGGGCTGGCGCGGTTGTTTCGGTCATACGGATACCTGTGGGCTAAATTGATAAGTAATGATAAATAAGGCACATCATAAGATAAGATGTTTAACCGTCAATTTTACCATAATTACGCTATGGATGGTTTAAGTGGCTTTGATTAAAAGACGGCGTTTAAAATTTTGGCGTTAAGGTGTTATTAAAACTACTGCTATCTATAGTGAGTGAAAAATAGTACAGATACACCACGCAATGCTGATATCCATTTTTCTTACTTGCTGTGCCTGCGCAGATAGAGGCTACAAAAAATTAATATCAGCAATACCGTCACATTTTTAGGATATTTTGGCTATAGCGTCAGATTAAAAAAATGGCGCATTATTGGTTTTTAATCTAGGGCGTGTGCTCATTTTAGTATGGTAATACAAATGAGATAAATTGCAGTCAAATGAGGAAAATAACACCGCTCAGTGATAGAGGTTCTTGTAAAAAACATAAAAAAACTGCGTAGCCCTTATGTTCAAGGACTATGCAGTTTGGCAGTTCGACAGTATTTGAGCCTCAGTATTCGAGCCTCAGTACTTAAGAATTTATCGACGCCTGATAATACCAGTCAAGAGTCAATGTGGTTAAGTCTTGTAATTAAGCATTACTTTTCAAATAATCTAACATGGTGTCTGCATCTGATACTTCAAATGGATCTATTGGGCAGTTGTCGCCAAAATCAGGTTCCTTAAACACTTTTTTGATGGCTTTGTTGTCGATAAGCATCGAATAACGCCATGAGCGCATACCAAAACCAAGATTACTCTTATCAACCAGCATGCCCATTTTACGAGTGAACTCACCATTGCCATCAGGCAGCAAAAAAACGTTTTCGCGGTTTTGCTTTAGGCCCCACTGATACATGACAAAGGCATCATTGACAGAAATACAAACGATTTCATCTACGCCTAACGCCTTAAATTCAGGATACAGCTCTTCATAACGAGGGAGGTGGCTGGTCGAACAAGTTGGCGTAAAGGCACCTGGTAGTGAGAACACAACCACTTTTTTATTGGCAAATAACTCATCTGTGGTTAGGTCATACCATGTGAATGGGTTATCTCCTCCAATAGATTCATCACGAACACGAGTTTTGAAAGTCACATCAGGTACATGGGTAATCATTATTTACTCCGATTTGGGTTATTGTCTTTTTGTTTTTAAAATGCTGCATTTATATGATAATAGTTATAGTAATCCATAAGCAAATTTTTAGGCTTATATTCAATATATAGTTAATACTAAATAAAATGGATAAGTTATTTAATAACGCGAAACTGTTATAAATTTTTCTGGCTTGCTGTACCTATGCCGACAGAGGCTGCAAAAATTCATCCCAGTCCCGCTGTATCTTTTTCATATTGGACTGACTATATAAGCTATCAAAATATATGAGCTTTTTTTAGACCTTACAAGCTACGCTAGCTACTTTGGCCATATCATAGAGAACCATGTTTGAAGTAGTCTCTGTCGCTTAAGATTTTTGAATTTACTTTTCCAGATTAGGGGCATTCCTTAATAAACGTTATTTATTATCTTTGGTTAGCGGCCGTTTTTCTGATACGACCTGCGTTGTGGTCGCAAAGGGTTTGGTGGCGATAGGATAATCGACGTCTTTTGGCATCAGTAGGCGCATATGCGGGTAAGGGGTTGAAATATTGACGGCATCAAAGGCACGCTTAATATCCTCTTTTAGACCTTCCTTGATTTTGGGCATGCGTGCGACAGCGGCAGGCTTGACCCAAAAACGCACGATAAAAAACACTCCGTACTCACCAATTTCATCCACGGTAGCTGAGCTTTCAGGACGATTGAGCACCACTTCAGTATCAGCAAGGACTTGCAAAATTTCCTTGCGAGCAGTGTCGACATCATCTTCAAAAGCGATACGCACACGAATATCAAATCGAATAAAGTTCTTGGAGGTTAAGTTGGTCACTTCGGAGGAGGCAACGTTAGAGTTGGGAATAATGACGGTGATGTTATCTCGAGTCAAAATATGGGTGGTGCGTAATGCAATGAGTACGACACGACCTTCATTGTCATTGATATGAATCCAGTCGCCAACCTGAAAAGATTGTTCGAGCAAAATGGTGATACCCGCAATGAAGTTAGCCAGCGTTGATTGGGCAGCAAAACCGACTGCCAAGCCTACAATCCCTAAACCTGCGACCAATGAGACAATATCAAAACCAAATTGCGCCATGACGCTGGCAAGTCCGAGTACCAATAGCAGCACTGACAAGATGTTTTGAAGCAGCTGCTCTATAGAAGCATTGAGACCATAATGTTGTAGCACTCTGTGAATAATCTGTCCAGATGACGTCCAAAGTACGTAATAAATACCCGCCCATGTACTGGCTTTTGCAGTGGCCTTGATAGTCTCTGGCTCAAAGTAAATTTGGCTCATAATGGCAATCAAGCTGGTAACTATCCAGATATAACGCAAAACGGAGCGGACGATTTTGGCACGGCGCTCATTCAGTCGAATGCGGGATTTGCTTTTTTTGACAATATAAATAGCCAACCAATAACAAAACCCCAATACCGCAAGCAGTATTAGGATTTTGATACCAGTGCTAACCAACTCTACTGCTTGCGATGTCCAATCGAATGACTCTTCATCTATAGAGCCGCCCAAAGCGAGATAAAGGCTAGTATGCAGGTCACGAATAATCTCTTTAAAAAAGTCGGTAACACTGGCGATTGGCATTTTTTCGTCCATGCAGGGTGTGTTTGTACAAAGTTTTGTACACGAGATGCTTGGCTATAAACTACCTCAAGTTATCAAAGCAATCAAACATAACATGAGTGGTGATTGAGACTAAGCCCTTACTTCTTGGAAAGTGTGGCTTAGGTATCCATTAAGAGTTATCTTTTTGTGTGTCTTGAGATTGGAAAGGTATCTCCATCTTATACTGGACATCACGTAGCGCGGTACGCAAACCTTCTAGTATCGTTGGATGATAGAAAGGAGTGTCGAGCATGGCTTTGATACTCAAGTCATTGGTAATCGCCATAGCGAGTATATGACCGATATACTCGGCATCAGGACCTACCATGCTAGCGCCTAAGATTCTATCGGTTTTTTTGCATCCATAGATATGCAACAGACCACAATTGACACCCATCACACGACTGCGACCTTGGTTATCAAAACTGACGCGACCAATGACATACTCCAATTCTGGATCTTGTTGTATTTCTGGTAGAGACATACCGACATTAACGATTTGGGGCGAACAAAACACGATAGAAAAGGGCACTGCTGGTGGACGGATGTAGGCGGCGTCTTTATTGTCACAGACCATATTACCTGCACTAAAACCTTCATCGCTGGCCACGTGTAGCAGTGGAATATTGGCATTGGCATCGCCAACGATAAAGACATTCAAATCACCGATTTGACCGGTTTTCTTGCTCAGATCTTTTGGGCGATTTTTTTCATCGAGTACAACGCCTAGGTTTTCAACACCTAGCTCGTCAATATTGTTACGGCGACCTGTCGCGACCAGTACGTATTCCCCTTGCCACTGCTGTGTCTCACCTGCGCTGTCTTCATAGTCAATAAAAGCGAATGAACCTTTATTGCCTTCAGTTGTTTGTACACCGACATTGTTAATTTTACTACCTAAGTGCATCGTCAGCTCGCGGCTTAAGCAGTCGATGGCCTTATTGCTAATGTCTGGATCTTTCAGTCCAGCCACCTTTTTGACACGATTAAATAATGTCACATCCACACCCAAACGATTAAATGCTTGGGCAAGCTCCAAGCCAATGGCACCTGCACCAACGACCGCCATAGATTTTGGTAAGTCTGGCAGCTCAAAAACGGTATCAGAGGTGAGCAAGGTATCACCAAGCTTGTCCGCCCAACCTTCTGGAGTAAAGGGCGAGCTACCTGTGGCCACGATGATTTTTTCTGCTTCAATCACCTCGTCATTGACCTCAATCAGACCTTGTTTATTGATATGAGCGTGACCCGCTATTTTTTTGTGATCAGGCCAGCTATCTACTTGCTCTTCGAGATAGCTTTCGAAATGACTGCGCTCATCGCGCACACGCTCCATAACTCGCTTGCCATCTATCTGGGCAGTCGCATGAATACCGAATTCAGCAGAATGGTTGGCATCATGTGCACGGTCAGCCGCTGCGATCAATAGTTTGCTAGGCATACAGCCTACAGTGACACAAGTCGTCGTCCAAAAGCCTTCGTTAATAATGACGACATCGTCTTTGATTTTACTGGCTTGGCGAAAAGCGTTTTGTCCTGCTGTACCTGCCCCAATGATGGCAACAGAGACTTTACGGGTGACTTGATGGTTTGTGCTATCGACAGCGGTGTCGGACTGGTTTTTCATATTGTTCTCAAGTAGTTATATTTTATAGGATGTGAGTGACTGATAAGACGTTGGCTTTTAATCGTTTGGGCTCAGCGACTCAATAAACGCTATTTTATGACCAATAATTAGTGCCAATAACCATAATAAAAGTTATGGCGCTAATATCGTCAGTAAACGCTCAGTATAATCTTTGGCGCGTAGATTGCGCTGCGCATGCGTGAGATTGCCGTCTTTATCGAATACGAAAGCTGAGCGTACCAGACCTAGCGTTATCTTACCGTACATGTTTTTTTCTTTTATGACCTCAAAGTACTGGCATAGTTTTTCGTCGCTATCACTGATAAGTGGAATCTGTAGATCATATTTCGCGATAAACTTTTCATGAGATTCGACACTATCACGGGAGACCCCGACAATATCATAGCCCAAATCATCAAACTCACTAAGACGCGCCGTGAACTCTGTCGCTTGTGTGGTGCAGCCTGGAGTGCTGTCTTTTGGATAAAAATAAAGGATCAGTCCTTTGTCGGTATGCGCAACCAAGTCTTTTAGGTCAATGTCATCATGAATAAAGTGACCATCGAGCTCACGCACCATCGTCACTGGAAAGTCGGGCAGGGCAATAGTTTCTGTGGTTGGTTTAGCCATGGTAAAGTCCTTAGTCATTTTAATGTTTGTTTAAATTATGGTGGTCTTATTATAGGCAGATTAGCAGAAATAAATACTCAGTTTTACACTTCACTTATTCATTGGCAACAAAAAAGACTGGTAATGACCAGTCTTTTTTGTGTTGAACCTTTTATCAATTACGCCGGTTTTTGTGGTTTCTTTAGATCTAAGCCGACGGTGCATTGCTGCAAGTCTTTTTGCATTTCCTTCACGTAAGATAGGCCTGACGGGTCTTTCTTGTCTTGGGCGTAGCTTTCAATTTCCCACATTTGACCGATCGTCATGTTGCTACGAACGCCAATGGTGCAATTGCACAGTTTGGTCGCGTTATTTTTATCAGCAACTTTATATTTGACAGCCCCGTTCACACAGGTATTAATATTGTCTTGCTCGATATCGGTAGCATTGGCCTGTGGTATGGCAAAAAGAGCCGCTAAGGCTAGGGGTAATACTGGCAAAAACTTCATAAACATCCTCTCAAAGGTAGCGTCAATTTTGTAGATTTTTACTCAAAAATTAAATTACTGAGGTAAATAAGGGTATTTCTCTATCGGTTGTCTATCTGATGACAGAGAGAATCGTCCATACCATAGCAAGTATCGCAATTAAAATACAACGGCGGCGTGCTGTGTTAATGCAAGCGAATGTTTCGCTAATGTTTAGTTATACTGTCTGTCGCTATGAGTACTTAAACCATTAAGGTTGATAATGAGTAGGATCAGCGATGCCTGCTTGGGCGAATCCTTGACGACGCAAGGTACAGCTATCGCAAACGCCGCAGGCAAGACCATTTGCGTCGGCTTGATAGCAAGAAATCGTCTGACCATAATGGACACCCAATGACAGCCCAAGCTCGATGGTTTTTGCTTTTGACAGCTGCTGTAATGGCGTCTGAATGGATAAATGATGGCCTGTAACGCCCGCTTTTGTCGCCAAGTTTGCCATGTGCTCAAAAGCGGCAATGTATTCAGGACGACAATCTGGATAACCTGAATAATCGACTGAGCTGACGCCAATAACGATATGGTTGGCGTCGGTCACTTCAGCGACGGCTAAGGCATAAGATAAAAATATGGTATTACGAGCCGGTACATAGGTGTTTGGGATGGCATCGTTATCAATCTCATCACGTTTTTTATTAGGGAACTTCTCCGCATCCCCATCAGGAACCATCATACTGTGATCCGTCAATGATGAGCCACCAAGCTGAGCGATATCAATATCGATAATGCGATGGTTGACCGCTGCCGTTTCGGCGATATTTTTTGCGGCGACAAGCTCACTATTATGGCGTTGACCATAGTTGAAGCTGACTGCAGTCACCGACGCATAACGTGCCTTGGCCCAATACAAACAAGTCACCGAATCAAGCCCGCCCGACAATAGCACAACGGCATTTTGGCTTTTATGCAGAGCATTTAAATCAGTATCGGAGGCTTGATTATTGGAGGTGCTTTGCGAAGTAACATTAGTCATAATGGTATCTATTATTGGTTTACGAAAAACGGTTATTTTAGCAAAAATCCAACCGTTACATAACCATGCAGCCGTTATTTAATGTCCTCTTTTCAAACTGTGAGCAAATTTTGTTATAATTGCTGCTTTTAAAGCATCAGTGTTAACGCTTGCCCATCATGTATGACAGCACTGTGATAGCAGTTTGCTGTATAGCAAAATCACCCTTGTAAAGATATTGAGTAACTTATGACTGCAGCGACCTTGTTTACACCAAAAATTACGCCAGAGTTTGATGAGACGTCTGCTGATGCAGGTAGGGCAGACTATACTTTAGAGACTGATAGTATGGAGTATGATGATGCCGCTGAGGATGATTTGATTGCTGAAACGTTATCACCTACTCAATCAGCACAGTTTCGCAAGCTACAGAAGAAACTGCGTAGACAAGTATCTTGGGCGATTCGTGATTTTAATATGATCGAAGAGGGTGACGTGGTGATGGTCTGTGTTTCAGGGGGCAAAGACAGCTATACCTTATTGGATATTTTATTGCTGCTAAAACGTATTGCACCGATTAATTTTGATATCGTCGCGGTTAATTTGGATCAAAAGCAGCCAGGTTATCCTGAGGATATTTTGCCAGCGTATCTAAACGAGCAGGGCATTGCCCACTATATTTTAGAAAAGGATACTTATAGTATCGTCAAAAGCGTGGTGCCAGAAGGTAAGACTTATTGTTCGGCATGTTCGCGTTTGCGTCGTGGCTCATTATATGGTTTTGCAAAACAAATTGGCGCGACCAAAATTGCTCTTGGTCATCACCGCGATGATATGTTGGCCACGTTCTTTTTGAACTTATTTCATGGCGGTACGCTCAAGTCTATGCCACCGAAACTGCTCAGCGATGATAAGCAAAACATGCTTATTCGCCCATTGGCCTATGTCGAAGAGAAAGACATCATTGAATACGCAAAATTGAAAGAATTCCCGATTATTCCATGTAACTTGTGTGGCAGCCAAACCAATCTACAGCGCGCCATCATTAATGACATGCTACGCGAATGGGACGATGCTCATCCACAGCGTTTGGCCTCTATCTTTAAGGCCATGCAAAACGTGGCACCGTCGCAATTAGCAGACCGTGAATTGTTTGACTTTGAAGGGTTAAGTCTTGATCGTGATGACAATGAGCGTTTGTTTGAAGGGGATAATATTCAGGCAGGGCAGACCGATAGCTTGGCTGAAATTGGCTTACCAATAGCGCCACAAACGCAAACTTTTAATCCAAAGTTTGCCAGTAAGCAACAGTCAGATAAAACGATAGAAAGCAGTCGACCCACACAGAAGATTCCAACAATTAATCCTGTTATCTAGGGCGTGTCCTCAATTCAATCGATGAATATCTAAATGGGCTAAAAATGGCTAAATTTTGCTGATATTAATTTTTTGTCGCCTCTGTCTGCGCAGGCAAAGCAAGCAAGAAAAATGGATATCAGCAGTGCGTGATGGTTCGATATCACTTTTCACTCACTATAGCCAAATAATAGCCAAAAAAAACCAGCTTATTCATGGCTGGTTTTTTATGTCTTAGTGAATTGATTATTCGCTGAATCTACGAAGTCTATATTTATATAAGTTAACTCTCAGCAAATACTGGTAGCGGATCAAAACTAACCTTTGAACGTGGCAATTTTGCCACATCTTGCATACGCCAATCATCTTTGCCTTCATTGCTCACTTGCAAATAGTACTTGGCTTTTACGGGGTCAATATCTACCTTAGCGCTATATTTATTACCTTCTTGATGCTGTAGCACCACATCACGATCTTTTTTGATGTCGGTCGCATGGGAGATTGATAAATCTAATTTATCAGGATAAGTAAGCGGGGTGCCATTAAGTAATTTGCCCGATTGTAAGCTTTGCTCAGGATAATTCAAATAAAACACAATATTACCGTCATCGGCAAACTGCATCTCGCCATGCAGGTCTAAGTCATAAGTCAGCTTGTCACGGGACACATCATGATAAAGCGTCTTGCCATCCATATACCAATCGTCACGAACCACACTGTCACGGATCTGATAGGAGTAATAAACAAACCAGAGGCAAGCAATCACCACAAAGGCTGGCATGCCAATCACAAAGATAACCACCATATAGTTTTTATACCATGGCTGGCTATCTTGGTGCTTAAAATTTGGTGCTGGAGTAGACATAAAATACCTATTAATCAAATAGCTGTTTATAGATATCCAGTTATCGGATATCTATACAGTGGTATCGACGGATAAATTGACGGCTAACGGCTGTCAGTTTAGTGATAATTTATAACCCGCTCGTCAATGACTAACGGGTGAAATATATGAGTCTACACTTGCCACACGCAAGCGTTTACTGACCTTGGGTGGTAAAGACGTTTTGCTTACTGACCATGTACTGACCATCATTGCTGTTCACATTTAAGGTAACAAGCGTTTGACCAGATTCAATGACATCAGGATCACCATAAATACTGACGGGCATATCAAAGCTTTCACCTGCTTCTAATGGTACATCATTAAAACGCAATTCCAAACTCAGACCTTCTTGCGGGGCAAGGGTTATCTTATAGATATGCGGCTCTTGTGTTTTATTGGTCAGCTTAACGATATAGCTGTTTTCAATCATGCCTTGAGTATTGATCGATGACAACTGATTACGGTCACGGCGAATATCAATCTCTAAGGGGACACGATCGGTCAAGGCATAAACGACACCACCGCAAAGCACGGTCAGTAGCGCTAAATAGGCAAAAAACCGTGGGCGAAATACTCGGCTTTTCTCTTTTTCTGCCAGTTGCCGTTCTGTCGTATAGCGAATCAAGCCACGGGGATAACCCACTTTATCCATGACTTCATTACAGGCATCGACGCACGCGGCACATTGAATACAGGCCACTTGTAAACCATCACGAATATCGATACCAGTAGGGCATACTTGCACACACATCTGACATTCGATACAGTCGCCTAAATGTTCCGGATTGGTCCCTTTTTTACGCGCGCCCCGTGGCTCACCGCGCTCATAATCATAGGAAACAATCAGCGTATCTTTATCAAACATAACGCTTTGGAAGCGCCCGTAAGGACAGATTTGAACACACATCTGCTCACGCATGTAGCCAGCATTCACATAGGTAGAAAAAGCAAAGATAAAGACAGATACCCAAATCCACGTAGGCCAATCAGGGAAAGGTATAACGCCTATCATCTGCCAACTATGATATAAGCTATCAGTGCCGGAGACGTAGCTTACGAATGTAGTCGCCGTAATCATTGAAAAAACAAACCAAATAAAATATACCAAACCACGTTTAAAGGCTTTTTTTGCACTCATCGGTTCTTTATCGAACTTCATGCGCTTATTACGGTCACCAATCACCCATTTTTCAACATACTGATAGAGATGCGTCCAGATCGTTTGGGGACACGCATAGCCGCACCATACCCGACCAGCGTATACCGTTACCATAAATAAGGTAAAAGCGGCAATCAGCGCAAAGGCGGCAATGAAATAAAAATCCTGAGTCAAAAAAGTCATGCCAAAAATATAGTAATGCTGCGAGGGTACATCAAACCATATTGCCTGCCTATCATTATAACGCAGCCATGGCAGTAGCAAAAACAGCGCCAAAAACGCATACATACTAACGACGCGGATATTTTGATAAAAACCCGTGATAAATCGAGGATGAATACGATGCTTGGTGGCATCAAGATCAATCTGCTGTACAGGGATTTTATTGGGTTGTGGTGCTGACATAAACGTGCCTCTTTAAAAAAAGAATCAGTCTGCTGGCATGATGAACAAACACCTATAATAAAAAGATGTCGGGATGTGCGATGTTATCAATGTCAGTAAGTAGCTGAGTGGGATAATCACTGTAAAAACAGCGGACCCTGCTACCAAATGAGCGATTGTAAATAGCCAATTACGATTGAACCATTCATACTAAAAATGGCGATCGATTCGTGGTTTTTAAATCGTGCTATTTTAGCATTATCCCTACTATAAATGGGGTAATAATGCTCAAAAACAATCATTGTATCCAAATTATATTGACCGACTGGTTACCGTCGAGTCGCCTACACAGCAGGCTTCGCAGAGTAAATAAGTATCATGACAAAGACATGAAAGCGCTTAAACTAAAATCTTCAGCCAAATTGCCAAACAAAAGGGAGAACTGCAATAACAGTTCTCCCTTTTTTCGATCTTATCCATTTATCCTATAACGACTGACTAGAGTAGTCTTAGTTAACGGTAGCTGCTGCCGGTGCTGCTGCTTTTGGCGCAGTAGCAGTAACAGGTAGGGCTTGAGTGGCCTTAGCTGGCTTGTCTGACAAAGAGTAAATATAAGCAGCAAGTAGCATAATACGCTCATTACCTAGCTTCGTTTCCCACTGCGGCATCACACCTGCGCGTCCGTAACGTAAAGTATTACGTACCGTTTCGCGCTCGCCGCCATATAACCAAATGGTATCAGTTAAGTTTGGCGCACCCGCTGAAATCATACCTTTGCCATCTTTATCATGGCATAACGCACAATTTTGTTGGAAGATAGCTGAACCTTGAGCAACCAATGTCTGATCAAGTTTGCCGTTGCTTTTACTACCGTTATTTGACGACAACGATAATACATATTCTGATGCTGCACGCACACCGTCTTCACCGATCTGATCGCGCCATGCTGGCATACCACCAACGCGGCCATTGTGTAGCGTGGTCAAAATATTTTGTGCTTCGCCGCCATATAACCAATCATTATCAGTTAGGTTAGGGTAGCCTGTTGCACCTTTCGCATTAGAGCCATGACATACCGAACAGTTCTGTAAGAACAAACGGCTACCGACTTTTAGGGCGTTCGGATTTTCAGAAAGCTTTTCAATATAAGGGGCAAGCTCAGCAATTTTTCCGTCAATTTGTGTTTGCAAATCTGCAGGTGGTGTCTCACTACGACGCATGGTTGCTTGCAATTCATTAAGTGTACCCAATGTTGCAGTCGCGCCCGCTGCATCTGCTTTTACCAAGATGCTTTGCTCAAAATTATCGGTAAAGATTTTATTATTGCTTTCAAGCTCACTGAATAGCTCGTTCTTAGAGGTCCATGGTACGGTTTCGCCATCGACTTCTACGGTGGCGATGCCTTCCCAGTGTGCTGGGAACATTGCTGGGAAAAATACCCAGTAAGCGACACCCCAAACGATTGAGCCAAAAAATATCACCAACCACCATTTAGGGAGTGGTTTGTCGTATTCTCGGATACCATCATATTCATGACCAGTGGTACCGTCTTCCTCGACGTCTGGCTTGTATTTTAATACAAACAGTAGAACGCCAAGAATGAAAAGCCAGCAGCCGAAACTGAATAGCGTGATCCAAGAACTCCAAAAAAATGTCATCGTTTATCCTTATTGCGCTGCTCTTCAGACAGAGACTTTATATCCTCGTCATCAAGCGCAAGTTGTGCATCTTCTTCGAAGCGTTTTTTGTTTTTTGGCGAATACGCCCACCATGCAACGCCTACGAAGGCAACAAAGGCAGAGACGGTCGCAATTGTTTGTAATTCACCAATACCCATTAGCGCTGTCCTTCCATTGCGGTGCCTAACTGCTGAAGGTAGGCGACTAAAGCATCAAGCTCAGTGGCACCAAGCACAGCATCAGGAGCACCTTCAATATCTTCTTCAGTGTAAGGTACGCCAAAACGATCGCGGAATAGACGCATTTTCGCTTGTACGTTCGTACCGTTGACTTCGTTAGTCGCAAGCCAAGGGAAACCTGGCATCACTGACTCAGGTACTAGTGACCGTGGCGCAATGAGATGTTGCTTTTGCCAATCTTCCGAATAGCGTCCACCAACACGTGCTAGGTCAGGCCCTGTACGTTTTGAACCCCATAAGAATGGATGATCCCATGTTGATTCAGCGGCACGTGAATACGGTCCATAACGTTCAACTTCAGCACGCAGTGGGCGAACCATCTGCGTGTGACAGACGTGACAACCTTCACGAATATAAATATCACGACCTTCAAATTCAAGCGCAGTCCATGGCTCCATAGAAGGTAGTGGGGCGTTCACGCCACCTTCTTCTGGACCCTTGTTATCATAAATCAGCGGTACGATTTCAACTAACGTTGCAAAACTAATCGCAATAACGATACCGATGACCAACAAGCCTGTATTTTTTTCAATAATTTCATGCGGTGTACCAGCCATGATCGCTCCTTATACTTTAGCTGTCGAGGTATTGACACTAGATTCGTGATCCGTAGGATCAGCAACATCTACAGGCTTACCTTCAGGCATCTTAAGTGTTTTATAAACGTTATATGCCATCACAAACATGCCCGACACATATAAGAAGCCACCAAAAGCACGACCAATATATGGGAAATGTGAGAACTCAACCGTATCAACGAAGCTATATACCAAAGTACCATCTGGGTTAGTAGCCAGCCACATCATGCCTTGGCCAATACCTGAGATCCACATTGATACGATGTAAAAGATAGTCCCTGCCGTCGCTAGCCAGAAATGCGTGGTGATTAAGCTGATAGAGTACATTTTTGGCTTATTATAAATACGAGGCAACAGTACATATAGCGAACCAATAGTAATCATGCCCACCCAGCCAAGCGCACCTGAGTGTACGTGACCAATTGTCCAATCCGTATTATGCGATAGCGCATTAACGGTTTTGATAGACATCATTGGGCCTTCGAATGTCGACATGGCATAGAATGACAGTGCCACAATCATAAAGCGAATGATCGGATCGGTACGTAACTTATCCCAACTACCAGATAGCGTCAAGACACCATTAATCATACCACCCCAAGAAGGCGCGAATAAGATAATGGAGAACACCATTGCCAATGACTGCGTCCAATCAGGAAGCGCCGAATAATGCAAATGGTGACCGCCAGCCCACATATAAGACGCAATCAACGCCCAAAAGTGAACAATAGACAAACGATACGAATAAATAGGACGACCAATCTGTACTGGGACAAAGTAATACATCATCCCAAGGAAAGCTGCCGTCAAGTAAAAACCGACCGCGTTATGTCCGTACCACCACTGCACCATGGCATCGGTTGCACCGCCAAATAACGAGTAAGATTTAAACGCACTAACCGGAATCGCCATGCTATTTACGATGTGTAGTAACGCAATCGTAATAATAAAAGCGGCAAAGAACCAGTTAGCCACATAGATATGTGAGGTTTTGCGTTTGATGAGTGTTCCGAAGAAAACAATGGCATAAGATATCCACACCAACGCAATCAATATGTCGATGGGCCACTCAAGCTCAGCGTATTCTTTACTCGAGGTCAAACCTAGCGGTAATGTAATGACAGCAGAAACGATAACAGCCTGCCAACCCCAAAAGGTAAACCAAGCCAAATACGGTGCGAACAAGCGTGTCTTACAGGTACGCTGGACGATGTAGTAAGACGTTGCGAACAGGGCAGAGCCACCGAACGCAAAAATAACCGCATTGGTATGTAGCGGTCTTAGACGGCTAAAGGTCAGCCATGGGATGTCAAAGTTGAGTGCTGGCCATGCTAACTGTGAAGCAATGAACACGCCAAGACTCATGCCGACGATGCCCCATACAACGGCCATTATCGTAAAAAATCTTACGACAGTAATTTCGTACTCACGGTCAACTGCTGTGTTTTGTAAACTCATTGGATGATTCCTTTACAGCCCGAATTATCAACAGAATTAACTAACTCTCCGCGCTATATGTATCAAATAAATTGATGCAAGCAAATAGTGACTGCGGTACATGCTGTTTTTTGACTCATTTATCATCTTAAGGTTATTAACTATCAAGCTAAGCTTCCACTCGGTATCTACTGATGCAAAGAGGAAGGGGGAAGCGCTAGAAAAATATCTCGCTTACAACCAGTTGATAGTAGGATTGTTAATAACTCGTCAAGGGGAATAAGGAGTGGCACCGTATATAAGCATCAAACATCTAGTGATGTTAAGGATTTATCTTAATTATTACTGAAAATAACAGCACTAACGAAGATAGATACTGGTATCCATCTGGTAATAAAATATTATTGACCATTGATGTATGCTAGCGGCGGCTGACAAAAAAACAGATTAACGTAATGTTTAGTTAAAACTCCCGACTCTGTTTAAGGGTATTGTAACGCAATCCTAATCAAATATCATCAGAACTATGCGGCAAAATACAAACTCTTTGGTAAAAATCTAGGCAGGCAACTCTTTGTAGTTATGCTAGGAGCCTATTTTATACCCAATTTCAAGACTATTCTAGAGGGTTAAATGATACGAATTGCAGGGTACAAGGACAAACTCTAGAGAAATTTTTGTAACAATGGCAACATTAGCCTTATAAATAGGTTTTACTTATCATCAAATCGCCCCTTATAATGAGGCTGAAGAATATCGATAGTAGATTTCCTATCCATTGTTATGACAACAATGACAAAATAACGAGTTTAATCATTTGGACACAATTGGGCGGCGTTAATCCATAAGGTGAACCCAGTACCCCATTCATTAAGGATAATAAGATGGCAGTTTTTTTGACAGATGCATGGTTCGATGACGTTGAGAAGTTAGGTAGTGAAGCCGGTGAGCTAAATTTGCCGCCAGCGCTGGCTAATATGATTATTAACCTAAAAGTGTCCGACACGGACAAAGACATCGAAGCCAACTTTGCTGATGGCTTGTTGCATCGCGGCTTGAATGATAATGCGACCACCACACTCTTGCTTGACCGTAGTATCTTGCAATCTATCATCACTGATTTCGACACTAATGAAATTATGGGTGCGTTTATGGGTGGCAAAATTCGTGTCGAAGGTGACATGTCACAACTGATGGCGGTACAGACTGCGCGTCCAAGTGCTGAGCAAAAAGAATTATACAAGCGTATCAAATCAATGACGACGATGGCTTAACGGCTTAAGCCTGTATTTTCTAGATTCTCCCAATCGGTTAGTTTTGATCAATCTTATTCACACCGACCATAAAAAAATCCCCTAATTCTATGTTAGGGGATTTTTTTATGATCGATGACTGTCACTATGACGTATAGTTAAGGATAGTTGTTAAATTCCTTAGCTGGCTTTTGATTGCGCCGTCGCGTCTTGTGACTTTTGATTTTCTTTGTAAATGGCGGCTTGTAGCCAAACATTTGCCTGAATGTAGTCATGTACTTTGATAGAAGCGGTCTCTACTGTATTGAGCGCGCCAATACGTACCACGAATGGATCGGCATCTTGCTCACGTAGTATTACCACATCAAACAAGATAATTGATTTGCCATTAAAGAGAGTTTCTTGCTTGCCAAGCACTTGACCTTGGCACCATGCTTCGTCTTCTTGTCCCAAAGTATCACCGAACAGATACGCACACATATGACCCAAGTTAATCTCTACAGGAGCCATTTGTTCTTTAGTTTCAGGCTTCCATTCTTTGATCTGCTCTTGTAGATCGTCTGGTATCTGACCATCATTGGCAGCGACGATGTCATTAAACGCGCGGTGATAGCGGATGGCTTCTTGATCTTCTACCATAATGACTTCTTGCTGTTCGCTCAGCTTAATTTCATGCGCCCAAGCACTGAAATTCGCAAAATACGAACTGTCGCGTTGGTATAAGTGGCGATTGGCGGTATAAAGCTGGTCAAAGGCATAAATAATACTGCCATCAGCCGTACGTAGGCGCAGTACTGCGTCGTGCGAGTTGTCATTGGCGATGATACGTTCGATTTTGCAATGCAGCCCATAAGGACTGTCAACACAAGGGTAGGCGTTGATAAAACGTTCTGGTTTGCCGTCTTTCATTGCCAGTACTTGGTTGATGTGACAAGGCTGATCTTCAGACAACAACAAACAACTGTCTTTGGCGCTGACGTTGGGGTTAAGACCTTTGGGCATGGCCGCCTTTTCGATCATTTTTTGTAGCCACTCTGGCACATCCTGACTCATGTCATCGGTTAAAATACGCCAATGATCGGCATGACCCGCAGCTTGCTCGTCGGATAATGTGATTTTGGTAGGAGATTGGATGTTTTTATACTGATAATTAATGGTCATGAAAATACTCAAACTTAAGTCAGCGATGAAGTTTAGACCTAACGCTGTGATTGCTTATCTAGCATCCAATATTTACAATCATTGGTCTATGATAGCCAGCAATGTCAGCAGCACAGGGTCAGCAAACAACAATGAGGGGTTAGTGACAATTGTCCTTAGCATACAATATATAGGTATAGACGCAAGTAATAGCAAGCCCCTCATAAAAAATAATAACAAAACCCTATTTTTATTAAAAAATACGCGCAGTTTTTGCTAATGACTGGCACATATCTGCCAAATTGTGTCAAACTAGCTCCCT
The DNA here is from genome assembly GCF_017942195.1 of Psychrobacter sp. K31L. Classification (NCBI taxonomy): domain Bacteria; kingdom Pseudomonadati; phylum Pseudomonadota; class Gammaproteobacteria; order Moraxellales; family Moraxellaceae; genus Psychrobacter; species Psychrobacter sp. K31L. The sequence continues at coordinate 386,402 of NZ_JAGKSC010000003.1, read as the reverse complement.
TTTGATGGCCAAATCTGGCCTATTTTAAACCCTATTTTTGTGTTCGATTTATATGTTGGTATGGCAGACGCCATATATAAGGCGTTTGTCGCTGCTCGTTTTGGCGCATATAAAAGTCGCACGTAGATAAGATAAAGAGTTTGAATATGTTTCGTCCTTTAGCGTTATTTATCGGCTTACGATACACCCGAGCAGAGCGTAGTAATGGTTTTATTTCCTTTATATCGCTGATCTCGATGATAGGTTTGACCCTTGGGGTTGCCGTATTGATTACGGTACTATCGGTCATGAATGGTTTTGACCGCGAGCTAAAAACCCGTATTTTGGGCATGGTGCCGCAAGCAACGGTCATCTCAAGTGAGGTGATTGGCGATTGGGAACAATTGGCAGATCGTATCAAAGAAGATCCAGAAGTGGCTGCTGTGGCACCCTTCATTCAATTACAAGGCATGCTGACGTCGAATGGCCAAGTAGCAGGCATTATGGTCACTGGCGTCGATCCTCAGTACGAAAAAAATGTCTCGATCATCAACGATCATATGACTGAAGGCAGTATCGACACGCTGCAAGCTGGTGATTTTAGTATTGTACTGGGTGAAGAGATGGTGCAATCACTGGGCTTAAGTATCGGTGATAAGGTGACTTTGGTGTTGCCAGAAGCATCGCCATCACCTGCTGGTGTGATACCGCGCTTTAAGCGTTTTACCCTCACGGGTATTTTTAGTATCAGTCCAGAAGTGGACAGCCTCATGGCCTTTATTCCGATGAGTGATGCTGGCAAATTGTTACGCCTGCCAGCTGGTGCTCAAGGTATCCGTATGAAGCTAAATGATATCTTTACCGCGCCCATTGCTGCTCAAAAAGCGGCTGCTATTGCCCCTGATCGACTCTATCCGAATGACTGGACGCAAACGCATGGCAATCTATTTGGGGCGATCCAAATGGAAAAAGCCATGGTAGGATTGCTACTGTTCTTAATCATTCTAGTGGCAGCATTTAATATTGTCTCAAGTTTGGTGATGCTGGTCACGGATAAAAAAGCAGACATTGCGATTCTCAAAACCTTTGGCGCGTCACCTCGTCTGATTACCCAAGTATTTATGGTACAAGGCGTGGTCATCGGCGTCATCGGTACGATTGCGGGTACGATACTGGGCGTTATATTTGCGCTCACGGTTAGCGATATTCTAGGCTTTATTAATCAAGCCTTCGGTCTCAATCTTTTTGATGCTTACTTTGTCAATTACCTACCATCACAGCTGCGCTTGACGGACGTGGTATTGATTACTGGTGCATCGTTCGTATTGAGCTTTTTGGCCACGATTTATCCAGCACGCCGAGCGGCTAAAATTCAGCCTGCACAAACACTGCGCTATGAATAGTTAAAGCCGTAAGCGAGGGATTGAGCCGCGGATTTGCTTGCTCGCTCAAGGTTAGAATGTTTAGTCAGGTTTAAAAAATCATGAATATCGGTATAAATAAAATAAAGGAAGCGCTATGTCTGCCATTCTAAAGGCGACCAATATTAATAAGATATATGATGAAGGTGCGGTCAGTACCCAAGTATTGACAGGCTTGGATTTGACCGTCCACGCGGGTGAGCGCATCGCTATCGTTGGTACTAGCGGCTCGGGCAAAAGCACCTTGCTGCATTTGCTGGGTGGACTGGATACGCCAACCAGTGGTGAAGTCTGGTTGCATGGTCAGCTATTAAACAGTATGAATGAAACCGAACGCGGTGCGATGCGCAACAAGCACTTAGGGTTTATTTATCAATTCCATCATCTATTGGCAGAGTTCACAGCGATTGAAAACGTCGCGATGCCATTGCTGCTACGCCCAAAAGTATCAACGACTGAGGCGAGAGATCAAGCAATAGCGATATTAGAGAGCGTTGGTCTAGAGCATCGTTTGGCGCATAGACCTGGCGAGCTATCAGGCGGTGAGCGTCAACGAGTGGCCATTGCTCGTGCACTCGTCACCAAACCTTCGCTCATATTGGCAGATGAGCCAACGGGCAACTTGGATTATGACAATGCGCAAAGCGTTTTTGGCTTACTATCAGAGCTGCAAAGTACCATGCAAACGGCACTACTGATGGTGACGCATGACCGTAACTTGGCGGCATTGGCGGATCGTCAGCTGTTACTGCGTAATGGTCATTGGGAACAATACTAAATGGCTTAAGTATGAAATATCCTAAGTATTTAAGTATTAAGGTATGTTCTCAATTCAATCAACAGTCATATAGATAAGCTAACAATGGCTAAGTTTTGCCAAACAGCGAAGATAATATCCAGTTAATACCTCGATATTATCTTCGCTGTTTTTCTTGTTTGGCTACAATGGGGCTTATTTTTATTACTTTACTTAAAATGATGACACGCTTTAGAAGAAATATCATAAAGTAGAGTATAAAAAATAGGTTGCCAACTATAGTTTGCTGAGTATAATTGGATGCAGTAAAGAGTAGTGCAGACAGAGTAATCCTAACAATATACCTGATGTATTTTTTTATATAGAATCGGCTGTAGTAGCCTTATTTAATAGAACAAGGATAATGACAATGAATGAAGATGAAGATCCAATCGCTGCTTTTGGCAGTGCCGAAGAAGGCAATGAGCCATTGAAGCCGTATATTGATCCAACGTTGTTTGACACCGTCGACAAAGATGCACAGATCGAACTACTTACTTCAGTTTTTGATTCTATTACGCTGGCAGGTGTTGATTACGATTTAAAAGCGCAGGATAGCGCCACTGGTAAACGCTATACGCTGCTCAAAGACGAAAAAGTGGTCGATATCTTTGTGATGGATAGCAGCTTTACAGACAATGTCCTAGCAGCGATAGAAAAAGACAAAGAAGACGAGTAATTGGATTCAATGAGCCGTATGTGTTGAGGTTGCAGATTATCGTTTAGGCGGTTTCTCTTGAACGGTGTGCTGACGTTTTTGCCAGCTTGACACGGTTTTATAACGCCAAATAGCCTTAAATGCCAATCCGCAAATGATGCTGGTAATAATGGCGAGTATGGCGCTTCCCACACAAAACGCGGTTAATGAAACAGTACCGTGATAAGTGATAAAGGGGTTGGCGCCATCAGATAGTACCCACAAGCTAAAGTCAGCAATCATCCTGCCGATAAGTCGTAAACTGATCATCGGCACATCAATAATCTTGGCACCGATGTAGTAACCTGCGTAAAAGATAGGCAGGCTAGTGACGGGGTTGGTGATCCACGTCAAACCAAGCGCCATAGGGACATTGGCACGAAAAATTAGCGAGCCAATTAATGCCAATAGCATCTGTCCGGGTAGCGGAAAAAATGCACTGAGTACACCGATATAGACCGCTTTATTTAAGCTGTGCCGGTTAAAATGCCATAAACGCGGATCAGCCAAATGCGGTGCAAATAATTTCAAAATGCGGCTTTCTAGAATTTTCTCTGGTGTGGGCAGCAAGTCTTTAAGACGTTTTTGGGGCACAGTATCGCCTTTAATCGTTATCAACCGCAGGCTCAATCATATTGATGGGCTGATATAAAGAGATATTAGGAATAAAATACGGGTGGGAATAGTATCAGAAAAAAAGGGTAATAGTGTCGAATAATTATTATTGTAATACCTCTCATCAGTATAGGGCAATACTAAAATAAATGCTATCGCTTGACCAACGAGATAGTCGTCATTGCTAGAGTGAAACGACATATTCGCACCCATTTTTGTGAGCAATAATAATCCGTTAAAATTGACTGTATTTAAACAGTCAGCTCATTAAGCAAGGAGCGCTGGTGTACTGGTTACTTGGTAGTCTGGTGATTATCGTTATGATGGGCGTTTTGGCAGTCGCGGATAGTCTGGCGATACCAATCAACTCATTAATAGAGCTGCATAACGCTAACAGTTGGCCGCTATTATTAGTCATCATTGCTATTGTCTTGATAGCCATTAATCAGCGTCAAACGTTGTCTAATAACTTGGTAAACGTCCAAAAGCTTTCTTCTAAACACCAACCTTCTCAACCTTCTTTTTCTCAAGACACGTCTAAATATTTTTCTTCTTCCTCTAAATTTCCCATTCGTATTATTAATTATTTGCTGATAGTGATGCTGGCTATGGGGCTGGTGATGGGTAGCGCATTGCAAGCCTTGATGGGTTATCAGCAGGCTGAAGCGACCAAAATTACTGAGTCTATGCGTGTACAGGCTTTGGTCACTATCGAGGGTATTAGTGATAGCGTTTATGATGGTGTCACCAATAGCGGTTATCGACAAGTCGCTACCGTCAGTCATATATCGCCCCTAATTTCTGAGTTGACGGCTCAAGAATTAGATAGTGCTAAGGTCAATTACTTCACGAGTATAGAAAATAGCCTAGGCAATAATTTCTTTAATGATACTTCAAACGAAAGTAGTGATAGCAATATTGAATATCGAGTGCTACTCAATGCTTATCCAAAAAAAGGCTCTAAAAGCGCTCAGGTCGCTGATCTAAATCAGCTGCGACCGGGTGATCAGCTGTTTATGACGTTAACGCTCGCACCGCTTGCTACCTCTGAGCAAGCTCTCAATAATCCCTCCGGGTTTGACAGTTATCGCTGGTTGCGAGGTCGTCATATCGATGGGGTGGCAAATATAGTGACGACCAGTACGTCGTCTTTTGCGCTCGATGAGTCGTCTGTATTGGAAGCTGCTTCTCGCTCCTATCTTAAGCGTTTTCGTACTCAGATTGACCAAGGGCGTTGGCAATTGCGACAGCATTTTTATCAAGAGTGGGCGGGACAAACTACAGCCACGCAGCAAGCAAAAGCGGTGACTCTAAGTTTGCTCACAGGCGATCGCAGCTTAATCAATCGCGATACCAAAGATCTGTATCAATTGGCTGGTATTTCACATTTGCTGGCTATCTCGGGCACTCATGTGTTGTTTTTAGCGATTATGCTGGCAGGGGCAGTTGTATTCTTGCTCAATCGTCTGTATCCAGCCTTATATCGGCACATACCACGCTGGCAAGTGCGCTGGTGGGTGATGATCAGTGCTGCTTTTATTTATGCGCTATTCACTGGTTTCGATGTACCCGCTGCTCGTACTGCATGGATGTTATTGGCAATAGGTCTAGTACGATTGACCTTACTGCCCATTAGTACGATGCGAGTATTGTTAGCGCTGGCAGTCTTGATGGCATGGTTTGATCCTTATGTGCTCTGGCAAGCTGGTTATTGGTTGTCCTTTATCGCTGTGGCGCTGTTGCTAAAATACGATAGTGCTTCACAGTCGCAAAATAACTCAGTGTTATCACAATCAGAGAAACCTCTCTCTCAGCATGATATTAAATATAGCCGTATTTTACTTATAAAAGTATGGCTCACAGGCAAACGTGTCTTTAAGTTGCAGTTCTGGTTATTTATCTCGTTGCTACCCATTACGTTGTTATTGTTTGGCAAAGCTTCACTATGGGGTCTAGTCATCAATTTATTTGCCATTGGTTTATTTGGCTGGGTTATCGTACCGCTCAATCTACTAGCTGGGCTTTGCTACTTATTATGGCCTGCGCTTGCTGATAGCATCTCGGTGTTGGTCAGCGCAATCATCAGTAATTTACATGATTTGATTACGTGGTTAACATCATTGCCAGCGCTGTCAGAGGCGTGGCTGTATACGCCAGTGAATATGGCGATATTACTGATGGTATTGCTGGCGATGTTGCCTTGGTTATTACCACGTGGACTTATCAGTCGTTGGCTGGCATTACCGCCTTTGACGCTATTAATGATGACGGTATATGCCAACCAGCAGTCATTAGCCACGTCACCAACTTTATATATATTACCCACTGGAGATCACTATATAAGCGCGGCGGTGCTGCAATACCCTATAATGGATAACGAGGTTGGGGTTAAGGATAATAAGGCGCAGTCCGCGAAGGGAAGCGTGAGTTGGTTGTTTTTGGCAGACCACAGGCCTAGTGCGACACGTACCATGCCAAGCACCTTGACGGCAGAGAAGCTGTCCGCGATATTAGAGCAGCAATTACGCACCTTATCGATTAAACGCTTAGAAGGGCTCGTAGTACAGACCAGCAGTGTAGGATTGACCGATACGCTCACGACTAACGATGCCAGCAATACATTTAAACCTAACGCCTCAGAGTTGTTGCCGATGACCGTTGCCAGAATAAGTCAGCGCCTACCGACCAGCCAGTATTGGCAAGCAGGGCGTAGTGATCGTTGGTTTGAGCGAGAAAAACTTTATAAAGAAGCAAACGAATCTAACAATGCTAACAATGCAGCGCATGTCACTACCAAAACGTATATCAGCCCTAAAAGCTGTGAGCAAAATGACTCATGGCAGCTCCCCAACGGGGATTTATCATTACAAGCAATGACGGGCTGGAGTAAGATAGATGATGCCAGTGTGTGGGACTGTACAATTGCCATCGATAGCAGGTTGCCGATACAAATAGTGCAGTATAATGCAGCTGATCCACTCAATTCACCGCTGGCCACCTCTCAACTACTAACGGCAATTCCCTCTACAGCAAAAAATACGCAACCAAATAACCAAGAACTTACTATGCAAGCTCAGTCTTTGCCATCACGTATCGTTGTTGATGCCGATACCCATCAGCGCGTTTGGCAACTGTGGTCACTGCTCTGCCAAGCTGAACCATTTGATAATAGAGCCTATGGTCATCATACTTGGCTTGGGCACAGCGCCTCACACCTAGCGACCGATGATATTAAGCGCCAGCGTATCAATGAGGTCATTACTTATGATGATAATGCACTTGAGGCAGCACTGTCTCTGAATGCTCATTGAGTCTTAGAATAATATTTGGACGCGACATCTTATTTTGACAATACATTCTAAAAATCATCTTAACCGTAGCAGCGTTATAATATGGTGATATTTCACGGTTACACTCTTGAACCATAACCGAAATAGCACCATACTTAGTACTCTATTAATATAGATGACCCCTACAGTGAGAAAATTTGATTTCTCACTGTATTTATTTTCTATATCATCTCTTTTATCGTTTTAGACTGTTTCTGACTTAGGAAGTTATATGCCCAACTGGCCACCAGACCCTAACAAACGTTCTGACAATTCGGCAAATCAGCCAACACAGATGCCACAGTCAAGCCAGCCAAGCGGACAAGAATGGCGCCTGATTGAAAACACCTTATTGGCTAGTGTGGTTGAGCAGCGCCGCGCTCGTCGCTGGAGTATTTTCTTTAAATTATTGACCTTTGGTTATATCTTATTGATATTTTTGACCCTTGGTCGTGGGTGTAGTAGTTCGCCAACGGGTATGGATGCAGTCGATACCAGCGCGCCGCATTTGGCCGTGGTTGAGCTGCAAGGCGTCATCAGTAATGACGATGTTGCCAATGCTTATGATGTCAATGAAGCTTTGAGAGATGCTTTTGCGAATAGTAATTCCAAAGCGGTGGCATTAGATATCAACTCACCTGGTGGCTCACCTGTACAGTCTGATGAAATCTGGCAGACTATGAGGGAGTTGCGCAAAGAGTACCCAGATAAAAAGCTTTATGCTGTTATTGGTGATATTGGTGCTTCAGGTGCTTATTACATCGCTTCTGCGGCAGATGAGATTTATGTCAATCCATCAAGTTTGGTTGGCTCTATCGGTGTCATTATGCCAAGCTACAATGTCAAAGGTTTGATGGACAAGGTCGGTGTAGAAGATCGTACTATTACGGCTGGTGAGTACAAAGACATTCTAAGCTTGTCACGCCCATTGACTGATTATGAAGAAAATCATGTCGAAAAAGTACTGGCAAATACGCATAAGCATTTTATTAATGCTGTAAAAGAAGGTCGCGGTGACCGCTTGAAAAACCCTGAGCAAAACAAACTGTTCTCAGGATTATTTTGGACAGGCGAGCAGTCGATTGAGCTAGGTTTGGCAGACAAGACAGGTAGTATCACAAGCCTGAGTAAGCAACTAGATCTTGATACTGTGATTAGCTATAGCCCAACTGATCCGTTCCAAATGTTTATGGATCGTTTTGCCGTGCAACTGGGTGCAGGCATTGGCTCTAGCGTTAGTCTTGATGGTTTTTTACCACAAGAAGAAGGTAACGTAAAGATGCGTTAAGCGTTTAATGTTTTAGATATACTGTGTATGATTGTTGAGGCTGGGCATGTAATTATGCTCAGCCTCAATTGTATGTAATGCTAAATAAATATCTTATTTAAGACTAAACCTTTAAGACTAAGTCGCTATCAATATCGCGATAGCTATCAATTTTGCTATATTGGTGATATTTAGCTTAAGAATGCTATAAGGTTCAATCATTAAAAATAATATATAACATAAACCATCCCACGAGAGCCTGTTATGAGAGATGAAATAAATTTGCAGACCTTTGCAGCGCTACCTGTCTCCAAAAAAACCAATAAGCCCGTTATACATTTTGCCCATGCCAATGGGATGCCAAGTGCCGTTTATCAGCCGTTTTTTGAGCATTTAGCAGAGTTTTTTACCATTGAATATATCCCGATGTTAGGCAATACGCCTGATTATCCAGTGGATGATCATTGGCGTCGACTGACTCAACAAATTATCGACAGTGTAAAAAGCACCTGTGAGAAGCATGGCATCTCGCAAGTCGTGGCTGTTGGGCACTCGCTGGGTGCTATGTGTACGTTACAGGCGCTGTACCGTGCGCCTCAGCATTTTGCTCAGGCGGTATTAATGGATCCGCCTTGGATTTATGGCAAAGTCAGTTTTTTGTGGCATTTGGCAAAGACAGCAGACAGATTGCCTCTTATGAATAATCGTTTGATGGACAAGCTGTCACCAGCTGGCGTGTCTAAGCATCGCCGCGATGTGTGGGACAGCCGCGCCGACGCGTATGAAAAAATGCGGCATAAAGGTTTTTTTAAAAACTTTGATGAGCGTAGTTTTCAAGGATATATCGAGCATGGCTTGCATGAGCGTGCGGATGGCAAGGTAACATTGGCTATTCCTAAAGCCAGTGAAGTCGCTGTGTTCCGTACCAATCCTTCTTGGTATTGGCTGGCACCAAATCGAGGGCCCAAAGTACCTGTCACATTGATTATTGGTCAAGACAGTATCTTTCTGAAACGCCGCTTCCCGCAGCAAATCAAATCCCGACTCAATATTCCTTATGCAACCCATGCGGGTGGTCATATGTTCCCGCTTGAGCATCCAGAGTCTGTGTCACGGCAAGTATTGGATTTAATCAAGCAACAACTCCCAACATGAGTGATGCTCGCTACTTATTTAACGGCTTATATGAATAACTATATGAAGCTGTCAGGAGCATTGCTCGTTTATTTTTTTGAGTCACCGCCTTATGCCAAACCAACCTAGTACCACCAATGACCCGTCTATAAATGCGCCCGAACGTTCGCCGTTATTTTCACGCTTCGGTGCATTTTCAATGACCGTAGGAATGGTCATATCATTTTTTATCAGTCAATTGTTAGGGGTATATGTTGCAGGCAAGCTGTTATTACCAGCAGCTAAAAGCTCAAGCGTGGCTGATGTATTTTTCTTTGGCAGTAGTAATGGTACGGTCGTGAGTGTGTCGATCATGATTGGCGGTGTCTTGCTAGTCGCCCTCATCGTTATGCTGATTCAATTAAGAGGTGGTAATTGGCAACAGTATCTAGCGCTCAAATCGTTTTCAGTAACGGTTGGCATCGGCATGCTGGGCTTGCTATTGATATTTATGATTGGCAGTCAGGCATTGACTTACTGGCTCGATAAATCACCATTGGTATTTGTAGACCCGCTGTACCAGTCAGTCAGCTCAGTGTGGCTACTGGTGTTTGCGATGGTGATCGTTGCGCCATTATACGAAGAGCTGGTCTTTCGCGGCATATTATGGTCGGCCATTGCTGAGCAATTCGTCGTCTCACCAAGTCAAGAGCAGCGTGGGGCGATCATTGCCAGTATCATCACCAGTTTGATATTTGCGGTGATTCATTTGCAATATGGCGTTTATGAAATCAGCACTATCGTGGTGTTGGCATTGATATTTTGCTACGCACGTGTAAAGTCTGGCTCGCTGCTACTACCAATGCTGCTCCATATTGTGAATAATGGCGCAGCGATGTGGCAGTATTTAGCGCAAACAGCTTAGGGCATGTCCTCAATTCAATCGATGGTCATCTAAATGGGTTAAAAATGGCTAAATCTTGCCAAACGGTGTCAAATAGCTGACTATTATCTGCGCTATTTTCTTTGTTTAACGGCAACTTATCTCATTTTTATCGCCATTTTTAAAATAAGGACACGGCCTAATCAAAATCTGTTTAATCAAGCGTCTGTTTAATCAAAGAAAGCTACGCATCAGGGTTTAACGCCAAGACCTCAGACGCTGCTTGCTTAATATCCTCTATGGTCAGCTTGGGTTTGCCACTCAATGATTGACGCCATTTTCGAGCACCTGTCAGCCCTTGAAACAATCCTAAATAATGACGCGTCATCGTGGGTAGTGCTTCGCCTTTGGCGACTTTTTCTTCTAGATAAGGATAAAGCTGCGCCAATATATCTGAGCGCTTAGGTGCTGGCTCACCCCATAAACTGTTGGCTTCTGCCAGTAGATAAGGGTTGTGATAAAACGCGCGGCCAATCATCACACCGTCTATATGCTGTAAGTGCGCTTGAATATCTGCAACTGTCTCAATACCGCCGTTTATCTCGATATCGAGTTGTGGAAAGTCTTGTTTGAGACGATACACATCTTCATAGCGCAGTGGCGGAATGTCGCGATTTTGCTTGGGACTAAGACCCTTTAGCCACGCAGTACGGGCATGAACGATAAAACGGCTACAACCTGCAGCAGCGACTTTCTGCACAAAATCTGCCATGAACTCATAACTGTCAAAATCATCGATACCAATGCGGTGTTTAACCGTCACTGGGATATCGACAGCCGCTTGCATATGTTTGACTAAATCGGCGACAGTGTTTGGCTCGGCCATGAGACAAGCACCAATTTTATTATGCTGTACCCGATCTGATGGGCAACCAACATTGATATTGACTTCATCATAGCCATGCTGCTGAGCGAATTCAGCACACTGGGTCATCTCACCAATATCTGCACCGCCAAGTTGCAGGACAAGTGGGTGCTCAAGTGTATCAAAGCGCAAATGCCGAGCTCGATTGCCATGTATGAGCGCACCAGTACTGATCATCTCGGTGTATAGATACGTGTGCGGATTAAACAGCCGTGCAAAATAACGATAATCTGTCGTTGTCCAATCAATCATCGGGGCAACGGACAGTCGTTTATTGGTCATATCAACCATGGGTATTAAGCCTTAATATTTGTGTCTTAAATAAATGGATAAGGTGCAATGGATGAGACATACCATTGCACCTTAGTTTCAATCTTGATGTGGATATTGGTCAGCTATTTACGAGATCACATGGTCAATTTTTTTGTATTCAGGCAGATTATAAAAATAAAGCCCCATGATAATACCAATAAAGCCGATAAACGTAATGTATAGTGCTGGTGAGAAGCTTATTAGCGTAGTGGCATAGCCTAGACCGAAAGGTACTAATACGCCCACGATACCGTAGGTAATATTATAGCAAAAAGCCATTCCTGTGAGGCGCACATTGGTCGGAAACAATTGCACAAGGATAGCAGGTACCATACCGACGATGCCAGCGCAGAAGCCTAATAGCGCATACATGATTAATATGTAATCACCACCTGCCTGCAAATGGTAAAAGAAGGCCAGCATTTGAGCAATGAGTAGAACAGAACCAACAACTAAAATTTTACCAAAGTTCTCATGGTTAGACACCATGCCATAAAATATGCAGCCAAAAATCATAAATATGATGGCCAAACTATGAGAAAACCCAAATAGGTCACTATCTAAAACAAAGTTTATCTCTATTAAGTCTGGTAGCAGTAGAATGACAACAGAGGTAATGCTAGAAATGACCAACGTCAGTACCATACCAACAAATATAGAATGCTTACAATGTTTAAAAAGTATGGTAAATGGTTCGCTCGCGCTAGTGCCAATTTTTGACTTGTCCAGTGCAAGAAAGAATGGTGTCTCTCCAACGAGTCGCCACATCAATAATGGCAAAAAGCTTAATACAGCGGCAATTAAGAATGGCAAACGCCATCCATAATCAGTCAACTGATCCGTCGTCATAAAGGTAGAAAGCCACATAAAGAATGCATTTGAAAATAGCACACCCACTAAAAAGCTGGCAGTGACATAGCTACAGGCTACTGATAAATACTGCCGCGGTACATGCTCTGCCACAAAAACCCATGCCAAGGGGACATAAAGGCCATATGCCATACCCTGTATAAGCCTTAGGAAAATAAATAAAGCGGGCGCAATCCATCCCCACTGTGCATAAGTGGGCAGACACGCCATCGCCAACAAACTTGCAGCGGTTACTATCAGGCTTAGCAACAATATGGGCTTTCGACCTTTTATATCGCCGTATCGACCAAAGAGGATACCACCAATTGGACGTGCCAAATAACCAACAGCAAAAAGCCCCAGCCCTTGTAGTTTAGCAACTTGAGGGTTGGTGTTCGCAGGAAAAAATGCAGCCGAGATGATATCTGCCATGTACAAATAAATCAAAAAATCAAAAAACACTACAGCGCTGGTAAAGCTAATAAACAGCACTACATTTTTGTCTCTAGCAGACATTAACGCATATTGAGAACGAGACGGCATAATAGATCACGCATCCACAGAGTAAAGTGGTCATTAAGACGGTCATCGTTTGGATAACCGCTCATCATAAAAACCGGCAAATCAACGTAGATAGATAATGATTTGCCGAAACAGTAGGTTTGGGTATTTTGTGTTAGTAATTTTGGTTGCAGGGGTTTGATTTAACAGAAACTAAATCCGAAATCCTGAAATTTTAAGGGTCAGTGAGTAAAAGGTCTTACGTCTTTATAGCAGCCAGTCGATTGGTAACCATGACATGATGGTGAGCCAAATGTGATCACTCATATCAACGCGTGGCTCCGAATTATAAATCACTTTTTTACCATCTTCCATGGTATGCCATTGCAAAGCGCCGCTCTCTAGCAACTTGACTTCATAAGCTTGATTTAACAAATCATCGCTGAGTGCACCGTGCAGCTGGCTTGCTAGTTCCTCATCGTTAATAATGACACCCATTTCGGTATTGATATTGGCAGAGCGCGGATCGACATTGTATGAGCCAATAAAGACTTGATAATCATCCACGGCAAAAGTCTTGGCATGTAAGCTGGTCGATGATTGACTACGTGCTCGCCACAGCTTGTTTTCACGTTCTTCTTCGGCAGCCGTTGATTTTAGCTCGTATATTTTGACGCCTGAGCGAAGCAAGTTGGGTCGCCATTGACTATAGCCAGAGTGAACGGCAGTGACGTCCGTCGCATCAAATGAATTGGTCAAAATCTTAATATCAACACCAGATTTGGCCAGCTTGACCAAGGTATCGACACCATCTTTAGTCGGCACGAAATAAGAAGAGATGATAGTCAGCTTTTTGGTTGGGCTACCGAGCAAAGTGCGTAGCTGATGTACCAAATTGGTGTCAGTAGGAACCGTTTTGCTCAGTTTACCGACATCATCACTCAAAAACTGCATATCTGTCCAACGAAAGGGTACCCGTTTATTGATCAGATCACTGTCTATAGTAGAGTCTTTGATCGCCGCTTTATAGACCGTCAAACTGCTGCCTTCGTTATTGTCTTCGTCGAGACCGAGCTTATCCAATGCGGATAGAAAATCAGGTGTCACATCATCATCAAATTTTGCCAACGTTTCGATATCAAATGATAAAGGTGATGACCAGTAACTGGCAAAACTGTTGTCGATATCTGCGACGACTTTACCAATAAGTAACACATCCAAATCCGCAAATTGACTGCTCTGATCATTACTCAGGTATTCGTTACCAATATTACGACCACCAATGATGGTGATTTGCTTGTCAAAGGTCATGCTTTTATTATGCATACGCCGATTGATACGCGGCAATCCTGTGACAAAGTTCAAGGTTTGAAATTTACGATGCATCAACGGATTAATAATGCGCACCGCAATGTTTGGGTGGCTGGCAAAACGTAATAAATGCTGATCGAACTTCGCGCTATTATTAAAATCATCGAGCAACAAGCGCACGATAACGCCGCGTTCAGCTGCATCCCAGAGGTCTTTTAACAGTAGTTGACCGGCTTGGTCATTATGCCAAATATAATACTGTGCATCGATGTTACGTGTGGCCATATCTGTCAAGATACTGCGCGCGGCAAAGGCATTTGCCCCAGTCACTATCGGGTGATAGCCTGACAAATCAGGGTGAATGTCATTCTGTGCACTGATAGCGGACACCAAATCGATATTACTGGTGTCAGTCGCTGCAATTTGTTTAGGCTGTTGGTTGCTTTCTTGCTGATATAAAGCATTCACTCGCGCTGACAAGGCTTGGCTTTCAGGCAAATGGGGCTGTTCGGGCAAAATCTGACATCCACTCAGTCCTAAGGTCAACCCGAGTGTTAGGCTCAGCGATAAACTGCTTGGTTCTATATTTAGCATCAACATAACTGATTAACCCTAATAAGCCTTGATTTATTGAAAGTTTGCTGAGTATTTTCGTTTATTTTCAAATAATAGCGCTGATTATAATGCTTATAAAAACAACACTCGAGACAAAGCGTAGGACAAAGCCTAAATGGTCGCTAAGCTTAGCAGCTGTCGTCCTATCTGCCTATTATAAATACGTTATTTTTTTAGTTTATGCGCTTGACTAAGCTCGCGTTTTATTCTGATTATAGACTTGGTGGTTATATCAAGACGTATTCAAAAATAATGTTTAGTAGGGCTCTGAAACCAGATGTTTGGAATAAGTTGACATGCTATGATAACGCTGACAAATGGTATCCATAATTAGGGTCTGTTGAACATTCAAATATTAGGACTGCTGATCGCTAAAATCGCATCAAACTAGGCGTAAACCGACGATAATGTCGAGACCTTAGCTAGGTTTATAACAACGTTTGGTGCGATTTTAGCATCAGCCCTTCGGGGCGGGACTATTTTTTGCCAATACATGGCGAAATTGTCTAACCTAGAATGACTAGGCGTCAAAAATTTCACTGCGTATTGTCTAAAAAATAGCCACCGCCAGTGCCACATTTGAATGTTCAACAGACCCTAAAAACAAGCAGCCATTCTATTACTAATCGTTTTACTACTAACACATTTTACTACTAACACATTTTACTACTAACAAAAGTAACGGAAGATTTATGAGTCAGTCGCAAACGCAGAATGAGAGCAAGGTGAGTAAGTTAGATCCAAACTGGCGTAACGACGCCCTAGATTTAGGGCTTGATTATGGTATGCAGACCATCGCTGTACGAGCAGGGCAACATCGTACGGATGAAGGTGAGCACTCAGAGGCTATCTTTACTACCAGCTCGTATGTTTATACCTCAGCGGCAGATGCCGCCGCTCATTTTAACGGAGATAAGACGGGTAACGTTTACTCTCGGCATACCAATCCGAGCGTACGTACCTTTGAGCGTCGTTTGGCAGCGCTTGAAAATGGTGAGCGCGCTGTTGCGACAGCTTCGGGTATGGGTGCGATTTTGACCATGTGCTTGGCGTACCTAAAAGCAGGCGATCATCTGCTGGCTGCCAATCAGCTGTTTGGTTCATCCATTGGTCTATTCAATAATTATATGGCCAAGTTTGACGTCGAGGTCAGCTACGTTGATTGCTTCGACAATGACGCTTGGGCAAAAGCGGTTCAGCCGAATACCAAGGTTATTTATTGCGAAAGCCCTAGCAATCCATTGGCGCAGATTTGTGATATTGAGTATTTAAGTAAGCTGTGCAAAGCCAATGACATCTTATTGGTGGTAGATAATTGCTTTGCCACGCCAGCCTTGCAGCGTCCACTCGACTTGGGTGCTGATGTGGTGATTCATTCTGCAACTAAGTATTTGGATGGTCAGGGTCGAGTATTAGGCGGTGCCTTGGTTGGTAGCGATGCGCTCATGCAAGAAGCGTTTACCGTGGTACGCTCAGGCGGTATTAGCATGAGTCCGTTTAATGCGTGGGTTTTTACCAAAGGGCTTGAGACACTGAAATTGCGCATGCAAGCGCACTGTCAAAATGCCAATCAAGTGGCGGATTTCTTGGTCAATCACCCCAATGTCAGTACCGTGCATTTCTCAGGGTTGAGCGATCATCCCGCTCATGAACTGGCGACGCGTCAACATCATATGAAAGGTGGTTATGGTGCTATCATGGGTTTTGAAGTCAAACCATCTGCTAGCCTTGATTCAAAAGCCGCTGCATGGCATGTGATAGACTCAACGCAAATGGTTTCTATTACTAATAATTTGGGCGATGCCAAAACCACGATTACCCATCCAGCGACGACTACCCACTTTCGCTTGACCGCTGAGGCGAGGGCAGAAGCAGGCGTCAAAGATGGTCTGATTCGTCTGTCGGTCGGCTTGGAAAATGTAGAAGATATCATTAAAGATTTGGCGCGTGGTTTAGACAGTTTGTAAAGATAACGGTATAATCACCGTTAACGCATAAACTTTACGTTATGATTTACGTTAATAAAAATTACTCATTACTATATTACTCATTACTATAAAAGACAAAGAGGCAATTATGAATATTCAAGCATTGATGCAACAAGCACAAACGATGCAAAAGAAAGTCGAAGCAAACGTTGAAAATGCTAAAAAAGAGCTAGGCAACAAAGAAGTTCACGCAGAAGCGGGTAGTGGTCTGGTAAAAGTTACCATGACGGGTCGCCATGTGGTTAAGCGTTTGACCATTGATCCAAGTTTGCTTGAAGATGAGCCAGATATGATCGAAGACTTAATCGCTGCTGCTATCAATGACGCAGTGCGTCAAGCGGATGAGTTATACGAAGAAACGATGGCTGGCGCGACCTCAGGTATGGGTTTACCACCTGGTATGCAAGGCATGTTCTAATATCTATCCCAAAAATAAGCTAACTTTGTCAGACTCGCTAAGCCTACTAAGGGTAGCGCTTGCACTCGTCTTCCTCGTTATCTCAAGTTTTTGGTATCGATATACGACTGGCTTTATATTTAGCTAATTATATGTTATCTGACTATGATCATATAGAAAATGGGGTTGTTATCGACACGATACGACCCCATTTTTATAGCTACGGTTTATAAATTAAGTTAAATAAAGGAAGATGCTTTGCTGACAGCCAAATTTGATCAGCTGGTCAAACAGCTGCGTATTTTGCCGGGTGTGGGTCAAAAAAGTGCCCAACGTATGGCGCTGCATTTGCTTACCAAAAAGCGCCCACAAGGCATGGCACTCGCCCAAGCACTTGATGAGGCGATGCGTGATATCGTCGAATGCCAGCGTTGTCACAGCTTTAGTGATGAGGCCGTTTGTCCGCTGTGTCAAGATCCAAGGCGTGATGATGGCCTATTATGCGTGGTCGAAACGGCGGCAGATGTGATGGCTATCGAGCAAACGGCAGGTTATCGTGGACGCTACTTTGTTTTAGGTGGTCATTTATCACCGATTGATGGGATTAGTGCCGACGACTTAAACATCGATCAGCTGGTCTGGCGGGTTAAGCAAGAGCCTGTTGAAGAGTTAATACTAGCGACTGGTACAACCGTCGAAGGGCAGACCACCGCACACTTTATCAGCGAAGCGGTCAGTCGTCATGTCAATAAAGTCACACGTTTGGCGCAAGGCGTACCGATGGGTGGCGAGCTGGAATACCTTGATAGTATGACCCTTGGACAAGCGATGCAAAATCGCTCTTTCTTATAGTATAGTTGATACTAAATAAAATGGGTACACGACATTATGATGCGTGACTGGCACAAACTTTTCTTGCTTGCTGTGCCTACGCAGACAGAGGCTACGAAAAATTTATACCAGTCACGCTGTCTCTTTTTTATATTGACCTGACTATATTATCTCTAGCAATTTTATAAGTTCTTTACAAAACCCAAATCTTGCCCATTTTATTTTATGAACTTGTTATAATTGTTTAATTGCCACTATTTTTCTCGTTTTTCTTTTATTAAAACGCAGTTTGGCGTTTTCTTTCCCCCTATTTATGCAGGTATCTGCCCGTGTCTAACCATGTTCCAACCGCTGCCACCCAATCAAACCTTGCAGACAACGCTGCTGCTATTGTCGATTCATCAAAGCAATCAGTTGATACTGAAATAGCGTCAGCAGCTGTGCCGCCTGAACCAAATATCGATGCATTATTGGATATTGCGGATGAAGTTGCCATCACGTGGGTGCGTGAGCAAGATGGTTTGGCTGAAGTTATCGATGCATTGGCGATTTGCGGACGAGTGGCATTAGATACCGAGTTTATCAAGCGCGATACTTATTACCCGCGCTTGGCACTGGTACAGCTAAATACAGGCAATCACATCTATTTACTAGATGCTCCGCAGTTGCAACTGGGTGATTTTTGGCAAGCGCTTAGCGAAGTTGACGTGGCGATTTGGCATGCTTGTGGTGAAGATTTAGGGATTTTTTATCTATTGTCTGGTTGCCCGCCGTTGACCAATATTTTTGATACGCAAATTGCGTTGTCTTATTTGACGGGACAGCTGCAAATGGGCTATCAGCAGGCGCTTGATGACCAGTTAGATATGCATATCGATAAAGAACAAAGCCAATCAGATTGGCTACAGCGTCCGCTCTCAGATGAGCAAGAGCAATATGCGATTGATGATGTACGCTTCTTGCCAGCGCTTTACTTGAGCCTTGAATACGAGCTAAAAAAGCAAGAACTGTTTGAATATGTATGGGCGGATTGCCAGCTTTATGCCAGCGATTTGTACGATGCCCAGCATGTTGAAGACGAAGCGATGTACCTAACGATGGCTGATTATCGCTATAATTCGCAGCAAATGGCAATACTCAAAGGAGTGGCTACGTGGCGAGAAGAGCTGGCGCGTTCGACCAATCAGCCGCGTACTTTTGTGATTAAAAAACAAGCCGTACGTGAGATTATCACTGAAAAACCGAGCAATATGCGAGAGCTTGCGCACAAAACCACGATGCATCGCAGTATGTTGCGCCTATACGGCGAAGAGCTGCTTAAGGTAATAAAAGAGGCAAAAAACCTGCATCCTGCTGAATATCCAGACTGTCTATTGCCGCCGTATCGCTCAAAAAATAAAGTGCTGTCAAAAGCCGTGCAACAAGCGATTGATGAGCAAGCAGAAGCTATTGGTGTACCTGCTAATGTATTGATGCGCAAAAAATGGCTAGGGCAGCTGTATGAAGTGATTGCGTTTGATAAAAACCTAAGCGAGCTACCAGAAGGCTTAAAAGGCTGGCGCAATGAGTGGGTGACGCAGACTTTGATACCAGTGATTAACAAGCATAAAACCGAGTTGCAGCAGGGTATGGGTATCAATGTTTAAGTTTTTTATGCTCAAACTGTCCATGTTGTAAAAAACATATCACTTGTGTGGTGACACCTTTATCGACCAGCATCCCAGTATGCGAAACTGGTAAAACAATATGATCAGTGGCTGCCTCTATTTTGGTTTCTTCTATATATACTGTGCCATCGTGTAGCAGATGTTCTGCTGATGGCATATTGTCTGCTTTACGCAGTTTACGGTTATGATACTGTAAAAACAGCTGCCCCAATCCATACGGACGATTTCCCGCAATCACGCCCAAGGTAATATGTGCTGGTAATGGTGGGACTGTTCCATCTAAAGCATCGACATATGAGCGTCCTACTACAGCGGGGCTTAAGCGCCAGATATAATCTGCACAAACACTCCCTACGTGCGGTGTTCCTAGCGTCACGCAACGCCCAATTTGCCACTTGGGATACTGAGTGACGAAATCACGAATAATCAAACCACCCAAACTATGACCGACCAAATCTATCGGCTGATCAGGCTGATGATGCTTTTCTAGCCAAGTATTGAGGCCTGCGCTATTGGTTTTGATGCCATCACGCATACTGCGGTAGCCATACTGATGGGTATCAAATCCTGCTGCTTGCAGGCGCTTT
The DNA here is from genome assembly GCF_017942195.1 of Psychrobacter sp. K31L. Taxonomy (NCBI): domain Bacteria; kingdom Pseudomonadati; phylum Pseudomonadota; class Gammaproteobacteria; order Moraxellales; family Moraxellaceae; genus Psychrobacter; species Psychrobacter sp. K31L. The sequence goes on along the minus strand of NZ_JAGKSC010000003.1, from coordinate 366,319 downwards.
GCCAGTGGTCGCATGATCCAAGTGGTTTGATGCAGACCATGAATCAGAATAACGCGGTTTTTTTGTTGCATAGTAAGATCCAAGTCATTGCTTCAAAGATTTAAGATAAATATTTTGTTATCGGTATAAGCCTTTATTTATCACTTATCCATTAATAATGTTACCTGTTAATTTGATAGATAAAAAGTAAGCAAAATAAAAACCTCCAAATCAGCTACTGACTTGGAGGTTTGTTTTTCTATAAAAAGCTACTTATGACTTATCGGAGACTTCGATTACAGATAGTTTTCGATACTTGGGCACGAACACATCAGATTCTTATCACCATAAGCATCATCGATACGAGCGACGCTTGGCCAGAATTTATGAGCGCGTACATAAGGCAATGGGAATGCGGCAACATCACGGCTGTATGGATGCGTCCACTCGCTGCTGGTGATCATAGAAGCGGTGTGCGGTGCATTGACCAGTGGATTGTCTTCTAACGTCCAATTGTCTTCGCCTGCTTTGGCTTTCATCGCTTCAGCTTTGATAGATTTTAGCGCACTGATAAAACGATCTAACTCTTCTTTAGATTCAGACTCAGTTGGCTCAATCATCAACGTACCTGAAACTGGGAAGCTCATGGTTGGTGAATGGAAACCATAATCCATTAAGCGCTTGGCAATATCGCTTTCGCTGATACCAGTTTCATCCTTTAATGGACGAATATCGATGATACATTCGTGCGCGACGCGGCCGTTTTTACCAGCGTATAAAACAGGGTAGTGATCTTTTAGCTGCGCGGCGACGTAGTTGGCATTTAACAGCGCCAGTTCAGTGGCTTTAAGCAAACCATCACGGCCCATCATGGCAATATACATCCACGAGATCGGCAAGATGCTGGCTGAGCCATAAGGCGCTGCCGATACAGCTGAACAGTCTTTTTGCGCATTATGCACAGGGCTTAAGGTATGGTTGGCCATAAATGGTGCTAAATGTGCCTTCATACCGATAGGACCCATGCCAGGACCGCCGCCGCCATGTGGGATACAGAAGGTTTTGTGCAAGTTCATGTGTAATACATCTGCACCAACATCCGCAGGCTGCATCATGCCGACCTGCGCATTCATATTCGCGCCATCCATATAGACTTGGCCGCCATGCTTATGAATCAAGTCACAAATATGACGGATGCCTTCTTCGAACACACCATGCGTCGACGGGTAGGTGATCATCAAGGCACCTAGGTGCTCGCTATGCTCTTCACATTTAGCGGTCAAATCTTCGATGTCGACGTTACCGTTTTCATCGGTTTTAACCACGACGACTTTCATACCCATCATCATGGCAGTCGCAGGATTGGTACCATGCGCTGACATTGGGATGAGGCAAACATCACGATTGGTCTCGCCCAATGATTCATGATAGCGGCGAATCGCTAGCAAACCAGCATATTCACCTGAAGCACCAGAGTTTGGCTGCATCGATACATCGTCAAAACCAGTGATGGCTTTAAGTTGATCTTGCAGACTGTCAATCATCGCAATGTAGCCGGTGACTTGATCGCGCGGTGCAAAAGGATGCACATTGGCAAACTCAGGCCACGTAATCGGTAGCATTTCACTGGTTGCATTGAGTTTCATGGTACAGCTACCCAATGAAATCATACTGCGGTTCATCGCCAAATCTTTGTCTTCAAGCGATTTTAAATAGCGCAGCATCTCATGCTCGGTATGATGCGAGTTAAATACTGGATGGGTTAAGATGTCATCGGTACGCAAATGCGCGCTATCAAGTGACAGGCTGGCAGTCTCAGGCAAGTCATGTGATTTACTAACGAATAGCTGGGTCAACACCGTAAAGTCATGTTGGTCGCTGATTTCACTAAAAGCGACACCCAGTTTGTTATCATCTAGACGCCATAAGTTATAACCAACATTATCGGCATTTGCAAAAATTTGCGTCGCCAGTTTTTCTGAACCGCAATCGACAACGACGGTATCAAAGAACTGATCATGTACTACGCTTAGACTGCTATCGTTGGCTTCTGTAATGACATTAGCAAACGCTGTGGCAAAAGCATGGATACGAGTGGCAATACGTTTTACGCCACCTGGACCATGATAAACGGCATACATACCAGCGAGGTTAGCCAGCAATACTTGTGACGTACAGATGTTTGAGTTGGCTTTTTCGCGGCGGATATGCTGCTCGCGGGTTTGTAATGCCATACGTAGGGCGGTATTACCTTGCGAATCTTTTGAGACACCAATGATACGACCAGGTGCTGAGCGTTTGGCTTTATCAGAGAATGCAAAGTAGGCGGCATGAGGACCACCAAAGCCCATTGGAATACCAAAGCGCTGGGTGCTACCCAAAGCGACGTCTGCGCCCATATCTGCTGGTGATTTTAATAATACCAAGCTCATGATGTCGCTGACGACGCTGACGTACGTTTTGTTTTTCTTAACCGCAGCGATAACGTCAGTTAGGTCTTTAACATCGCCTTCGACACCGACGTATTGGAATAGCGCACCAAAATAATCACCAGATTTGGCGGTTTCAAAATCACCAACGACGATTTCCCAACCAAAGTACTTAGCACGAGTATTGATAACGTCTAACGTTTGTGGATAGACGCGATCATCAACGAAAAACTGCGTTGATTTGCTTTTGCTTACCCGCTTAGACATCGCCATGGCTTCAGCGGCTGCCGTTGCTTCGTCAAGTAACGATGCGCCAGCCATTTCTAGACCCGTTAAATCGATACAAACTTGCTGGAAGTTAAGCAAAGCTTCTAGACGACCTTGGGCGATTTCAGCTTGATAAGGCGTATAAGCCGTATACCAACCTGGATTTTCAAGGACATTACGCTGAATGACCGCAGGCATACGCACAGGCGAATAGCCTTGGCCGATGTAGCTTTTATTAACGGTGATATTATCTGCCATGGCGCGCAATTTAGCCAACGCTGCATGCTCACTCATTGCCAATGGCAAATCTAAGTCTTTGTGCAAGCGTACGGGCTCAGGCACCGTATCATTGATAAAACTCGCCATGTCTTTATAACCAATTTTGCTGAGCAAATCAGCTTGTTTGGTCTCATTTGAGCCTAAATGACGATAGACAAATTCAGCTTCGTTGAATAAACCTTGAAAGGTATCAAACGTCGGGTTTTGAGAAATAGTCATGACAATCCTTGGTTAAGGGAGTAATAAAAGGGTTTATTTAAATAGAGTAATATGGCGATGCATTAAACGTAATGTACAAATTGCTTTTGATCAAAGCGGAACTGGCTGTTGTAAATGCCATTGTCGGCGCGTTCGCCAGCACCAATCATCATGATAATGTGCTGATCATTGCTTAAGCCTAACAAGCGCTTCATGGCAGGCTCGTCGAAACCGCCCATCGGACAGCTATCAAAGCCGTGCGCGCGTAGTGCTAGCATAAGATTTTCGGCAGCAAGTGCAGTATTGTTGGTCGCCCAGTTTTTGGTGTCTTCAAAGGTATAGTAAGGCGATTTAATAGGCCCTTTTACCCGTCTGACGACTTGAGTTGCGCTCCATTTAGCCGCTGATACGACGTTGGCAGGTCCACGTAAAAAGTCCATGGCAACGACTTTGGTATAATAGTCTTTAACTTTCTTCGGTACTGGCGTCTCAGGATACTCACGTAAGATCTGCTGGGCGTGGTCGTGCCAAATGTCAGTACGGGCGACAACTGCGATCAAGCGCGCTGCTGTTTTTGCTGCGTTTTGATTCATGCAGTTTTTGACGGTACGTTTGCGTTTATCAGCATTATCAATCACATAAAATTCCCACGGCTGTAGATTGCTTGAGTTCGGCGCTAGCATGGCCAAACGCAGACAATCTGCTAACACATCGTCAGGTATCGGCGTGTCAGTAAAACGACGGACTGAACGACGTGACTCGACCACCTCACGAAACGCTTGCAACTGCGGTGTGTGTTCGGGTGTGGCAATGTTGTCGTTGTTATCAGAGTTGGAAGTCATATTAGGATCCATGCTGGGGATTAAGTGATTAATTTGCTTATTACCGATGGCAGATTTTTTATAGACCAAGTCAAATAGATAAGGCAAATACATTAACGAGCGTATGGGGTAATAACATTGAGTAACGATCTTTCATGGCAGTATGCGTATTTAGCACAGTTGCTGAATATTTTGAAATGATAAGTGCGTCTAAAATAAAGCGTACAGATACCAGTTAGCACCAGTATCTGTCATGTTTTCACGTCATATGACTAGCGAATATAAATGACTAGCGAATATAAGCTAAATATTGATTACAAAAGAAAGCTTGGACTATAGATCGTTTTCGTACTCATCAGCCGTCATTAGTGCTTCGTAGTCAGCGATGTTGTCAGGCTTCATTCTAAAGAACCAACCTTCGCCATATGGGTCAGAGTTGATGATTTCTGGATCGTCTTCTAGCGCTTCATTAATCTCAACCACTTCACCTGAGATCGGGGCATAAACGTCAGAGGCGGCTTTTACCGACTCAACGACTGAGATTTCGTCATCAACAGCGATGATGTCACCCACGTCAGGAAGTTCAACAAACACCACGTCACCAAGCAAGTCTTGAGCATGGTCTGTGATACCGACAGTGATTGTACCGTCGTCTTCTAGACGTAGCCATTCGTGGCTGGCAATGTATTTTAGTTCTGCTGGGATATTACTCATGGTCTCTCTCCTAAGTGATAGAGGATGGTTAACAAAAAAAGTGAAAGCTAATAATAGAGTTTATAATGCCTATGAGTCAAACTGCTGCTTGCCATTACGGACAAACGGTAACTTGAGAACGCGTACATCAACGAACTTGCCTTTGCCGCGTAGATCAACTTGGACATTATCATCCTCTGATACGCTGGCAGGAACACGGGCAATCGCAATCGAGTTTTTTAGACTAGGGGAGAATGTACCACTGGTAATAGTGCCAGTCTGCTCATTGTCTGAGCCTTGATTGATGGTGACCGTCATGCCTTCACGCAACACACCGCGCGTCGTCAATAGGAGACCCACTTGCTTCATGGCCGTATTGTCGTCTTTTGACTGCTGGCGTTTGCTAACCAACGCTGCACGACCAACGAAGTCGCGCTCATCTTTTAGCGCGAGCGTCCAGCCCATATTACATTCGTAAGGACTAATGGTTTCGTCCATATCGTGACCATAGAGGTTCATGCCCGCTTCCATACGCAAGGTATCACGAGCGCCAAGACCCGCTGGTTTTACACCGTTGGCTTTTAATAGCTCAAAGAACGCTGGTGCATCATCACCATGCATAATCACTTCGACACCGTCCTCACCAGTGTAACCAGTACGAGCCACGAACCAATCAGCACCTTCGATATCAGTCAAGTCAGCACCGACGAAAGGTTTGAGTTCAGCTAACGTTTCTGCCCAGCTTGGTTTGGCTTGTGCCAGTTTTTCGACCGCATGTGGCCCTTGAACTGCCAGCATAGCAAGCTCTGGACGCTCAGTGATGGTGATGTCAAAACCTTCTGCGACTTTATTGAACTGCGCCATATCTTTATCGCGAGTGGCGGCGTTTGAGACAATACGATATTCGGTTTCATCTGCATTCATAAGATAAACGATCAAATCATCGATAACGCTGCCTTGCTCGTTTAGCATGCCAGAATACAGCGCTTTGCCAGCAGTCTTGAGTTTATTGACATCATTAGCGAGCAGTTTTTGTAGCCATGCCTTAGTGTCAGTGCCTTTAATATCTGCGACAACCATATGTGAGACATCAAACATACCGGCGTCAGTACGTACCGCTTCGTGCTCTTCGATTTGTGAACCATAATGAATCGGCAATTCCCAACCAGAAAAATCCACTAACTTGCCTTCACTATCAACGTGAGACTGGTAAAGGGGCGTGCGTTTAGGGGCTGAGGTATTGGTGTTTTGAGAGTCGGTCATAACAAATCCTTATGTGTACATTAGTCATACTCGGTAGAGTAATGAGCGATGCGCAGTATCATAGTAGCGAGAAGCAACGTTGCAGGGTGCAAGCATTGCAGCCAAGGGTAGCACAGAAAAAAAAGATAAAGCCGCCAGCCAAACAGACGCTGAACGTCAGTTTAAGCAAAAGCCCTATCTGTCCTGTAACCTGAGATTTTCAACACGAACCATCACTGTTAGTTTCTAAAGCATAAGCTTCAAAAAATCAAATCAAATGATGTCGCATTTTCTCCCCTTCGGTGGGTAAGACGTCGTCCGTTCTTACCGCTCTCCAGATTTGTTATGCCCTATGTTTGGATGTGCTACGCGATTGACGGCAGACAGCGAAACAGTCGTGACATGCGTTTTTCAGTCCTTTTACCTGAGCGATTGGCAGGGTGGATGCGCCTTCGGTGGTCGTGTAGCAATTATATACGTCGTATGACCAATGCGGTTTGATACGATATTTTTTATGTTATAACCATATATTATAGTATAACTATGCTCACAAACTCTCTCCTGAAAAACGCTTTTATTATGAAAGGTTCAGGGCGCTTTTACAAGTCATCAACACCATTAAAATGGATAATTTCGGCAAAAGTGTCTGTTTGTGAGGATAATTAGGCACTTCCGCGATAAACCGAGTACCTTTATTGCTGTTTTATCGTCTCAGTCTTAGAGCGGTTGCTTATATCAAAACGTAAAGCAACTACTGAAATTTGGCTAAATTATGCTAACCTACGCCTATAGTTTCTGACAGGTGGTTTTTATGCATTGTGATATTTATAAATTTTCTAAACATGACGGCATGTATGTCTATATTGCCCGCCCTGATTATCCTGATGATACTGACGAGATTAAGGACTGGCTGGGTGTGCTACCAAAAGACTTCCGCGCAAGCTTAGGTCGCAGTAAATTTGTGATGCATCTGGATTTGGCAACCACGCCAACGCTTGCACGTGTTGATAAAGAAGAGGTGCTCGCAAAATTACAGTCGCAAGGGTATTTTGTACAAATGCCACCGCAAGACGTTATGCGCCGCCAAGCGGAATTACGTGCGCGCGAGGCACAAGACAACATTTACGATTGATACGTTTCTTTGAAAAATTTTCTTGATAGCTATCTCTTTGATATGTTAAATGAAAGCCACTAAGAAAAAGTTTACGACACATTTGCGCTCATGCATTTTGATAGAAAGTCATGATAAACTAGCAGGCTATATGAGTGACAAGACAAAAAATACGTGGCGAGGCAAAAGGTCGTGTTTCAAGTGCTTATGTCTTAAGTGCTTTTGACGATAATATATTCGATATTATGGTTCGTTGAAATAGTACACTGTCTATCATTAAGCGCAACAACGCGACGCACAATTTATAAACGCAGGTAACTACACACGCATGGACTGGTTAAAAGGTATTATAAACAGCTTACCGCTGGAAGCCATTAGCGATATTCTCGGTGAGATTGCTATTTGGTGGGGACAGCTGGTAAAAGACGTGCCACCCGCAGACTTACCAATGTATGCGTATCTTGGTGGTGTCGTTATTGTGTTGGTATTGTGGTTGTTGGTCGCTCGTATGCTGCCGCGACCGTTGGGTGGTATGAGTTGGATGATGTTGTTTGCCGTGTTATTGGCACCTGGCACTGCCCTTAGCGACCCAAGTGTGATTGCACCGGCCAGTATTTCTGTGGTCTATGCGATTATGATGAAAGACACAGCTGGCGCGATTACCAACATGTTACCGATATTGGTTGTCTTGGTATCAGGCTTGTTTATTGGCTTTGTTTGGCAGCTTATTCGCGGTGCGTTTGAGTCAAGTCTAGACAAAGCGCGCAGTCGTACCGCAGAAGATACGCAAGCGACCATGCAGCTGACGACGGGCAGTTATTTGACAGAAAACGCGACTTTGATGGATCCGCCTACTGTCGCTGAGCAGTCTAATAAAACGCCTTTAGCGGCTAATCCTAAAGCAGATATTAGCTTAAAAAAAGACAGCAGCTTAGCTAAGCAACCCAATGCTGAAAAGCTTGATAAGCGGTAAAGTGATACCAGAAAACTGATATCAAAATTTTGCTAGAGGCGACCGGGTCTTTGCTTTAGGCTTATGATAAGTACGATCAAAGCCGCTATGAATAAAAGACACTGTTAATAGATAAAAGTATTATGAATAGATAAAAAGTATTATGAATAAAAAAAGACACCATGCGTGTCTTTTTTTATGAAAAAACGTTTTATGACTGCGATGATAAATAGTCAAAAGGCGCTTCCTATATATATTGTTTATTAGCAATTGCGAACGCATGAGTATTTTGGCAATCAATCATGCTGTGCTAATCTAAATGATTATTTATTTGCCATCGATTGCTTTTATACCCTTTATGGCTCTTGATAGCCTTAATCTATAGTCGATTTAATTTAAAAGTAGTACAAGGCAACCGAGTGTAGATGTATATGTAATACTTCAAGCGAGATTAACGCTGTAATACTTTTATAGTGGAATGACTATATAACAATAACTGAGACTTGATTATGACCACGACTGATAAAACAAAGAAAAGCTTTACCGGTACGCAAAACTATATAGCCACTGACGATTTGCAGCTGGCGGTTAACGCAGCGATGACGTTACAAAAGCCGCTCCTGATTAAAGGTGAGCCGGGTACTGGTAAGACGTTACTGGCAGAAGAAGTGGCTGAGAGTTTGGGTATGCCGCTGATTACGTGGCATATCAAATCAACCACCAAGGCTGAGCAAGGTCTGTACGAATATGATGCGGTCTCGCGCTTACGTGATTCGCAGTTGGGTGATGACAAGGTGTATGAGATTGGCAACTATATCAAGCCCGGTAAGCTATGGGAGGCCTTTACCAGTAAAGAGCGTAGTGTGCTATTGATTGATGAAATTGATAAAGCCGATATCGAGTTCCCAAATGACTTGCTACATGAGCTGGACAAAATGTCTTTTTATGTCTATGAGACAGGTGAGACCATTACCGCGGCACAGCGTCCAGTGGTTATCATCACCTCGAACAATGAAAAAGAGCTGCCTGATGCCTTTTTGCGTCGTTGTTTCTTCCATTATATTGACTTCCCAGAAGAAGAGACCATGCGTCAAATCATTGACGTGCATTTCCCTGATATCCAAGAAAAGCTGGTCAATGATGCGCTCGATATTTTTTATAAACTGCGTAATGTTCAAGGGCTTAAAAAGCCGCCATCAACGTCTGAGTTGGTTGATTGGTTAACTTTGCTACTGGCTGATGATATGGCACAAGCAGAGTTGGAAGAAAACTTACGCGGTGAAAAATCTATTCCGCCGTTATATGGTGCGCTGCTCAAAAATGAAGCCGATGTGAGCTTGTTGCAACGCTTTGCTAATATGATGCGTCGTTAAGCAACAGACCATTTGTCATGATTAAAGCTCATGATTGAAGTTAATAAGACGGCTTCATTCGTCACCATATCAGCCAATAAGCGATGCGACTCTTATGTTTATCAAATTGTTCTATACCTTACGTACTTACGGTGTGCCAGTCAGTACGCGCGAGCTGCTTGATCTAAATGCTGCGCTAGATAAAGGGCTGATGATGCACCCGCATCCTGAAGATTCGGCATTGACTACCTTTGCCAGTCGCGAAGATATGTATCGGTTGATTCGATTGTGCATGGTCAAAGACGAGCGCCATTTTGATAAGTTTGATCGGGCAATGGCAGATTATTTCGAAGGTGTCGACAGTCTAGATATGGATGAGCTATTGTCTAAATTGACGGACATTCCTAAAGAGTGGCTTGACTTAAAATTAGACCCAAAAAACCTAACCGAAGAGCAGCGCCGATTGCTGAAAAAGTATGGCTCGTTAGAGGAGCTGATGAAAGCTTTGGAAGAACGCCTTAAAGAGCAAAAAGAGCGTCATCAGGGTGGCAGTAAATGGGTTGGCACTGGCGGTACGTCACCATTTGGTGCCTATGGTGACCATCCAGAAGGGGTGCGCGTCGGCGGTGAGTCACGTAAGCGTAGCGCGGCTAAAGTCTGGGAGCAGCGTAAATATCGCAATCTCGATGACGACAGCCAGCTTGGTACCCGTCAGATTCAGATGGCACTGCGCAACTTGCGCCAGTTTGCTCGTACTGGTAGCGCGGATGAGCTAGACATTCATGAGACTATCAAACGCACCGCTAAAAAAGGCGTGCTCGATATCCATATGCAAGCGGAGCGTCGCAATCGCGTCAAAGTATTGATGCTGTTTGATGTTGGCGGCAGTATGGATATTCATGTCGAAGCTCTAGAAAAGCTGTTTTCGGCGGCCAGAAATGAATTTAAAACCTTAGAGTTTTTTTACTTTCATAACTGTCTGTATGACTATGTCTGGAAGGACAATGATCGTCGCCACAGTGCGCCGATGCCAACGTATGAGCTGCTCAACAAATACGGTCGCGAGTATCGCGTTATCTTCGTCGGTGATGCTTCAATGTCGCCATATGAGCTGATGACAGTAGGCGGTAGCGTAGAGTATATGAATAATGAGGCGGGTATTGTTTGGCTCAAGCGGGTACTTGATCATTTTGATAAAGTCGCTTGGCTCAACCCTGAAGCACCCTCTTATTGGCAATATACGCAAACCATCGTTGAGATCAAAAAATTAGTGGATCATAAGATGTATCCGATGACGTTACATGGTGTAGAAGAGATGACCAATTATTTAGCGCGGTAATTTTGGCGTTTGCACCAACTTATAAAACCTGTTGATTCCCATGTTTTTGGATAATAGCAGCCGTTATGACAGCATAAAGGCTGCTTTTTTGTCAAAGTAAATAGACTTTGTAGCAACATAGCGTTGGTATGCTAAGTAAAGTGTGATAACATTCATTTTAAATGAATGTTATATAATTATTCTGATTGGCTAAGCTGAAAAGCTTGATGACGACTGTAAAAAGCTCCAATCATCATGGCCAGTTTGAGTGTTTTATTTTTCACATCTCCGTTTATCAATGTAGTTAATGACTAAGAGAAATAACATGGCCTCATCAAAAACGTTAGAAATCGTCACCGCAACTGTTCCCGTCCTTGAAGAGCATGGAACGGCAATTACCACGGTATTTTATAAAAACATGTTTGAAGAGCACCCCGAGCTGTTGGACATATTTAACGAAACCAATCAAAAATTGGGCCGTCAACAGACGGCTCTGGCGACGACCGTGTTAGCCGCTGCTAAGCACTTGGATAAATTGGCGACGTTATTGCCACAAGTCACCCAAATCAGCCACAAGCATCGTGCTTTACAAATTTTGCCTGAGCATTATCCTATCGTTGGTAAGCACTTAATCGGTGCAATCAAGGAAGTATTGGGAGAGGCTGCCAATGACGATATCATCGATGCTTGGACAGAAGCTTATGATGAGATTGCCTCAGTATTTATTCAGATTGAACATGGCATGTATGAAGAGGCGATGTGGCAGGATTTTGCGCCTTTTACAGTGACTAAAAAGATAGCAGCCGCTACGGATATTGCTGCTTTTACAGTTGTGCCAGTCAATGATAATGCCGACAGCAATCAAGATATTGACCTGAGCAAATTGACTTTAACCGCGGGTCAGTACATCACGGTGAAAACAGACCCAAAAGACAGTGACCATGTTGCGTTACGTCATTACTCTTTGTATTCCGCTAGTACCGATGCAGGCATTCAGTTTGCAATCAGACGTGACAACCGTAACGAGCATCATGGTTTGGTCTCTAACTATATGCACGACCAATTAGAAGTGGGTGACACGGTTCTATTATCGGCACCATCGGGCGACTTTGCACTCAATCAAGATTTGGTACAGCAAAATGAGATTCCGCTGGTATTGATGAGTGCGGGTGTTGGTGTAACCCCTGTGCTATCTATGTTAGAAGCACAAGTATTAGCCAATCCAAAACGTCCTATTATCTGGGTTTATGCTTGCCAAAGTGAAGCGCATCATGCTTTTAATACCGAAGTAAATAAGCTATTAAAAAAGGCTGAGACTGTAGAAAAGCATGTCTTCTATTTTGAGTCGGGACAATTATTAGATGAGGCATGGCTTGCTACCTTGCCTGAGCCTGCTGATATTTATGTCTGTGGCTCGATGCCATTTATGGAAAGTATGATCGATGGGCTAGTGACGTTAGATCACGGTGTCGATAGTGTCCATTACGAACCGTTTGGTCCCAAGATGAGTCTGGGCGGCTAGTTTTTAGCTATTGACTGTTGCTAGTAATAAAAAAAGCACTTGGATGACAAAGTCGTCTCAAGTGCTTTTTATGCCACATACTATAGTCGATACTAAATAAGATGCATACAGGACACTATGCTGCATGACTGGTACAAATTTTTCGTAGCCTCTGCTGGCGTAGGCACAGCAAGCGAGAAAAATTTGTACCAGCCCTGCTGTATCTCTTTTATATTGACATAACTATATGAGGGCAGGCAGTTGATTAGATATTAACTTTGAAATATAAAGGCAAATTAATCTTTACTTTCAACCAGTCCAATCATCACGCCCATCTCTTTTTTGTCGTGCTTATCAATGCTGGGCGCATATAATGCTGACGCAATCCCGCCATCTAAAAATAGCGCGTTTGGACAGCTTAAGTCATTCTTAAACAACGATGCAAATTGATAAAACGTCACAGGCTCATCACTATTAACAAACTGTATGCTACCGTCGTCACAAATACCTGCGCCATTACGAATCTTGAGTGAGGTGCTATCAGGATTAAATTGCGGGTGTATCTCGTTATCGATGACCAGCATAGGACCTGATTGAGTGGCATACCTAGGCTCTGCCTCATCATTTTTAAGCTGCTCATTTAAAGCATTGCTTTCAGTGATTTGTACTTTACCAGCTTTATCCCACCACAGAACACCATTTGGCAGTAAATGAAAATTGCCGCCACCTTCTTTGGTATTTAACGCGCGAATCTCTTTACCGTCGATGACGGTATAGCCAATCGGTGCATAATTTTCGTTATACATACCTGCATTCATGGCAAAGCTAAGCGATTGATTGCTTGGTAATGTCGCTAATAAATTGTCAAAGGTTAGTAGCGGCTGACTGCTATCGGAGGGCTGCCAAAACAGCTGTAGAGAAGAGCGTTCGCTATTTAACGCATCAGCATCAACACGACAGACGCTGTAAGTAAACGGTGAGTTTTGCGTCTGGCATGACCAAATTCCTGTATTACTATCAGAATCTTGTTTGGTGATGGGCTGGCAAGCACTGACGCTTAACGTAATAAGCGCTGCTGTCAGTAGAGTGTGTGGTAAGGTGAAAACGGAACTTGGCATCAATCATCTGTCTTTTTGATAAAGAGTAAAATATAAACGCTCATGAATGGTGAAATACTCATCACTATTTTTCAATACTATTTTCAGTCATTGCTAGGTGGAAATTCACGAAAAGTATTGTTGACGTTGCCGATTAACTGCCCACCGCCACTGATACTCGCAAAGTTCCCAAGACTCTGTTCCGCTGATGTGGTGGTTTCTCTACCTTTATCTCGTGAGTCTTTATTATAAGCAATGAGGGCATCATCATTAGCTAAGAAGCTATCAGAGTTCGCCATTACCCACATCTGATTGAACACGTCCGCGCGGGCGCTACTATTGAGCAGGGCACCTCTATCAGTAAAATAAAAGAATTTCGATAATAGCTTTATCTGCCCGTCATCGAGACGTCGCGCGATATGATAAGGTTGTAATTGGCTTGGGTGTTGCAAGCCGACCGCACCCACGATACTGGCAAGCGATTTTAGGGTGTTTTTATGGAAGCTTGCAACACGCTCAGCTTTGCTCGGCACATCCAACGCCTTTTGACGATACTGGTCTTGGGTGGCAACGCCAGTCGGGCAAGTGTTGGTATGACACGAGCGTGATTGAATACAGCCAACGGCAAACATAAAGCCACGCGCTGAATTACACCAGTCTGCGCCCAACGCAATCATACGGGCAATATCGAAGCCAGAGACGATTTTACCGCTCACGCCAAGTTTGATTTTATCGCGGATGCCTGCACCGACCAAGGTATTGTGTACCAATAAAAACCCTTCGACCATTGGCATACCAACATTGTCCATAAACTCGACAGGGGCGGCACCCGTACCACCTTCTGCGCCATCGATAACGATAAAATCAGGATAATTGTCCGTCTCTATCATGGCTTTGACGATGGCCATAAACTGCCAAGGTTGACCAATACATAGCTTAAAGCCAACCGGCTTGCCACCAGACAATTCACGCAGCTGCTGCCAAAATGCGACTAATTCACGCGGCGTGCTAAATGCCGTATGCGAAGAGGGTGAAACGCAGTCTTGCCCCATCGGCACTTGACGTGTATCAGCGATTTCTTGAGTGATTTTGCTGGATGGTAAGACGCCACCTTTACCAGGCTTTGCGCCTTGAGATAGCTTAATCTCAATCATTTTTACTTGTGGATCGACGGCTTTTTCGGCAAAGGATTGCGGACTAAAATCACCGTTTTCATCGCGGCAACCAAAGTAACCTGTACCTAGCTCCCAAATCAAATCGCCACCGAACTTGCGATGATAAGGACTGATGGCACCTTCACCGGTGTCATGGGTAAAGCCGCCTATTTTCGCGCCTTGATTAAGCGCCATGATAGCGTTTGCTGATAGACTGCCGAAACTCATCGCCGAGATATTAAATACCGACATATCATGCGGCTGCTGACAACGCTCACCGCCTACCATAATGCGAAAGTCTTGGTTTTCTAAAGGCTGGCTGATGGCGGATTGTAAAAACCATTCTTTACCATGGGTGTAGAGATTGTCTAGTGTGCCAAAAGCATTGGTATCACTAACGTTCTTGGCACGTTGATAAACCAAGGCACGCTGCTGGCGTGAAAACGGTACTTGCTCTTTATCGTTTTCTAACAAATACTGACGAATCTCAGGGCGGAAGTCTTCAAGTACGTAGCGGATATGCCCAGCCACTGGATAGTTTCTCAAGATGGCATGCTTTGACTGTATAACGTCATAAATCCCCAAACATACCCCAAACCCGCCAAGAATAATCAGCCACCAATTCATCAATAATAGCCCTGCTAAAAACAGCAAGACAGCAGCGGCAAAAGTGCTGTAACGTAACAGCACACCGACTAAATAAGGTGAGTTGGTTTTGGGTTCAGGGTTTAGATTGGTACGAGATTGGGGCATAACGAGGCTCAATAGTAATGGTTAAATATAGTATAGATAAGATGCTCAAATTTATCGTGTATATCATACGCCAATAATATCATGGCTTAATGATTATTGAGTAACGGTGTGCTAACGTTGGCTGTATTGAGTCAGCCGCTTCGATTTATACGATTCTGGATATGTTTATAGGTTCTTACCCATCTCTCCTCAAAGGGACATTGAATTTCCTATATAATGTGAGCTATTTCGTTGTTGACGATCCATTCAATTTAGGCTTTTTTCTTAGTAAAAAAGGCTTCTTATCAGGTAAAACGGTGCTTTATGTTTAACGCTTCCTCGACTCGTTTAAATAAATACATCAGCGAAAGCGGCATTTGCTCTAGGCGCGACGCTGACCGCTTTATTGAGCAAGGTAATGTGTACGTCAATGGCAAGCGTGCTCAAGTAGGCGCGCAAGTGGTTGCTGGAGATGCGGTAAAAGTTAACGGGCAGTTGATTGAGCCACGAGAGCCCGATGACTTTGTTTTTATTGTCTTGAATAAGCCAGTGGGCATTGTGAGCACCACAGAAAGCTCCGAGAAAAATAATATTGTCGATTTTGTGCGACATAGTTTGCGTATTTTCCCGATTGGACGTTTGGACAAAGATTCCCAAGGGTTAATCTTTTTGACCAATAATGGCGATCTGGTCAATAAGGTGCTACGTGCTGGTAATAACCATGAAAAAGAGTATCTGGTCACGGTCAATAAGCCGTTAACCGATAGTGTTATTGAGGGTTTGGCAGGCGGTGTGCCGATGCTTGGCAAAATGACGAAAAAATGCCCAGTAACTAAAGTAGCGCCCAACGTATTCAACATCACGTTAGTTCAAGGTCTAAACCGTCAAATTCGCCGTATGTGTGAGCATTTTGGCTATGAAGTCGTGAAGCTTGAGCGTACGCGGATTATGAATGTCAGTCTTAAGGGTACGCCCGTTGGAGACTGGCGAGACTTAACCCCAAAAGAGTTGTCTGTTTTACTTAAATCTGTAGAAGACTCTTCTTCGCAAGACAGTAAACCGGCTAAGAAATCTCGTAATGCACCACGAAAAAACCCTCGTGCCGATGACTCGTCAAAAGCAAAGTCGTCTTCAAAACCAACGGGTGCGGCAAAGGGAAATAAAAAATACTCCAAGGATGATGCTAGAAAACCAGCGGGTTCTAAAGGTAGGGATGGGCGTCCTGCTGGTCGTGGTAAGCCGTCAGGGGGTAATGGTAAGTCTGGAGGCAATGGCAAACCTGCGACAAATGGCAGGCGTCCTTCAAAAGGCCGAGGGTCTAAGCGGTAGTAGTTTCGCGATCATAAGTTTTTGACGTGCGACTGCTTTATTCATGTTTTAAATGTCAGTAAGCTAAATAATTTCAACTTTGATCTTAACGGGATAATATTATGTTTAAAATAAAAGTAGAACGCATTGTCAAAAAACCGATTGATGAGGTGTTTGAAGCACTGAGTGACCATGCCAGTTATGGCTCATTTAAAGCTGTGGGGGTTGCTAAGCTAGTGGCTGAAGGTGACGAGGAGCGCAATGGCGTTGGGGCTTTACGTAGCATTCAAACGGGACCTGTTAAGTTTTGGGAGCGAATTACGGCGTTTGAGCGTCCTACTCATATGCAATACCAAATCGAAAAAGCTAGACCTATAAAAATGCAACATGATAAAGGCATCATTGATTTAAAAGACTTGGGCGATGGCACCACACATGTGACTTGGGTATCTGAGGGTCGATTGACGGTACCATTGCCATTAATCGGTCGCCTATTTGACCGTCAAATGCAGAAACAAGGAACCATAGGGTTTAGCAGCATACTCAAATCTATAGAAAGCCGCTAATCTAGCGGCAATGTTGGGTTTTTTGATATAACTATCTAGTGGTGGCTTATTTTATTTGAGCTATCACTGTTAGTTTTAATCCGATTTTTTCTTAGCAGCTTCAATCTCGTTAAAACGTGCTAACTGCTCTGGCGTTGCTTTCTGTTGATACTTTTCTTTCCACTTAGCATAAGGCATCCCATAAATAAGCTCGCGCGCATCCTCGTATTCGATTTCAATACCACGCTCTTCACCAGCAGCTTTATACCATTTGGATAAACAGTTACGACAAAAGTCGGCAAGGTTCATCAGTTCGATATTTTGTACATCTTTACGCTCGTCTAAATGAGCTAGTAAGCGACGAAATGCCGCTGCTTCTAATTCGATGTTTGATTCTAATTTTGCCATGATATTTTCCTAATTGTAATTGAATCGTTTCAAAACTGAGATGATACTAACGATGTAAATATTGCGCAACCTGTCATGATCTATATTAAAAAAGTCTATCCGTAAACTTGGCAAACTTATTATAGTAGGGTTTACCAGTTTAAAATATTTTATATCCTAATATTAAACCACGCTTCATTCCTATCTGCTCGTTGGTCAATCGTGAGCTAAGTTTCTTCTTTGAATTCATGAATATTTTTTTTGTAGTCTCTGTCTGCATATGTACGGCAAACAAGGAAATTTTTTTGCCAGTCATGCATCGTAATGTCATATACCCATTTTACTTAGTATCGGCTATATCATCACTTCTAGATAATCGTCGTTAAATGATTTGACTGTTATCATTTTAGCTGTTAATTTTAAGTAGCGTTTTGAATGTTAATTAGCGTTTAATTTAAAGTGCTTATGTCTATTGAGGCAGATTAATTAAGTCTTAATATCAATCAAATGTCAAAAAAATAATTGCTATCAAAAGGAATTGATAATGAAATTAGCACCTTTTTTTTCGATAGGTGCACTAGCAGCTATTAGCCTTTTTGGTTGTTCTGACCAATCTGATAACAGTAGCGAAGTTGCCTCAAATCAAGAAGTTACCGTTCTACGTTTCTCCCATTTTTATCCCGCCACTGCTGATGTTAATAAAGAAATCTTTGAGCCATGGGCCAAAAAAATTGGAGAAGATTCTAATGGTCGTCTTAAGGTTGAGGTATATCCATCGGCAACACTCAGTAAAGCAGATACCGCTTATGAATCCACAGTAAAGGGAACGATTGACATCGGTTCTCAAGTACAGGGTTATACTAGTGGTCGCTTTCCACTGACCCAGATTGCAGAGCTTCCCGGTTTGTCTAATTCATCAACACAGACAGGTTGTATGCTGCAAACCCTTTATGAAAATGGCACTATATCTAGCGAATATGAAGATTCACA
This sequence comes from Psychrobacter sp. K31L, assembly GCF_017942195.1. Taxonomy (NCBI): domain Bacteria; kingdom Pseudomonadati; phylum Pseudomonadota; class Gammaproteobacteria; order Moraxellales; family Moraxellaceae; genus Psychrobacter; species Psychrobacter sp. K31L. The sequence goes on along the minus strand of NZ_JAGKSC010000003.1, from coordinate 347,964 downwards.
TCTCCTTTTTATGTTCGCTACCGGCCCTGGTACATTACATAGTGCTGATAAGCTTATTCGAACTCCCGAAGATATGAAAGGGATGCGTATCCGCAGGCCATCTGCTGTAGCAGGTGATATTATCGAAAGTATGGGTGCCTCTCCTGTGGGTTTACCTGCCAATGATATATATACGTCTCTACAGCGCGGTGTGGTTGATGGATTGAGCTTTCCATGGGAGGCGATCACAACTTTCAAGCTTGATGAGTTAACCAAATATCATACCAATATCCCATTTTATAGTTCTGCTCTGATGATGACTATGAATAAAGATAAATATGAAAGTTTGCCTGATGATTTAAAAAAGGTCATTGATGATAACTCAGGTATGGCTCTTACTAAGAAAGTTGGTGAGATGTGGGATAGAACTGATTTATTAGGTTTGCAAGCTGCTAAAGATAGAGGTGATGAGATCATTGATATTCCAGATCCACTTAATGATCCAGATTGGAAAGGACCTCTGCTAAAAGGAACACAAAAATACTTAGACGATGTAAGCGCATTAGGACTCGATGCTGAAAGTGTCTATGAAAAAGCAAAAGCTGCTAGTGTGGCCTGTAAGGTCTAATTATTTTTTAATATTAGGACGTGTCATCAAGTCTTGTACAAACCCTGAAAATTGGACAAAAAAAAGCCTCACTACCTATTTAAGGAGTGAGGCTTTTAGTGCTTTTTCAAGCCATATTTGGAGCGGGAAAAGAGATTCGAACTCTCGACCCCAACCTTGGCAATGTTGACCACTCGATTTTTATTGAGATATGCAATACTACATTAACCTGCATATCTTTATATATAAGGTCTTCAAGATAGATAATAAATTATACCTTTAGGGGTGGATTAAGTAAACGTATTTTTTAATCTGAACATGGTCACCCTAATATTAGGGTCTTTTGACCACTTACCCCTACTCGATGGGTAAGCGAAATCTACTGCAATATTAGTTATATTTGATGACTTGATTAGTATTTTCCCTAAGAAGCAGTGAATCTTTGATTTTTTACTTGCCGTTTCTGGCCTTAAATGCATCGAGATATATTTAAATGATCATTATTATGCAAATGCATGTCCGTCCAATTGAGTATCATATGGCTGTATATCTACCGTATTTTCTTATGGAATATTTATCAGACTTCATCATCCACTATCATAAAAAGGTGTACTAAAAACTTTAGCAAGCCAGAAAATTCTTTACCATTTGATGCCTGTTCGTTAGTAATACAAATGCCAAATCTGATAGTGCTAGAGTTATAAGGCTTGAAAATAATTTTTGAGGTCTCTGGTTTTTTATCAGTAGTTCTATAGATATCGTTAAGAGCCGCTTTTACATGTTTATTACCTGCAATCATCCACGACTGTGCAGGTAAAAGCCTCACACTGATCTGTGCAAACCTTAGAAATTCTTCTATATCTTTTACTGGAAATGAAAGATAAGCATTATTAATAGTGATTTTTTGTCTAACTATCTGTAGAAACCACAGGTAATCTGCATGTTGCTGATCACGTAAGCTCCAAACTGACTTTAATATGAATGGTAGCAGCTCATAACTTTCTCTACTTTTAATACTCTTTGGTTGTCGTTGATCAGTTGTTTCAATGAAGCGACACTTCCCCTGGCTAGTAGTAATATGGGCTATTTGCTCAGCGCGTTTGGCAAATATCTGCCCATCTTCTAACTTTATAAATGAATGGTTTGACGATAGTTTGATATCGCCACTTTCCTCTAGCAGCTGTAAGAATTTGATTAGTTGATTGATGCCATAGCGGTGAACTCTATCATCTGCCATGTTAGTAGTGAACACATCACTTTCCTTGAACCGATCAGCAATATCAATAGCAAGATTCACTGGAATATCTCGACTTTGATTTAAGGTTAGTTTTTTTGTCAACTTGCGAGTATCGGAGATAGATATCTTGTTATTGATAATTGGAATACTATTGGACTTGAGCCTGTCTTTACTAATATCAGTAATATTTTTAAAGATAACGTAATCTAATTGCATTTCTGTATTGGCAATAGCGTATGTAGTCATAAGCATTGCTGAATGAATATAATACTCAAAGCTTCGGTTAGGAGACACATGCCCAGCTATTCCTGAAATGGCATACCATTTATCTTGAGCATCATGATTAACTCCCAACAGCCCAATTTTGATCTTGGCAATATGTTGATCACTGTAACCAGTTAATGTTTTCACAAGCTGATCGTCAGCATTCAAAATCAGTGATAAATTGGTAATTGCTGTATGTCTAAATGCGTGAAATGTATGGTCCTTTGCTTCGAGTAAGCTCAATATTTTTCTCAGTACTGCAAGAGGTTCTGCATCATCAATTGGGTATTTATCGTATGAAGGACTAAATATATAATCTGTTTTGTTGAGCTTATTTAGTTGTACGTATCGATTAAAGAAATTCAGTTCCTCATCAGATAGTAATGAAAAGGCTGCTACTCGGCGAATACTACCTTGAGTTTTTGTGCTGCGGTAAATATTTGGACGAATAACTAGCGACGGTTCGCCAAGGGTGAATCCCTCAATATCTGCATACCTCAATCCAAGCAATTCTTTCTTCCGCATGCCTGTACGATATGCTAGAACAAACAGTAGCTTGTACATATCTACTTCGAGTGGATCAACAAGCTTTGGTATGTTTAATAGGATTGCTTGATACGCTAGTGGTGAAATCCATTCGCTACGTACCACTCTTTGTGTTTGAGCTTCTTTAATACTTACTTTAGGGAAATGATAGTACTTAACCCCTATGTCATGTAGACGCTGCAGCAGCTTTGCTGAATATTGAATGTCTTTGTTATTACGATAGACAGCTTTATGCTCTAAAATCTCTTCGTAGCATTCTTCAAAATCCTCACTACTATAAGTATTTAAAGGCTGTCCTGATAGGAAATAAAGCCATTCATAAGCTACCGAGCTCAAATAGCCTTGAATAGTTTCTTTTTTGGGACGAGGCGTTGCATTAGATCTAGATAATACAAACTTTATTAAAATATTTTCAGCAATATCACGTTCTTCATTTAACATGTTCGTTAAAGAGTAGTTGATATCATATTCGTTGTCTTTGATTCTTTCTTTTTGTTGACGAGTGCTGTAATGATTGTCTAATTCTTTATAAATACGTTTAACGATATCTATCTTGCGGACTTCGGCCAGCTCAGCATACCTTACGGTATTTTTGCTGACTTTGGATAGAGGTGCCTCGACTGATAAAGATGGTTTGTTAGTTTTATACTCTTTATTTATCAAGGTGGAAAAATCATCTGTGAGTAGACCTGTGGTTTTACGCTTGCCTTGTGCAACTCCTATTAGTGCTTGATCAACAAAGACATTGGGCATCATTTCCCAATGATAACTTGCATGACTTAGCCACCATGGTAGAGAAGGAACCTTGTTTTTAGATACTTGCAAAACCTCACTTAAATGATTCCTTAGTAATCTTTCAATATCTGTGCTTGTCCTAACCTTGAAAATATCGTTAAATTTTCTACATCGGTACAACCAGCATTGGCTGATGACGTCTAGAGAGACTTGCTGAGTAATGTATAAAGAACTCTTTTTTACATTAGGAGACTCCACTCTTTCATTACCATAATTTTTTGTAGGGTAACGTACAGAAACAATGACATGATGATCATTGAAAGCAGTTAAGACTGGTTGATCTAACAGAGTATTGACTAAAGCAGCCAGTAGTTCTTTATCGTTAATTCCGCCAAAAGCTATTAGTGAAAACACAAGCGACGCTAAGGACTGATTTTGATCTTTACTTGCCGCCGCCCAGTCTGCCATCACTGCTTTAGTTATTTCATTAAAAAGTTTGCCATTTTTTACCCAGTTTTCATCAATTGAGAGTGGATTTTCCTTTACTAGAACAGGCTCGCTAGGTAAGGGGTAGTGATACTCTGATTGCATATAAAACGTGTTGTAGTAGCTAACAAATTTAGTCAAAACCTCCCAAGCATAGCGAAATTGAGCCATTGAAGTATAAATTTTAGAACAGACTTGATGTATCAGTTTTTTTGCTTGTTTTAAAAAACCTTCGAAGTACTGTTCATCAAGTGGGTATGTGATTAATGCTAATTGCTCTAAATAATCAGCATAATCTACTTCCCATTGCTTTAGTTTATTATCATCAGTTGGCTTGGGGTGTCTTTCTAGGTAGATCTTTTTGTATTTCTCTGTTGAAAGTATCTTGTAGTCGTAAAATTTTTTATCTACGTTCGTTTGATTGACTAGATCTTGAAAGTGTTGGAACGCTTGTTTTTGGATGTCGTCCCATAAAGTTTGAAATATATTCAGCAATTCATACTTTTGATAAAAGCATATTGATACGTCACTTTGATTTACGCTCAATATGCTTTTATCGCCTTTTCGTTCGGTAAACCCAGCAATGATTTTAGGTGGAAAAATATCTTTATTTATGATTGACGGATTAATGGGCTGTTTTGTTATATCACGAGTCCTACCTTTTTTCTTAGGTTTAGGTCTCTTAGTTTGATGCGGCTTTGCTAATTCTTTGCGCGACCTGTGGCTGTCGTTATTTGATTTATTTTTTAATGGCTTCATTTGCTATCACATTCTTAAATTCATTTGTTGTGCGATCTTCTCTAAAGTATCACGCACTCGCCAGATTTGTTGCTTGTTTACTGATGAGAATTGACCCAATGCCTCTTGTCGGTTTTTCTCATGACCAATCACTGTGTTGATCAAGATCATTGAGACGTTAAGTTTTTCAAGTTGGGTACGTAAGAAGTGCCGTGTCCAATAAGAGTCCTCAAAAGGCATGTAATCTGATAATAATTTTGAGATATGGCTTCGCTTAATTTTAATAAGTTCATCGTAACTATCTGATAGCATATTAAGCAGGGTTAACTCATCTTTTTCTTGTGTAATCTGATGAATAAGTTTATCGACCTTGGCAGTCGCATAAGGCTGATAATCGATAAGAAATAATTGGTATTGTTTTAAAATTGCCAAAAGAGTAGGGCACAATGGGATTAGCCGATGGTTTTTGGCCACCTTATTAGGTTTATCTGCAACTTCATACCAACCTACCTCTAAGTCAATATCTTTAACATTAGTCAGTCCATTATTTGGACGAGTACCAGTCAGCAAACAAAATTGGATCCAAATGAGAGCGCTATACCTGTTGAAGTGCTCCTCTCTATTGTCGTCATCATCAACCCACCCCGATAAATTCTGTAAAAAAATATTGACGTATTCTAATGTCAATGCAAACCCAGAGCCGGTAGTAAAATCTGTTCGGGTGCTGGGCTGGTTAATAAAACTATCGTCTAATTGATTGTCATAGTTAAGTAGCTCTATCGCTTGATGATAATGCTTAATAAGAAATTCGTTACTATGACTGCTGTAGTAGGTAGAAGGTGCAAGAGAGGCTGGTATTCGACAAATCAGATCGGCAATATGTTGATTACTACCATGAATATATCTGTGTAAAATAATATGTAAAGCGGTTTCAATACGTACTACTGATAGATAAGGCAGATCTATCTCTTCTTTTATAGTGTGGATATATTCTAGAATGTCCTCTTTATTTGGTAAGTTTCTTGCATGAGAAAGAAATTTTATTAACCCCATTGGCATAGGTAGGCGGATGATGCTTTTTTGATTTTCATGAATACTTTCATCATAACCCTGCTTACGATCAGTGATTTGTAGCTGATACTGCAAATATGCAGTATTTTCTAAAACAGTGAATAACCCAGAATCTGCAATGAAACCAGTTGTTATCAAAAACTCTACAGGAACAGCTGTCATCATTGATAAAAGTAAGATTAAAGAGGCTTTATTGTGTTTATAGTCGTGTCGATGTGAATCTATCGCTAATCTGCCAAAAACCTGTTTTAAGCCTGCTACAGAAAGCGTTCTGACATTAGAGTTAAGCTCTAACTCTCGCTGACTAATATAGCTGTGATGAACGTTTTTCTCTATTCTTTGTAAGGGTTGCATGTAACGAACTTTCTTATCAGGTAAATCTAAACTGACAATTAGTGGACGTTCTAAGGTATCCATGTACTCTTCAATATTTCTAGGTTTTCTGGAGTTTGGTGAATACAGTTCATAATCAAAATTTAATATTGCAGGATACTGATAGTATAAATGTGGCGCATCGCTTTCAATATCATATTTATTTTGATTCCAATAACTATTCCCTACCCAAGTTGAACCATCCACAAAATCAGCTAACTGTTCGGTGGCTTCGCTTTTAAAAGGATCTAAATATTTATCTTTCTTTTTACGCTGGCGAGTAATTTTCTTATTAGGATAGTAGGCTTGCTCAAAGCATTTAACAATCGCATCAAGCTGTTTAAATTTCGTACTGCGAAATTTGACTGTTGCTTCACTTTCCTCAGTGTTTGTTAGTAGCTCTTTTCGTACTTCTTGTTCGTACGCTACTATTCTCAATTGTCCTACAAAGAATAAATAGATGAAGTCTACTGTATTTGATAACCCTTCTAGATCGTCAAGTTTTGGTAATATCTCCCAAATCCATCGATTGTTCTTAGAGTTGGAAAATACGGGTAATTTGAATCGGTTAATTATATTCTTTAAATGCGTCTTTGCTTTTTTGTGATGTGATAATAATAAATACGTGTGAATGGATATGCACAACCATATTATTTCTTTGTGCTCATCATCACTTAAGTTAGCTAACAAGAAAAGTGGTTGTAGAATCGGAGGTAATGCATTAAGCGTCTTTTTACCGACTTCTTCTTGAAAAAGTAAACCATTTTTTATAGCTATTAATTGCTGTATTAAAGGTGGCGATCGTCGTTGAATGCTTAAATTAATTGAAGTGGCAATTTCCTTTAGTGAGGCTATCCAGTCCTCACTGTAGTTATATTCATCTTCAACGCTTAAAAAATCAACTTGTTCAATAAGCTGGTCATTAGTCAATAGAACGATTTGACTACCATCATCAGGCATTATATTTCTCGCTATTTTTTGACTTATTTCGTGCGTTATCGTATGTCTTTTCATGGATATTCATGTGTCTGCAAAATAGCAAGATAGAGTAGCTATTGATATTAAACAAATACTGACATTGTTCTGTGGTCAAAATCTTTATCAAATCTTTATGTACTCTATAATAATTTAGATTTTCTTGGCTACGAATGGCTCTATTGATAAAGTTAATAAGTTCATAAAAAATAGTTTCCAGCCTATGAAATTCAGGGAATTCGTTGTTGTTAACGTAGATGCAATGTAATTGCTTATCTGTAGCTTGCTGTATGTGTCTCTTACAAAAGGTTGCTAAAATATAGTTATTTAAGAAGATGAAGTTTTTGTCTATGATTGTAACAAATGTAGTAGCTGCTAGTGCTCTTTCAATCTCTATCTCAAGAAAATCATCTTCTAGTTTTGATAAGATCTCATAAGTTAGAATGTAAAGTTGTTTAAACTCGTCATGGTAAGTAATAAACTGCTCTGAGATATAACTGAGTGAGTATTGTTTTAATTTCACTTTATAATCCATTATTTGGTAATGCTTCAAGATACACACCCAGTAATTAGCGCAAGGGTACGGTATAAGTAAGTTTTTATAATTAAAGTCTTTAAAATTTAATAGTCAATGTATCTCTTTCAAAAAGGCTTCCAGCATAAGCGTGGCAACTTCATACATATTGGAGCAGATAAAGTTAAATAGTGACTAGAGTAATTAGATAGCACATGTCTCATATGTTTAAGCTGAGATTCATATTGACTGCGTAACGTTACAGCATAAAAAACTGAGTCATCTTTGTGATTGCAAAAAAATAATGCATAAATACTATCCGGAAAAATAAGCTTATTTCTAATTGAGCTATGCTGAAGAAACCGTAGAGTTCAACTTGTTAAACTAACGACTCGATGAGGAGTTTATCATGACTAAGAAAAGCAGAACATATAGTGCAGCTTTCAGAGCTAAAGCTGTCAAACAATAATAAGAAATGGTATATAGTACTTACTTCTTATTATTGTTCTGTACTTATAGAAACACTGAATCAAAACCTAGAAGCCTTACCGATTAAGCATGATTGATAGCATTATGAGTGGGCTGAAATAAAATCTGCAATATATCTATTAACGACTTCTGGTTGCTCAAGCGCTACCGAGTGTCCTGCTTTTGGAATTACGAACATCTGGCCATTCGCTAATGTTTTAGTAATATTTTCTGACAGAGGTACTTCATACTCATGATCCTGTTCGCCTGCCAATACTAGCGTAGGTACTTTGCACCCTTTAAGCTCATCCAATATGCCAGTGCGATGAATAACGCCATTAGCACTGCGCGCGATGTCCGGTCCTAGTTTTAGCATATAATCACGCCAGTACTCACGCTCACTTGCTCGAGTGTCGTCTGCTAAATAGTCGTCGCCAAACATGATGTACATGAGCGTATCGATAAATGGCTCAGTACCTTGCGCACCTAAGCCTTCAACCAAAGGCGAAAAATCGGCCAGTTTGTATTCAAGCTCTCCGCTAGACCCAAGTACAATACAACCCTTTAGCAAATCTGGGCGGCGAGCGGCTAAACGTAGCGCAATAAACCCGCCCATAGAATTGCCAGCAAAAAAGCAAGGTTCTAGATCGAGTTCCTCAATTAATGCTATAGCATCGTTGGTATGAGTATCCATATCAATGCTTTTCAATTCTGATCGGGCACTTTGCCCTTGATCCCGATCATCATAGCTCACAATTCTAATGGTTTTAGATAGATGTTGTATTTGATGCGCGAACATTTTATGATCAAAAAACAGCGAGTGACTTAGTACTAACACTGGAGCGTTTTTAGGACCTTCATCGTTATAAAACAGGGTAGTTCCATTCACGTTAATATCTGGCATGATCTTTTCCTTGTGTAAACACTGTTGATCTTTATGACTCTTATAATGAACAGAGCATGATATTTACCTTAATCCTTTTATCAGAATTCCTGAGGCATTGAAAGCGATGAATTGTGAGCGTATCGGTTGCTAGATAGTTTATTAATACGATAATTTTTAGCTCTCAGATATGCGTGCAGATACTTAACATTATAGTGCTGTTTGATTTCAATATAAGTTGATTTGACAGTATGAAACGCCCCAGGCTTTTCATATTCTCTCAGAATACTCGAAGTGGGAATAGAATGCAGAAGAGTTTTAGCTATAAAATGCCAAGACAAGTGTGGTTTGATTATTATCGTCAGGCTACGTAACTAAAATCTCCCAAGTTTAACTGTACGGATTTGACGGCAGGGGTCACATCACCTCAAAAATTAGTTGGTAGATAAGCTTGCTTAAAAGCATAATCTCGCTAAAATTGTTATCATCAAGTAAATCCCTTTCTTTTATGGTTAATCATTCATTCGTTGCATGATTGAATATCAAAAGATAGAAAACCTTAAGACATGGCAAAAACAACCACTAAAAAGAACGATAAAAAAGAAGTTCGCTTTGAAAAGTCCTTAAGGGATGCAACCAATAAACTACGTGGTAGCGTTGAGTCATTAGAATATAAGCACATCGTCTTAAGTCTTATCTTCTTAAAGTTTATCAGTGATACTTTCGAGAAGCGCAAGCATGAGCTGATAGAAACAGGCTAAGAGAAGTACATTGACTTGGTGCAGGCATACACCAAAGAGAACGTGTTTTATTTGCCAGAATATCGATCGTGATGAGGTATATACAGAGATATTCTACTAGGCTGAGCAGTTTAAGAAGAGTAGAGTAGGGAGTTATGGCATGGCTGAACAACAAAATAATAATCATGCTATTGTACAATCTAATAGTAGTAACGCTCTGATTATTGTAAATAGTGGAAACTTAATTGCGTTTACAGACTCTCTTCTTGATATCTCGAGTTTGATCGATAACGAAGAGTGGATGCAGACTATCTGGAGATGGGCTGATGATTTTGCTATTCCTCAAGCTAGCATTCCTCGTGATGCTCAGAGATTATTGAACTTAACTGAGTTAGAGTTGATTGTAGATCAAGACGTAGAAGATGAATCTAAATCTATAGGAGTTCATGGGTCTTTGCCAGTAGAGCTATCCTACCTAGTGAATCTAGAAAAACTAGCTGTTAATGGGTTTAATGCTGAAGATTTTTTAGAAAGTGTAGAGGCCTTGGTTAGTCTTAGGGAGCTTACTCTTAATTATAGTCTCGATTGTTTACCTAAAGGCATTGGAGATCTGACCAACTTAGTCAGTCTAGATCTATCAAATAACAATCTTGCTAAGTTGCCACAGAGCTTCTCTAAGCTACAAAAATTAGAATCATTGCAGCTTAAGGACAATAGTTTCGTAGAAGTTCCAGAGGTCATCCTAAATTTGGCAAGTCTTCAGAAACTAGATTTGGCTAAAAATGAAGTAGCTAATATTCCAAAAAATATAAATCAGCTTATCAACTTAGAAAAATTGATTGTTTGTCAAAATAAAATAAAAACCTTGCCAATTGAATTGTTTGAACTAGAAAAAATTAGAAAACTTGATGTTCAAATTAATGACATTGCTGAATTGCCTGAAGAGCTAGGTAACCTTAAAAATCTTGTTGGTCTGAGTGTTTCTAATAATAAAATCAAAGTTTTACCTGAGAGTATAGGCAGTCTTCAGAGTTTAGAAGTATTTTTTGCTAGATCAAACAGCATTAAACAGCTTCCTGATGGTTTGTTTGAACTTTATAAATTACAGAAGCTTAGACTAGAGGATAATAAGTTAGAGTCGATTCCAAGCAAGATTGGTAAGTTGACCAATTTAGAGGTTCTTTTTATAGGTTACAATAAAATAGGGTATTTGCCAGAGAGTATAGGCAACTTGACTAATCTAATAGAGTTAAGCGCAAAGTCCGCATTTCTTTTTGAGTTACCAAGTAGTCTAAAAATGCTCTCTAACTTAGAAATCCTGCATATTGGAAATAATTTTATATCTGAATTACCATCTAGTATTGGAGGCTTAAGAAGTCTTCGATACTTAGATGCAAGAAATAATGATATTGAAAAGATTAGTGAATCTATAGAAAATCTCAGAGAAATGAAGATATTAAATCTTTCTATCAATAAAATTAGGGACTTGCCTTTCAGCTTTTATTGGTTGAATTCATTAGAGACACTATTGTTAAGTGACAATAAATTCTATTCATTCCCCTCCGTTTTAACTAACCTCATCAACCTTAAAAAATTGGATATTTCCAGTAATGAAATGAGTAGTATAACTTTTTTTATTTATCAACTGCATAACCTTGAAGAGCTTGATCTTAGTTACAACAAGCTTTACTCATTGCCTAAAGAAATAAAAAGGCTTAAAAAGCTCAACAAACTTTCCTTATATGGTAATAATATTCCATGGGAGGTCGAGATGAGTTTTAAGGTTGGAAATTAATAACTACCCAAATTGGTGAGAGTTAAAATGCAAACGGAAGCAGTTTTTGAAAGTATTAGTAAGCGTATTGAGAAAGAACTTAAAACAGCTCAGAGTAGTATATACATTGCTGTTGCCTGGTTCACTAATAGGAGTTTATTTGATGTATTGCTAGAAAAAGCCCAAGACGGAATTCATGTACAGCTCATGCTCTCTAATGATCATATCAATACAAACTCCCATGTGGATCATACACGACTAAGAATTAAAAATTCAGCTGCCTACCTTATTGGAGATGGCGATAGAGATCTGATGCATAATAAATTCTGTGTAATAGATGGAGATACTGTAATAAATGGATCGTACAACTGGAGTTATAAAGCTGAAAGAAATCATGAAAGTATTGTTATAACAAAAGGCGATACTTTTTTAGCAGAGCAGTTTATCGAACAGTTTAAAAAAATATGTAGTAACTATTACCATGAAGATGAATTAATAACACTAGAAATACCTATCCAGAAAATTGTTAAGCGAGCTGAGATTCTAAAAAACTATATTATTTTAGAAGATGAAGACGATATTCGAAGAGAAAATGAAAAACTCAAAGAGTATAAGTCTAATTCAAGTATAAATAATATTACACAAGCTATCGATAAAGGTAATTTCAGCCGAGCAGCTGAAATTATTGAAGAGTTTGTTTCTAACAATAACTCATTAATTGTTTATGAGGATGTAAACATAAGTGCACTAAAGTTAGAAATCCGTCAGCTCGAACATCAACTTAAAGCTTACGATGATGAAAAGATTGAGTTAGAAAAGACACTTACTGAGTTTTATAGCCTTCACACTCAAGAGTTAAAAGACTACATGCTCGAGCTTATACATTTGCGTAAACAGAGAGCCAAAGATAACCCAGAATCTTTTGCAAAAGAACTTGAGAATGAAAAAAGATATAAACAGCAGGTAGAGAAACAAGAAGGAGTCGTTTTTAATAACCTTAATGATGAAGATAAAAAAACTATTAAAAAGGTTTATAGACAAGCAAGCCAAATCTGTCATCCTGATCGTGTGAGTGAGGATATGAAGGATATAGCTCAAGAAATATTTATACAGCTTAATGAAGCTTATAATGCAAATGATTTAAAAGCTGTAAAAAGAATAAAATTAGAGCTAAAAGAAAGTATGTTCAAACCACGCTCTGAAACAGTTAATGAGAAAGAGCAGTTAAATACGTTAGTTAAGTCATTAAGATATAAGTTGGATAAAGCAGAAGAGTCTATTTTATCAATCAAAAATAGTTCAGATTATCAGTCAATCATGGCAATCGAAGACTGGGGAAGCTATTTTGATATGAAAAAACAACAGCTGATAGCGGGAATTGAAAGGTTAAAAGCAGTAAATTAAGTATATCTCTGGGAGTTTCCTAAAAAATGTGTAACTGCTTGAGACCATCCCAAATTCTGTGTAACTGAAATTAGTTTATAGCAACACTTATTTAAAGTTTGGGAAATACTCAATTTTTTCTTTTATCCACAACTACAAGGACTATAGACATGACTACTGGTACTGACCCCTGCCGTCAAATCCGTACACATAAACTTGGGAAATTTTAGTTACGCAGCTTGACGATAAAAATCAAACCACACCTGTCTTGGCGATTTATAGCCTAAACTTTTTTGAATCCTCGTTTGGTTGTAGTACAGCTCAATATAGCCAATGATATCGCTGATCGCTACAAACCTTGTTTTATAGTCTTGGTGATATACCAGCTCATTCTTCAACACGCCCCAGAAGCTTTCTATCGGAGCGTTATCAAAGCAGTTGCCCTTACCACTCATCGAGCCTGTAAACTGATGCTGTTTGATAATCTTGTGGTAGGCATGGCTACAGTACTGACTGCCTCTATCTGAATGTACAATCAGCCCTTGGCTTGGACGTTTATTCTTGATGGCCATGTTCAATGCTTTGCATACTAGATCAGCGGTCATACGTTTGTTGATGGCATAGCCGACCATCTCTTTAGTGTATAAGTCTTTAACGCCTGCCAAGTACAGCCAACCCTCATTTGTCCAGATATAGGTGATGTCACTGACCCAAGACTCATTAGAACGCTTAGCATCGAACTGCTGATCCAACACGTTTGGATAAACCATTTTATTATGGTTTGAGTCCGTAGTGATTTTAAAGCGTTTGTGGCGACGGCATTTGATGCCATGTTCTTCTTTGATACGTCTGACCATGTACAAGCTAATGTCATGGCCTTGCTCTATGAGCTTTGCATGCAGTCGCTCAACACCATAGCGCTCACGAGTTTCACTGTGAGCGGCCCTAACCATTAGCTCAGACTGATTACGATGTATCTGTTGGTCACTGATATCACGACTCAGCCAGTCGTAATGACTTGATTGCTTAACACTTAGCACGCGGCACATAGTGGTGATGCTAAAGAAGTGCTGGTTATCTTTGATAAAGGCGTACCTGACTAACTGTGCTTTTCAAAGTACGCCGTCGCCTTTTTTAATATCTCTCGTTCCTCTTCGGCTACTTTAAGCTGTCGTTTGAGCTGCTTTATTTCCTGATGAGCCGTCACAAGATCAGGATCATATTGTTCTGTGCCGATAAGCTTGCCTTGATTGGCTTTATTATTCCAATTAGATAAGGTCTGCATGGCGATGCCAAGCTGCTTTGCGGTCGCTGAAATATTGCCGTTATTATCTGATATCTTCTTGACGGCTTCGGCTTTGAATTCTTCACTATAGGTTCTGATTTTCTTGACCATGATAAACTCCGATTAATACGCTTAGTTTACCAAGTTTATTTGTACGGTTTCTTCAGCATAGCTCATTTATTAAGGCGCTTAAGATCAAGGAAAATAAGTTTGGTTTATGTAGAGTTATTTCAGGCTACTCATGGGAATGGGTGTCCAGAAAAGGCACTGAGCCTGATGCTGAAATCGATGGGGTAGAGTTATATTGGAATAGAACCAATAAAGACTGGGTTAATTCAACGACAGATATGACTGAAATGGGCTGCATTCACACCACGCAAGGCTATGATCTTAACTACGCAGGAATAATATTTGGAAGTGATATTATCTATAATAAAGAACTTCAAAAAATCGAAGTCGTTAAAGGTAATTATTATGATAGAAATGGTAGAGTAGGGATTACGGATGATCAACTACATGATTATATTATCAATATCTATAAAACTATTATGTATAGAGGGATAAAGGGAACCTATATTTACTGTTACGATGAAAATCTTCGGGAATACTTTCAGAGTTTTATTGACTAGCGTTGGAGCTATATATTTACAGTATTACGTATTACGTATTACGTATTACGAGACCATCCCGAATTCTGTGTAACTGCCCTTTAGATTAAATGCCTGCTGGGTCGCTAAACAGTGTGATTCGTACGGCGGTGAATAAGCGTAAGGTGTTCCCCTCTGATCAGGCAGCTTTCAAGGTGGTGTATTTAGCCACCCAGCAAGCATCCAAAAAATGGTCGATGCCAATTCGTAACTGGACGGCTGCTCTTAATCGTTTTATGATTATGTTTGATGATCGTATCAGTAAGCATTTAATCTAAATAGCAGTTACACAGAATCTGTGATGGACTCGTGCTTATCTCTGGTTAAAACCTTGAATGTTCAACACGCCATAAAACCTCTTTAAGTCTACAGATTTTATAGCATGGGTCAGTAATAAGATTTCGAGCCAAATAATATATAAATCTAACCTCAGCTAAAGTCATTTTAATTTCTTAACTTCAGCTACTATCATCTCTATTGCCGAGTTAACCTCTTCAATTGTAGTCATTCTTCCAACACAAATTCGGAATGTACATTCAGCGACATCTTTTGGAACACCCATTGCCTTCATAATAGGTGAGTATTCACGACTCAAACCGTCGCAAGCGGAGCCAAGCGAAAAAGCGAGGTGTGGTTGTAGGTTGTTCAGAAGTTGCATACTATCGACATTTTCAATCGCTAAGTATAAGCTACCAGGATGGCGACCATCCAAGTCACCAAACACTGTGATTGCAAGAGCTTGAGTCAAACCATTTAGTAATGTATTTCTTAGGTCTCTTAATCGTAAAGCTTCAGATTCTTTAATCTCATCTAGCACCTTAGCTGCTTCAGCGAATCCAACAACCAGTGGTACAGGCAATGTACCAGCACGCAAACCATCCTGCTGACCACCACCAGAGATCATAGGTATAAATTCAGGGTGTTGTAAGTGTTTTGAGTACAATAGACCAATACCTGATGGACCATATATTTTATGAGCTGATAGTGTCAGGAAATCCACTTCTAAGTCATGACAAGAAATATCAAGATAACCTGCTTGTGAGGCATCTACATGTAACATTGTATCGTAGCGCTGACATAGCTCAGCAACTTGATAGATAGGCTGGCTTGTTCCTATAACACCATTGGTCATCGTGCAAGAAACCCATAGGACATTATTCTGCTCAAGTTTGGTCTGCAAATCTTGTAAGTCGATAATACCTTCCAATGTGATGTCCACATAAAGCAGTTTTAGACCATATTTACTAGCAGCTATCTCTAGTGGGTTTAAGACAGATTTATGTTCTAAGTGACTGGTTAGGACGGTGTCTGCTTGTGGGTTCGTTTTTTCGGCAATAGGGATGCCTGAATAGATAGCTAAGTTATTCGCTTCAGTAGCTCCTGAAGTAATTAACAGTTCTTCCTCAAAGCAGTCATATATATCAGCTAATTTTGTGAGGCTATCACTGACTAATGTTTGTTTGTTCCAGCCAAAAAAGTGTCCGTCTGAATGAGGGTTTCCAGGCTGAGACCATATGTCCTGCATAGCTTTAATAACTGACGTGTCGCAAGGGGTATGTGAATTGTAATCTAAATATATGTTTTTCATAAAATTTTCATTATTTATTTGTATAGGATAGTTTTTAGGGTGAAAAAAAGAGAATCTCATTACATAAAGATAGTAACATGATATACTTCTGCATTGGAGAGTTGTTCCAATGCAGAAAGCAACTATACAAGTTTATTATAAATTATATGGATTGATTGAAATTTATGCGTTACTTTGCATCTTTGATAGATAATATAAAACCAACTCTTTCAGGCCATGATACCTTCCCACTGAGATATGGCTGGTTAAAAAAAGTTCATGATCAAATTGCAATACAGCCGGAATCTGAAGAGATCGAAAACGTCTTCTCTCAAAATACCGCTATTGCTGATTTTGGTGTTGGTAAAAATATGTTGAATGCTATGCGGTTTTGGTCAACACATACGGCTATGATTATCAGAGATAACAGCGCTTATTATAATACACAGCCTACTACGATAATTGATGAAATTTCGAAAGACGGTAATGTAAACGCAACTAAACAACTCAATTCTTTTTATAATGCTGAAAATATTTTTGCTGATCATGGTTTGGATCCTTATCTAGAATCGCCTTCGACCATTTGGCTATTGCATTTATGCCTCGTCACAAACCCTAATTTAATGACCTATTACTGGCTCTTCAATATCAATACGAAGTCAGAGTTAAGCCGCGAAGAATTTGCTCGCTTATTAAAAGAGTTTTTTAAAGACCACGGCTTATCGGCTCCTTCAGATTCAACAATAAAAAAAGATATTGAATGCTTGATTCAAAATTACACAACGAAAACTCGTAAAGCGACTGATGATTTTGAAAATATATTAGAAGGTCCGCTAGTAGAGCTTGGGCTATTGACCCGTGTTAATAAGCAAAACATTAGAGCACTACGAGGTGAGAAGAACTCTTTAACGCTGCATGTTTTCGTTTACGGCTTAATAAACTGTTGGCGAATTCATAATGGTGCAGCTGATACCTTGTCGCTAGAGATGTGTACTTATGACGAATGTTCGCCAGGGCGTGTATTCATGTTAGATGAAGATGCGATTATAGATTATGCGGAGCAACTACAGGATTCTAACTACTTTTTAACTTGGACTCAGTCTGCTGGGATTCGCCAATTCCAAATAACTGATGGCAGCAATTTGAATGCTATTTTTGAGCAGTGTGTAGAGAATATGCGAAAAGAAGATTATAGCCATTAAGACTTACTGAAGAATATTTAATTACCATATTTTTAATAAATTAATTAAAGAGTTATAAATAGTCATGAATACTATTCCTAATACAGATAAATACCTTAAAGACCACATTGAGCGTAATCAATATTTTCAACGCTCTATAAACATCCATGCTGATAGCAACGATAAAGGACCTATTAGTAATTTTTACTGTACTGCGTCCTATGAACAAATCCTAATCAATATGATTGATAATATAAAGGGTGGACGAACAGCATTTACTTGGACAGGTCCTTTTGGATCTGGGAAATCTAGTTTAGCTTTATTTTTACAGGGCTTAGTAAGTGACGATAAAGAAATCGTTGAAATAGCATCTTCTAAGTTAAGTGAAAAAAATAAGGCTGCTATTGTTAAATACTTTAACTCTAAAAACCAACAATGGAAAACGCTTAACCTAACAGGTCAGACGATAGCGCCAGAGCAGCTGTTTATAGATGCATTAAATTTAGAATCAAGTGCGAGTGCTAAAGATATTCTAGAGGCATTGGAAAGCTATATTACTAAAGAGCAACACCTTATAATCTTCATTGATGAGCTAGGTAAGGTCTTTGATGGTGCTGCTAAAAGCCATCGTCCAGATGATATTTATTTTCTCCAGCAACTTGCTGAATTTGTAAGTAGAACCGATGGAAGAATAATTTTAGTTGGTATGTTACATCAATCCTTTACCGCTTATGCACGTCAAGCGACTGATAAAACGCACAATGAATGGATGAAAATTCAAGGAAGGTTTGACGATTTCGCTATTACTCTATCAGTTGACGAGCAGATTTATTTAATTGGTCAAGTCATCAATATAAATGGTGAGCAGCTACAAAGATACAAAAATAGCGATGACTTCACCACCCAAATCCAGTCTTTAGTTACTAATATTGCTAACTCTCGCCAAACCAATGTAGAGAGCTTAACCCAACTACTAAGCGACGTCTTTCCTCTACATCCGCTTGTGGCAATTTTATTGTGTAAATTGTCTCAAAAGAACTTTGGGCAAAACCAGCGTAGTATTTTCTCTTTCTTAATGTCGTCTGAACCAAATGGATTTGGTTATTATTTAAAGAATACGACACTTGGTAAGTTTGCTTTATTTCAGCCACATCAGTTTTGGGATTATCTGGATAGCAATTTAAATAATGCCATCATTGCTTCTGAGTACAGTAAACAGTGGTTGCTGTCTCAAACGGCAGTTAATCGTTATGAAGGAATTGATGATGAGTCTGCAGTTAAGTTAATTAAAATAATAGCTCTCATTAGTATTTTTGCAGATGGAACGGGAGTGCATGCAAATCCTGATCTGTTAATGACACTACTAGGCGTGGATGAAGAGCAGCTGGGTGAGTTTATAAAGTCATTAGAGTCAGCTTCGGTTATATTTTACAGTAAATTTAAACAATCCTATGTGCTTAGTGAAGGTAGCGATTTCAACTTAAACGATGCGATGAGAGAACAGATTCAGGATCTTGAATCATTACCATTTGAGAAACTGGAACAGTTTGAGCCTATCGTTGCAAAAAAGCATTATCAAATTACCGGTAGCCTCCGTTGGATGGAAGTGAAACTACTTCCAGTTACTGATGCATTAGAAGAAGTACTTTCAGGCCTGCAAGATAGTATCAATGCGTCGTTAGTCGGATACTTCTGTCTGCTGATACCTAAGAACGATGAAGAAGTATTACTGGCAACAGAGATTTGCAAAAAAATAGACAGCTCTAATGAGTTCAGTAATTTGGTTGTCGCGGTCTTGGATAGTCATACGACTATCATTGATATGTTAAAAGATAAAATTGCCCTGAGTAATATCTTAAAAAATGAAGAGAGACTGCTGAACGATAAGATTGCGCGTCAGGAAACTGAGGGACGTCTGGTTGAAATTGAAGACGCGTTGAATAGACTGCTTGATAAGAGTTTGAATGCGTCAAAATGGTATAGCAATCATTTATCAAACCCTGAAAGCCAGCTGAACCGATTTAAATTATCAGCACTTGCATCAACCATCGCTGATGAGCAAGTTACTCAAAACTTCATCTGCAATAATGAGCTAGTCAATCGTAATAAGCCGTCACCTAGCGCTAAAGGTGCAATCCGTGAATTGCTTAAACGTATGATTGAACGTAGTGAAGAGCCAAGCCTAGGAATGGAGAAGTACCCACCTGAAAAAGGCGTATATGAATCAGTTATTGTCAAAAATGGTTTACATAAAGTGGATAGCGACGGTAACTATTATTTTTCTAAGCCTGATGATGTACAGTTAGAAGCTATCTGGAAGTGTGCAGATAGTATCATTGCTGAGGCTAAAGGTGATCTGGTTACCGCTAAAGAGATATATGAAGCTTGGGAAGCCCCTCCTTATGGTGTTAAGGCTGGACTTCATGAAATTTTATATATTGCTTACATACTATCGCGCCATAGTGATTTAGCTAGTTATATCAATGGTGAATATAAGCCTTCAGTTCAGTATTTGTTGGCTGAGTATTTAATTAAAGTGCCAGCTGATGTGGGTGTGAGAGAAGTGTCTTTTTTGGAGGGCGTACAATCATGGATTCACGTTTTACGAGATAGACTACAAGAAGCGTTTGGTGCACGTCTAAATACCAAAATTGAGGACGAACCCTTACCTATTGCGCAAGCCTTAGTAAGTATATTCTTTAGCATGCATCCATGGATACAGCGTACCAGCAACTTATCACCTAAAACCATGCAACTGCGTGATATTCTGAAAAAAGCAAATGACCCTAATCAACTGCTTTTTGATGACTTACCGAAGTTCTTTAGTGCAGCAGATGATGATGATGCAAAGGTAGCTAAAATTATTGATGGCTTACAAGAGCTAGATAAGGTTTATCCGGATTTGGTTTCTGATATCAATATGAACCTTCAAAACTATCTCAAGATAAAAGAAGACAGTGTTAACCCTTATACTGAAATTAATCAACGCTCTGAGGCACTGTTTGGCAAATCAGGTGATTATTTATTAGATTCATTCATAGCCAGACTTGTTAAGTACGATGGCTCTATGAATGATGCTGAAAGCTTAATCAGTTTATTAGCAGGTAATAAGCCTTCTAAAAAATGGATTGACCAGGACATTACTAAAGCCCAGCAGCGTATCGCTACATATGGCTTTCAGTTTTTGGAAGCAGAAGTCAACGCTGATGTGAATGCCAGTCCAGATAGACAGAAAGTAGGCGTTATTACTAAGTCTCCAAATGCCACGACAAGCTTAGTAAGAGAGGCTCATATAACATCGAAGAATGCCGAATCTATCAGGCAACAAGTACAGCAGATTAATCAAGCTTTAGAAATTAGCGCGCTTGATATGAACGATAGAATTGCTGTGATTGCTAAGCTTTTAGAGTCTCTCAGTGATGAAAAGTGTGTTGAAAAGGAAGAGTCTTAAATGTCAAAAATTAAACATGTACTGGGTATCTCAGGCGGTAAAGACAGCGCTGCATTAGCTATCTATATGCGTGATCATTACCCAGAGTTAGAGATTGAATATTTCTTCACCGATACTGGTAAAGAGTTAGATGAGGTTTACGAGTATCTTTCTTATTTAGAGGGGTATCTAGGTAAGCCTGTTCAACATATCAACCCTGATAGAGATTTTGATTTCTGGCTAACTCAGCATAATGACTATTTGCCTTCACCGCAGGCACGTTGGTGCACCATTAAAATGAAGCTAAAGCCTTTTCAGGACTGGGTTCAAGGCTTCTTAGATGATGGCTATGAGGTGCACTCATACGTTGCTATCCGTGCTGATGAGCCTTACCGTACTGGTTATGATTCTAGTGACGAAAAGCTTGTTATTAAACTGCCCTTTAGAGAGGACGGTATAGATAAGCCGGGCGTCATGGATATTTTAGAAAATTCTGGAGTAGGGTTGCCATCATATTATGAGTGGCGTACACGCAGTGGGTGCACTTTCTGTTTCTTCCAGCGTAAGATAGAGTGGGTAGGGCTCCTAGAGCGTCATCCTGAAGCTTTTAAAGAAGCTATGGCTTATGAGAAAGAAGCTTTAGCTAACCAAACGCCATTTACATGGTCTGAGCGTGAATCATTGGAGCAGCTCAGTCGTCCTGAGCGTATTGCTGAGATTAAAGCTGATCATAAAAAGCGAATTTCAAAGATGAAAAAGCGGATTAAAGTTAATCCGCTTAGACCTGATGGTGAGCCTGAATTAGATATGGATGATATCTATGGCCAAGGTAAAATGTGTGTGATGTGTCATAAGTAATAAGTTGTTTCAGTTAACTGAGCCATGGCATCAGTTCTTCCCAGACTAATGAGTATAAATGCTGTGAACGTTTTTCTATCCATTCTGCAGTCCACGGTGCTTCCATTTTACTTAATGCAACTAAGTTAGGCATGTAGCTTTGAGCTTCAATGACATCTTTCGTGCTATTACGGAAATCGAAATTCTGATTCCTCTGTGAATCTATAAGAATTTGTTTTGCTTCTTCCTCAGTTCTAGCTCCAACGGCACGGTAAAGGTTGCGTTTTTCGTTCCATACTCTATTACTTAAAGAGGAATTTAACGTAGATGATACTAATATTAAGTTACCTAAAGTGTGAACAAGAGTGTTTCTAGCATAAATATTTTGATCCCATCCATTAGTATATGTTTGAGGAGCAACATGTTCTAAGGATAAGTTTCTCTCATCGTTGTACATATCCGATGTTAAGCATGAATTTAATGCTTCTTTACCCTTAACAAGAAGTCCAGGGTTTAAAGGGTCTTCTACGGCATTATGATGGGCTGCAAGTAGTAAGAATTTGGCTACCTTCTTATTTATATTGTAAACAGGTAATTCAATAGCTTTATTAATGAAGCCTTTTTTGTTTTCTAACGAACCTTTGCGATCTGAATCAATTAAGCGTGACTTCATTTCCTTCTTAAATAAATCAATATTGATAATGTCGTCTTTTAGATGTTTTCTAGATATAGGAGGTAGACCTGATGGCATACCAGTTGTATTCAACAATTCTCGGTATTGATTGTCAATACCTCCAGTTCCGTTTCTTGAAGCACGCCATAAAACACTAAACGCAACAATTGCTTGAAGAGCTTCTTCAAAATCATGCAATCTTGCTTGTTTTTCTTCTATAGTCTTAGCTTCAGTAATTTGAGTGAAAAAGTTAGTTAGTATAGGAATAACAATAGTGTGTTTTAGATCACTCAAAAAGGTTAAACATAGTTTTGACTTACTAGAGAGCTCTAAATTACCAATGAATTTATGAATATCATTAAAGCTAGTTGCATCCCAAAAATAATGTCTAAAATTAGCCGCGTCTCGCATAGTCTGTATAAATCTTAACTTCTCCTTTTTTGGATTCTCGTCTTCCTGAGCTGTTTCAAAGCCTAGTTTCAGAGCAGAACGTTGATCCGCTAACCTACGAGGAACCTTTATACCTTCATAAGCACCAAAGAAATCAATCAATAGAGCCATCGTTTCCTTTTGCAGGTCTTTGCCAGCAGAGTATTGACTAAGGTAGTTTGATATTTCATCCATCAAAGCTTTTTCTTCTGACTTTTCATAGTTTTCTAAATCAACCGAACCAACAACACGAGGCTTAAATGTTTCAAATGCAGTTAAAGGCTCTCCAGTTGTATTAAGTGACTCGAAGATAGTGAATGCATAATCTTCATTTTTACCTTGAACAACTGTTACTACGACACGGTTTAAAACATAGTTCGCATAAAACATTAGGAGAGAGAGTTCATCAAATTGCTTTCTATAATCCTCACTTACATCTTTAATGCTATCAATAGGAGCGACATGATTTAGTAAACCTAACTGAAGTGTTTCTGAATTGTAAATTTCTTCATTAGTTGGAACTTCTTGAATCTCTTCATCATTACTTGTGCCTAATTTTCCAAGCAAACTTTTGAGTTGATTAAATCTATCGACTAAGGCTTCTTCACCTTCAATATTTTTATCTGACCGCTTTGTAGGCTTAAAGTGAATAGGTTTGTACTCTTCACCTTCAATCTGCTCTATATATGTTGCTATTAGATTAGCTATCGAAGAGTAGTATTTGCGAGATTTGGCACTTTTAGACCATTGATCGTCTAAAGATCTAATCATTCTTGGATAAAGTGGTGTTTCACCATAGGGATACTTTTCGTAGAATGTACTTGAAAGTGCTTCTATTACTTGTCGAGTTTGCCCATCAAGCCATTCAAAAGCATTCCGGAAATTTTGAAGCTCCTTATTTTTCTCTTCTCCAAAATCTAAGCTACCTTGATTTTCAACAATAATTTTTTCGATTTTATTCTTATATTTTATATATTTTTGATGTACAACAGAGAGCTCATTATGTAGTGCCATGCACAGAAGCAATAGTGTTGTCATACGCTGCTGACCATCAATTACTGTAAGTACTTTACTAGGCACATCTTGTCTAACAATAGGTTGGACAGTCACATGCTTATGATCATGAATGGTAATTACTGTTCCTAAAAAAGTGAAACTATCCTCAGAGTTTAAAAGCAATTTAAAGCCATGACTTATATCTTCAATTAATCTATTTACTTTTTCTTTGTCCCAACTATAAGGGCGCTGGTAAGAGGGTATATATAGACCAAGCCCTCTATCAGATAATAGCTCTGATACTGGTTTGGTTATTGCTTCGAATATATTTTTTGGATCTACTGACATACTTGTTCCTTATATAGGTCTTATTTATATCGATAATTGTGATTAGCGAGTGTACATATTATTATACTTAGATTTAGTTGTTGTCCCGTCAAGCCTCATATATAACTTAAATATACGGTGGCGTATCGAAAAGTATGCTGATTAAAATTTGAACAATTATTGAAGTCTTGAGAGCCCTGTAAAATCAGAGAAATTAGCATAGATTCCCTACTGACTTTTATCGCTAGCATGTTTTTTAAAACACCATTTAATAGGGTGTGTCTTCATTTCAAAAATGGTGATAAAAATTAGATAAACTGCCGTCAAATAAGAAAAATAGCGCAGATAATATTGGGGTATTAATCAGCTATTTGACGATGTTTGGCAAGACTTAGCTATTTTTAGCCCATTTAGAGGACTATCGAATGAATTGAAGACACGCCCTAATGTATGTTTACTTCATATTTTGTTCTAAGTAGAAAAACAAATTATCCAAAGGCGTGTCTTCATCATCACTCAATAATTGAATGACATGCGGGATACCTGCATTTGCCATGTCAGCAGCGTAATTAAATATCTTTCTACTGTCTGTTAGACTTTCAATATCTAGGTTCTTAGCTAAATAGGCGGTTTGGATATGATTAATATGATAATCATCTAAAATGCTAGCGGCAGTAATATTAGACGTATCTGTTAAATGGTCAGGTGGTAAATCTTCTTTAGTAGCATAGAGAAAAGCAAAATACCAAAAATCAACTTGGCGATTAAAAGGTGTGTATTGTGGGCTAGTTTGTGAGCTAGATTGCTTACAAAATTGCTTTACTTTATCTGAGTATTTGCTAGGTATGGCAATTTGATAGCTTTCAAAAGGGTTTCGCATTGACATACTAGGCTTCCTCTAAATAGTTATTTCTTTCACAGACTGAGCATGACTCATGATGATTACAATCACAGCGTAAGATACTGCCATTCCCTGTGGGAGGTTTATTCTTTAATATTTTAGGATAATGAGCAGGATTAGTTAAGGTATAAACAGCGCCAGCATATCTATCAATTAAAGGCTCAACGCCATGAATCTCATCATGAGTCAAAAATAAGATAACTTGAGCGCCTTCTTTCACCATTTGTCTTAATACAGACTGTTTTACATAACCTGACATCATGCCAAGCGGTGTGTCAATAACATTAGGAGCTTCAACTTGTGAAATTTTGGTTAGTGCCAAAATAAATGCAAGTGTGATAGCACGCCTAGAAGCACCATTCAAATCTTGATCCGGATTGATTTTCTGACCATTCATACCATAAACTAAGATTTCATAATTGGGGCTTAGTTCAGCTTTGGTAATGGATGAAAAGTCATTACTATCAGCAGAAGACCCAACCATATCTAAAAAGATGCGGTTCATCTCTTGACTGACTTTTTCAACCTCTTGTCCTTTTAATTTATTTAGAATGCTTTCAAAGCCGCTTTTCAAGGTTTTAGATAATTCAATTTTATTAGTAGACTTATCATTCTTATTTAGTTTTTTCTGAACTCTTTGCTTTTCTCGCTCGCTACTTTCTAGTCTTTGTTGATTTGTACTTATGATTGTATTAGCCTCACTAATATCAGAGACAGTTCCCATCAATTTGTTCTCATATTCACGCAGTTGAGTACGAAAGATATCTAATCCATCGTCTTGAACCTGAGCAATCTCTTCTTCTTTTTCATTAAGCTTGAACTGTTTGTCATTAATGAGCTTACTTAGATTATAATATTGTTGCGAAGATGAACTATATTTATCCTTCCACAGTTCAATTGCTTTATTAGTATCACTGCGGTAGATCGCAAAGTGTAAGCTTGTTGCTAATTCAGTCTTTCTATCAGCTTCTTCACTATCTTTAATGGCAACTTGGATATGATGGCGGTGTATCCTACCTTCATCTGTATGGTCATCAAGGCTAGAGCCACAAAAGCATTTTGGTTTATCTAGTAACTCTTCTAAGATGGGTACGTTAGCTTTAGGTAATTGTTTTTTATCTTTTAAATCTGCTAAATAGGACTTAGCTTTATTAAAATCATCTTTTAATAGACCAAGCGAAACATTTTCGTTTTGAACATTATCTCGCATAATCTTTAACGATTCAGCTTCTGTTCTAATAAGATTTTCAAGCTCTCTTTGTATGCTTTTTCTTTCTCCAATAAGCTTGTTTTTATCACCTTGTCTAATAATTTCTTCTATTTTGGCATTAACTGTTTTTTTGCCTTGTTCTAAGTTGGTTTTCTTTGATTCTAAACCTTGTAAACGTTCGGTTTGCTCTGCAATATCTTCATTGTACGATATAATATGATTGTTAATTAATTCAAACTCTTTTGCGTAATCGCGATTA
The DNA here is from genome assembly GCF_017942195.1 of Psychrobacter sp. K31L. NCBI lineage: Bacteria > Pseudomonadati > Pseudomonadota > Gammaproteobacteria > Moraxellales > Moraxellaceae > Psychrobacter > Psychrobacter sp. K31L. The sequence continues at coordinate 321,450 of NZ_JAGKSC010000003.1, read as the reverse complement.
TCTACTTCCAACTCAAATTTACTGGAAACTGTATTTATATGGCGAATAGTATCAGTTAAGATGTCTAACGATAATAATGATTTAATCGCATTCTCAACACGTCTTTTTTTTACTCCCGCACTAGAGCTCGCTTCAATAAATGATAATGCTCTGTCCCCGTCAGTGAAATAAACATCCTTTAGAGTTTCAGGTAAAATGTTTTGAATCAGCTGTGTTTTCTGAGCGTCGTATAGTGGTATAGCGCCAGTGGCTTTTATTTCAAAAATGGTGAGGTCATCAATAGGAGGGTTTGATGCAGGGATATACTTTCTGATTAAACGATAGCGTTTGTGGGGCTCATCTTCTTTAGCCTCTGTTTCAAACTCTATGGTAACCTCAGGTACTGCTTGATTCGTATCAAGTTCGCTAAAGGAAATAATATTGAAGTTCTGATACTTATCGGGCAATCCTTCTTCACCCCAAATACCCCACATAAGAGCGTACTGACATGTTGTTTTTCCTGACTCATTAGCGGCACGAATGATGGTTAATGGCTTGTCTGCTTGTGTTGAAAAATCTAACTGCAGATCCTTCAACAAACGAAAGTTTTTAATATCGGCTCTTATCAGTTTCATGGCTATCTCTTACTCACTTAACAATAAAGTCATCTGATTTTGCATCAATTTTAGCTCGAATTTCTTCAATTTTTTTCTGGTTACTTTGACCTGCAATACTTGCTTCCATAGCATAAATAGTTTTTGAAAGATTAATAAGTAATTTGCTATTTTCAGCCCCATAGTCTTTTGCTAAAAACTCATCTTCTATCATGGTATTAATTTTTCGTGATGAAATAGACATAGTTATCTCCTTTTTCCTTGTAATAAATCTCCAATCTTACCAAGAAGTTCGACAGCACCGTTTTGTTCTGTGCCATTTTTTGAAAATTGAAGAAAAAACTGTATACGTGTGGCTTCAGATTTTAATAGGTTTTTAAAATCATCATCCATAACAGCATTAGATATAGAGGGCATGACAATAAAATCATGAATACTAGCCTCGCTTTTACCCTTATCTTTTCTTAATACTCGCCCAAGTCGTTGTGTCCACTGTTTTTTAGTAGTATTGCTAGCAAGAATGTAGGCAGTCTGCGTTTGCGGTACGTTAAACCCCTCATCTAATACCCGCTTAGAAGTTAATACTTGTATTCTACCTTGATTATATTCATCAATAATTTGCTTTAAAGTAGTGTTATTAGCGGTTTCATGACTGGTAATCTGATGAAAATTAACATGTTTTTTATTTAAAATATCGTTTATAAGTTCAAGTTGCTCTGGTTGTTTATCACTACAAAAGACTAAAGTATTTGTAATATCAGAGCCTTTAGAGGGAAGACATCGCTCAAAGCTGAATATCTTGTTTTCTGCAGTTTCAATAATTTTACGTCGTTTGATACAAAGCCTTGACCAATTTTGAAATTCGATACTATCTTTACTAGCATTGACTGCAAAAGACAGCCGTCTTATTTTCTGGGTTAACTCGTAAAAATTATCTTCTTCTTCTGCCGTTAGGTTAATAATATGAGCATAATAATCAAATGGAACAAGGCATTTACCAATCGCTTTATCAAGTGGAAAATCATAAACCACATCACCAAAGTACTGTAATAAAAATTCAGAACCTTCTTCATCATATTGGCGTATCGGTGTTGCTGAAAGACCGATCTTAAAATCAAAAAAATCTGGCGGATTTTCTATAAAACCAGTACTACCAAGGTTATGAACCTCGTCTGCAATTAGTAATGTACTAAACGAACTTGAGTACTTCTCAATTTTAGACATTAATTCGGATTTAAGAGCATTATGGCTGATAATCAAAACTTCAACATGAGATGAGTTAAATTTGAGATTCTTGCAAGTCCGATCAATTGTGCTTAACTTATTTTTAGAGCCGTTAATGTTATTAAGGTTCACAGCTTTTGAGCCAAATAATGCCACTTCACTTTCCCATTGAGCCATTAACGCTTTTGTAGGAACAGCAATAACGACTAATAGATTTTTTAAGGATTTACTTAGTAGGGTAGCGGTAGTTAATGAGGTCAGTGTTTTGCCCCCGCCCGTTGCTATAGACAGTATGCCCTTATTGTCATTCGCAAACCAAGCGTCTATTGCTTCTCCTTGATGAGCATAATCACCTGTACGATAGTCTAGCCAAGCAGGAGTAGACAGTGTATCAGGCCTATAGTCTGATAAAAGGCTCTTGAGGTTTGAGGTATAATCCTCAGTTTGCATACATTCGGATTCCTGTTGCTGCTTAAGGGCTTGGCGTAACGCATTTGTCAAATGTTGTATAGTATATTTGGCGGAGACTTGGGTAGATGAAAATTGGAGCAATAAAGCTCGCAATACATCTAAGCTTAAGTTGCCACAAGTAATGTTGGGATAATTATTCTCCCACAATAGATCAAAGTCTTGGCGCAATTTTTGACAGATATGCAATGACTGCTTACTCTTCAACGTAGAATCAACGCTTAAATATTCAAAGTTTCTGACTAGGCCACTTTCAGTATGATTACTTGATCCTTGAACTATTATTTCACTACCGTCACTTTGAGGAATTAACCAGCACTTAACATGAAACAGTCCTGATTCTGGTAGGGCAATTTTAAGCTGAATCTTATCTAACTTAATAAGATAAGCCAGAGCATGAAAGGTCGATTGGCTTAAGTTATCTTGATTCAAAATAAATTCAGTTATATCCTCGTGATATACATTACCTTCATACAAATTGATAAGGGTATTAATATCTTCTTTCGATAAATTCGGACTGACAATTAAGCGCATCTGATGATTAACATCTGACTGCAAGTAGTAAAGAAGTGACCGGGCTATGGCTCGAAAGGAAGAGCTATTAAAATAACCTATCATACAATCATAACCGACTGCATTCTTTATAACAGGTAAAAATAATTCTTTGTCCAAATTATGCTCAAATGGATTAAAAATAGCTGTTTTTAGCGATATCATAGAAGCTATTCCATAAACTATATACTGACTAGCTGTTTCGTCAAAAATAATCTATTGTTTTATATTTATATCAAAAGTTACCCAGTTACTATAACACTAGCACTTAATTTTTCAGCAACATTTGAGCTTGCAATAATTGATATGCAAGCAGATACACGCTCTAACAATAATTAGTTTTATATTTTATAAGCAATCAAAAGTTTATACTCTAAAATGCAGTGTTTATCAAGATAATTGTCGTCATAAGTTGAATTAATCAGCTCATAAACTATGATATTTCGCTCATTAGTAGTGTGTAAACAGTGTCACCCACAAAAATGCCCCCTGCCGTACATCCCGTAGACCTAAACTTGAAAGCTTTTAATTGTCTAGTTTAACGATAGTAATTAAACTAAACCGCTCCGGGGTTGTCGAATATTCAACATTCTGAGAGAATATGACAATGAAGAGACAAACTTACACTCCTGAGATTGGAGAGCGCGCCGTTCGTATGCTGATAGAAGCGGCAGGCGACTAACCCTCCACATAGTTAGCTATTTAAGCCATAGCATCAAAGATTGGCTGTACGCCTGAGACCCTTCGATCATGGCATAAAAAGTATATTGATCAAACCATTCCCGCCTCAGTGCAGGCTCAAAGTGACAAAGAGCGCATCAAAAAGCTTTAATGCAAGAATAAAGAGCTTAAGCAAGCTAACGAAATTATACGTAAGGCTGCCGCTTTTTTTGCCCAAGCGGAGCTCGACCGCCTACCCAGATAATGGTTCAGTTTATTGATGACTATAGATGTAGTTATGGGATCGAGCTTATCTGCCGAAGACTACCGATTACACCGTCAACGTACTATCATGTTAAAGCCCATCGTCCTAATCAGCTGTGAGTTGCAGATTTTACTTATATCAAAACGACTGGCGGCTGGGTCTATGCTACTTTTATCATTGATGTATTCGCCTGCGCTATTGTCGGTTGGATTGAACAGATGCTACATGCTGTTGCTAAAGAAACTGGACAAAAAATGCCGCGTTATATTAAGCCAAATGCTAATAATGATTTTAGTGATAAAGCTACGAATAATCCTACAGTCTAAATACCTATTTAATGTCTAATAGTGAGAAGCATCAAAATTTATACGGTGACTTTAGGTTCGCAAATGACATTTATCTAAATAAAGTTTTCTCTTAAGTCGTAGTGAAGCCATAGTAAATCCTCACAAGGCACAAAAAAGGACACAACGATAACGTTGTGTCCTTTTTTGTGCCTTTAGATTCTTCGAGACTATTTAAAATTACTATATCGCATAACATATATATTGATTATTAAAATAAAGTTGACTACTATTGTTTATTAAATTTAGCAATATCTATTGGCTGTTTTTTAAAGATATATCTGTGGATTACAAATAGTGTTTATACCTTACGATGAGATTGAAATGAAAAAAAACAATAGAAAAGCGGCGATGATATTGGGTCTATGTGCAGCATTTGGCACAGGTAGTGCAACCGCTGGCTTACAAGCCTTTGAGTTGGAGAATACTGAGCAACCTCAGTGTGGCTACCAAGATGACAGAGGAAAAGTCATCGTACCTGCAAAATATGATAGCTGCGGTGGCTTCTCTGAAGGCATGGCTCGTGTCGCAATCATGAAAATGGGTATGGTCAAAGGCTATGACGGCGGTGAGGACTACGAAGACTATCTGTACTGGCAAGGCTATATTAACGAAACGGGCAAATTAGTCATACCTGTTGAGCATCAAGCACCGATGACTGGTGAATATTACATTGATTTTCGAGATTTCCAAGAAGGTATGGTAGCCGCATATAAAGACGGTAAATATGGCTATATGAATAAGTCAGGGAAAATGACCATACCTTACTTATATCAGAGTGCTGGTGATTTCAATGATGGGCTGGCAGTGGTCAGTAAGGACGATAAATTTGGAGCAATTGATAAAACAGGTAAAACAGTCGTGCCATTTAAATTTAATTGGCTAGATGACTATTCAGAAGGGTTGGCCAGATATAACACGTCTACATTGGGTGATGAATATAGCAAAACAGGCTTTGTGGATACCACTGGCAAAACCGTGATAGCAGCCAAATGGGATGAGGCAATGGAGTTTTCAGAAGGATTGTCTGCTGTCAAGATTGGAGATTATAGAAGTGGTAAATGGGGCGTCATCGATAAAACAGGTAAGGTCATTGTTTCACCAAAATATGACATGGCTTATATAGAACCAATGGGGGATGCGGTAGATGTCGATGGCGGCCGCTATGAAAATGGAAAGCTCGATGTTTATAACCTAAATACCAAAGGTGCTAATGCTTATGATGAGGGCTATGACAGTATCACGCGCTATACGCTAGACCACCAAGGCAAAGTGCTCTCCAAAAAAACCTATACAGATTGGAGTGAGATAGATCAAGAACGCTATCCGCAAAACGATCAGTAACTTCTAAAATATATCATCAAAGATGCATATTTACTGAGATCTAAAAGTGAGCCATGTGAGAAGTACTTAATTTATTTAAATTTATAGGAAAAATCTCATGTTCAAAAAGACAAGCATGCTATTAGCAGCATCGATAATTATCTTAGGTCTATCCTCTACGGCTAATGCAGCACCTAAAACGAAATATGGTGTCACAGTGGTTGAGTGTGATTTTGATTATGAGGACGAGAAATTTTGCACAGACAGTCGTTTGAAAAGCTATGCAACCGTTATGAAAGAACGTAAGCCTAACTTCAATGGTAATCAGATTATCTATATCTTTGACACCAATATCACAGGGTACGTCAACAAAAAACCTTATCGCTTAGTCGTGATTGACCCTGCTAAGAAGACAGTAGTGCCTTTTGGTTATTCATTATCAGCGGCAACTGGATCAAATGGTAAGCCAATAATTGTTAACAAGAAAGGTGATACGATTGATTTTGATTTTAGTATCAAATCTAACCGCTTTTGTTTTTCTGGTGATATCGATGCTTATAGAATGTCTGACAGCTATGTAGATCAACCTTTTTGCTTTAAATACGATAAAGCTCAAAAAGACATGATGAGAGAGTACTAAGGTTTATTGTTCTAAAATAGTGCATAAGAGGTGATGGGCGAAACGTTCATCACCTTTTTATTTATAGAAAGCAACTCTGTGCTACTCATATACCGTTTAGATAATTTTATATCTTAACCTAGAAAATAAATTTACAGGTTGTCCGCTATACTGGCTTTTATGATAAACATATAGGCTTACCATCATGACTGCTTCTATTAATCATTGTTCTTCAAAAGATACTCCTTCGATCGCACAAGCTTGCGTAATTACCTTTCAAGGTAATGCCAGTAATAACCTACAGCAGGATGCTTTTTTCTTTTTAGATAATTGGTACCAAGAAGACTTAGGTGTAATGGCAGTGACACCAGTTGCAGCACCATCTTGCTTGGCAGTGTCTGATGGTGTGGCAAGCTCCAATCACTCACAGCACTGCTCAAAGGCGGTGGTAAAAGCAATTAGGCGGTTATGGGGTAATCAGAAGAGTATTACTTCAGATGATATTCATCAGCTGATTAATCAAACCAAGCATTCAGCTAAGCGTCATGGTGCGGCGGCAACCCTCGCGATGGTTATTGGAGAGTTAAATGGTGATGGAACCATAAAGGCAACGATAATGCATGTGGGTGAAAGTCGCGTTTATCGACTGCCTAAAGATGCATCACAATGGCAGTGCCTGACTCGAGATCATAATCTATTGAACGAAATTATTGACCAACGGGCAAAAGAGCAAGGTCGCCAAAGGAAATTCGCTGACTATAACAGAGAAGGGATGGCAGGGAGTCTGTATAGCATTACTGAGTGCTTTGCATTGACGGCTGACGAAAGTTATCTAAGCAGTGAAGCATCAGAAGGCAGCTCTTGTACGGTTAATATTAATAGCGGCGACTGTATATTGGTTTGTACGGATGGTATCCACGATTTAGTACCGAGTCACGAATGGCAACTTGTCAGTGCTGAAACTGGTTTACAAGATTGGCTTATCACTCTTAAGAGCCAAGTTTATGACTCCGATGGCAATGCTTATGATAATGGCACAGCAATTTTACTTCGTTTTGATTGAGATTGTTAAACCGTACTAATTCTACAAATTCGGCGCTTATTTGGCTATTTAACCTGTTAGCTTTACTGAAGACCCATTCATCTTAAGGAAAATAAATGACTGATTTAGCAAGCGTATCTAATCTAAAGAGCTTTAAAGCACTGATCGATAAGTTTAAACAGCTAGATATTGTAACCAAAGAGCTCACGCTATTCGATGTCGGTGCTCGTGGTCACTTTGAAAACCCAACGACGGAACTGCTCAGCTTCTTTCTAGACACAGCTAAAGCTCATAATTTAGGAGATTGCTTTTTTAAAGGGCTAAAATATTTATTAGAAAACAAAAACAAGATGGCTACCCTTGGCAGCTTGGAAAATGTAGAGACTGAAGTATCAACCGCCAAAGGCAATCGCATCGACTTGTTAATCGAAACGAAAGACGCCTTAATCATAGTCGAGTGTAAGATTTATCATGAGCAAAATAATCCGTTTGATGACTACACCAGCTATGGTAGGCAACGTATTACAGACAATAAAAAAGAAGATGAGCGAGACAAGAACTTAGTCCAAATAGTGCTTTGTCTTGACGGTAGAATTGATGATGTCATTAAGAATAATGGTTGGCACGGCATTTCTTATCAAAATTTAGTAGAAGCTATTGAACCGCATTTATCAAAGGCGTTATTAGATAACCCCTATAACAAGTGGGGTCTGTTCGCTAGAGAGTTTTTATTACATTTAAAGGAGTTAGATAACGTGGGTGAAATAAGTGAAGATGAGATTGAGTTTTTGACGAAAAATATAAATGACTACTTTAAGTTAAGTGAATATCTCTATAAGGATATTATTCCTAAAATAGCTGCGAAGATAAACATTGATTTAAGAAATAGTTTGCAAGGTTTTTCTGGTAAAACAAAAATTGATAAATGGAATTATTATGAACCGTATATTCGATTCTATAACGAAAGATGGGAAAACTCATCTTCATGTGTGGTGTTCTGTATTAGGAATTACGAAGCTAACGAAATGAATTTTACGATTCATATAGATTTTTTTAACGAAAATGGAATTTTTAAGGACCAAGTAGATAGTTTATTGAAACAGTGCGAAATTAATATTAAGACCTACGAGAACAAATCTGATGGGAGCAATACTTGGAGGTTTATGTGGAAGTACAACGACTTTGAAATAAAAAAGGTATCAGAAAGAATTGTTAAATTAATGGCGATTCTAAACGATTACGAGGCGGATAAGCATCAGTTGAATCACCAATTATTGAACTAAAAATAAGCGATTTAACAATGCCAAATCATCCTATCGCCAGCTACACCAAATCAGAACGCTTGTTTATCCTCTATCAACGTCTACCGCGTGATAAAGCTAAAGCTGTCTCGCTTACCGAGCTGATGAGCGCCTATGGTGATAATCCTGATTGCTTCGCCAGCGAGCGAAAAAATTTAGAGAACGATTTGACCAGCTTAAAAAATATTTTCGATAATATTTTTCATAATGATGCTCTAGTCAGAGTGCCAGCGTGGGAGCAAAACATCAACGGTCAAACCGCACGCTTCTATATTGAGCCAAGCTTTAGTATCGATGTTGTCAGCGAGCAAACCGTATTTTTTTGGGAGATGCTCAGTAATTACACCGCTAACTATTTGCCAGTCTCTATGCAGCAGATCATATCTGCTAAGCTATCGCAAATTAAACGTCAAGATCAGTACGTTTTCGCCAATAGCTCATTAGGACAGTGGCAGCTGCATCTGATAACTTTGCCAAGCATCGTACAAGCGCCAACCCTTGATAGTGAGGTACTTACCAGCATTCATAAAGCCTTGTTAGAGAACAGGCAACTTCATATTCGTTATCAAAAAAAGTGGGACGATAATGCTAGTGAAAAGTTGATCTATCCGTGCGGTTTGGTATTTATCGATAACATGATGTATCTAACAGGCTTTTATCCAGTAAACGATCATATCGATGATAAGGAGTTGTTAAAAGCGCATCGCAATTTTGCAGTTAACCGTATTACCCAAGCTAGCGTCATAAATAAGCCAATACCTGACTGGGTAGGGCGAGATGCTTTTTCGTTAAAGAGTTTGCATGAACTGGGTAGGTTAGAGCCGACCGACGATACCCAGATTAAACTGATTTTAAAAGTACAGACATATGCCTGTCAGCATCTTTATGAGCGTCCCTTATCGATAGGTCAGCAAATTACTATTATCGATGACACTTGGAATCAAGTCAGCGCTACAGTTGCTAATACGACTCGTTTGCAAGATTGGCTGGTAAGTATGTCGCAATTGTCGGTCGTCATTGAACCATTAGAGCTAAAGGCAGTTATTCTTGAGCGTCTAGAAAGTGGGATGCAGCTTTATAACCGTAATTAACGATTTCACTTTAACGAGGAACCGAGTATGACAGCAGATAGTATTTTTGAAGATAAACAGACTTTAAAAAACGACATTAAAAAAGAAGGTAATGATGCGTTTCAGGCAAGTCCAGTAGTCTTCACTACGCTGTATAAGCCGCAGGTAGAAAACTACCTCTTATCTGAGGTTGGGTTTATTGTTATCGAAGATGGTTGGGATGAACAATCATTGCTAGATTTACAACAACAAGTCGGTTGCACATTGTTTGCGCTACAAACCACGGATAAGCACATTGATAGGTTCGAGGTTATAGACGGTATTATTGTTTGCAAAGCTGATGAAGTCGGGCAGGTAAAAACCGTGTTTGAATCAGTATTATCTGATCGTGATAAGGTTGGTATAGATGTTAATGACATCAAAAAATCTTGCGGGGCTGAAAAGCCTGCCAATTTTATACAGGCTAGGGCAACGGACATACCAGATTCAGAACAAATAAAGAGTACCGTTAATCATCTGCTCAATCAAATTCCTGAAGGTCTTAGTACTCAGTATATGATGCTTGATATTGAAAGCGATCATAAGCTATCTCTTTATGAGTTTTTTAGTATCACAACTGCGGTTGAAAACCGAATTGCTGACGATTCAGAAGTGTTTTATGGTAATAGAACGATCGATAAACCTGACTATTATTGGATGGGAGCGATATATGTCGCTGATTAGCCTAGCATTAAATACAAATATAGTTTGAGCTACGTTTTGAATATGGCAGGTAGGCAAACGTTCATTACTTAAATCGCAAGGAGTGTAAAAAATGACAACAATAGATAAAGATTTGTTTGATGATTTTATCCAAGCCCAAAACACTATCTATCCACAAGTGATTGAAGAGCTGACCAAAGGTCGTAAGCGCACGCATTGGATGTGGTTTATCTTTCCACAAGTGAAAGGGCTAGGGCACAGTGTAAGAGCTCGACGCTTTGCAATAGAGAGTCTGGAGCAAGCAAAAACGTATTTGCAGCACGAGGTGCTTGGAGCACGGTTAATAGAGTGCGCTGAATTATTGCTGTTGCATCCTGATAAAAGTGCTTTAGATATCTTTGGTTCACCAGATAATCTGAAGCTGCAATCTTCGCTAACGTTGTTTGCCTTTGCCGCTGGTAATAAGTGTGTATTTGAGCAGCTTTTATATCAGTTTTATGCGGGCAGTTACGATATAAACACTATCAAGATGTTAAAGCAAATCAATGACCAGCAATATAAGTAAATAAAACCGAGTGAGATTTTAAGAGGATAGATGAGTATGAGTACCGTGCAAAGTTTGATAAGTGATGTGAGCCAAAAGATTAACGCTTTAGAGACTGCGCAAGCACTCTATAGCCGTCAACTGTCTCCGGACTTCAGTGCTTTTGATTATATCAGTACTGATGAATTAGGGCTTAGTCGTATTTTGGCAGCTCTACTTGATCCAAATGGCAGTCATGCTCAACAGGAAAGCTTTTTAAGGTTATTTATTGAGCATTGTTTGCCTATTATATATAAAAATGATAACTGGCAGGTTTTTCTTAACAATCTTGAGAAAACAGAGGTTTTTCTTGAAGAAATAACGGGAAAAAGTAACACCCAGCGTCGTATGGATATTTACTTAAGATGTCAGGTGGGTAATAACAGCTACGGTATTTGTATCGAAAACAAACCTTATGCAGCAGATCAACTTGACCAGATGAAAGATTATGCTACTGAACTTAAAAATAGGAAACACAAGCTGTGGCATCTTGTTTATCTAAACGAAGATAATGACGTACCAAGTGAATATAGTGTTGACACTAAAACCTTAGAAGATTGGAAAACCAGTAATCAATATAGTCATCTTAGATTTAGCGATCTGATTGGTTGGCTCAAAGCGTGTCAAGTAGAATGCCAAAATCATAGTGTGAGTGAATTTATTGCACAGCCAACTAAGTTTATTCAAAAACAGTTTATGGGAATAGAAGATATGAATGAAGCGAAGTCTGTATTAAATACGATGCTATCTAGTCAAGAAAATATAGCTAGTGCATTAAAAATAGCTTTAAGTACTCATGACATGAAAAAGCAACTTATTGAGAAGTTACAACACGATCTTACGACTATCATTACAAAAGGAAACAAACCTTATTCAATGATTAAAACCAATCTAAAAGGTATCAAGAAAGAAGAGCAAATCATTTTTAATATTAAAGAAAGTGCTTTAGAGTTTTGTTTAGGTTTTGGAGGTACGGTTTCAACTTTCCTTATTTAGGTATTTTTATAGCTAATGATGATGTAAAGCCAGACTATGAATATTATGAAAAAATCCTAACTCAGTGTAAAGATGGTCATAGTCTTGCTAGTGAAAACATAAAAGCAGAAGAAGACAAAGAAAAAGGAGGTTATTGGTGTGCTTGGTATAATTTTGAACCACATGATTGGTGGTCTAAAACTGAGCCATGGGAACAAATCCATAATGAAGAAATGGCATGTAAAATTATTGCAGAGCTTGATTGGTACTATAAAGTGTTAAATGATAATGGATTATTAACTAAATAATTCTTTAACAATCAACGAAGTCATTTATACATTAGAGCTAAGTAGTAAAGTCAGAAACAACGCTAGAGTGAACTGCCTCAGGCTTGTTGGAGTCTCAAAATCCTGAGAGAGTAAGACAATCTTGGGTCAGTTCAGTTAGAAGCTCATCGTAATTTTTTGATAAATCATATTACCGAGGTTAGGGCAATAGATAAGCTAATACTTGATTAGGTAGGGCTATATGCTTTTTCATTAGAGAGTTTATGCAAATTGGGTAAGTTATAGCCAACTAACGACAGCCATATAAAGCTGATTTTAAAGATTAAAAAGTCTGCCCGTCAGTATTCATATGAGCACTAATTATTAGTTGATTAGAAGATTATTGCTATCGACAAAATTTGGAATCAAGTCTGTGCTACCGTTGCTAATACTAATCATCTGCAAGGTTGGTTAGTGATTATGTCACAGTTGTCTGTTGTTATTGACCCATTGGAAATAAGGACAGTTACTCTCGAGCGTTTAAAAAATGGGATGGCAGTTTACGAAAGATAGCAGACGGATGTATTTTTGCTTATCGATGATTTATGACCAAATAAATAACTACTGTTACTGATTGATATTAATCATATTTTTGTAATGTAATTAAGGAACAACTATGGCAACACCTAATTTGTTTAAATTTGCTACCTCTGAGCTGTCACAAGATGCATTTATATGTTGGTTTCTTTCTTGGGCGAAGAAAGATTATAAAACAGGAGATGATAAACATAAAGCTCTGAATAAAGTTGCAATTAGTGTTTTAGCATTACTCTTCGATAAAGCTGGTAAAACTCTACCAACCAGTATTGACAGTATAGTAGTGCAACGTCAGGTGAGTAATATCGATATCTTATGTGTCCTTAATGATACTTACTGTATATTAATCGAAGATAAAGTAGGTAGTGTTCAGCATTCCGAGCAGTTGACTCGATACAAGAAATTTATACTTAACGGACACTCTCAAACATTTGAAGAAGATAATATTATCCCTATTTATTTGCAGACTCATGATCAGAGTAGTTATAAAAAAGTTATAAAAGATGGTTTTTATCCTGTTGTCAGAAAAGACTTATTAGACATCTTCGATAATGAACAAAATGAAGTATTAAAATACAGTGATATATATACTAATTTTTATGATTACATTCAGTCTATTGAAAGTGCAGTACAAAAATTTGAGTCCCAACCAGTGGCAGAATGGGGAAAACGTGCATGGATAGGTTTTTTTCAATATCTACAGTCATATTTAGGAGAAGGGAACTGGAAATATGTGGCTAATAAGTCAGGAGGCTTTATGGGCTTTTGGGCATTCAAACATAGAGTGAATGATGTTGATGTTTACTTACTACTAGAACAAGATAAAATTTGCTTTAAAGTTTCTGTTCCCAGTAAAAATGGTCGTAGAAAGATTAGAAATGAGTTTTATAAGTTGTTTGTAGCCCAAGCACCTAACTTCGATTTTGAAGTTATTAAGCCTAAAAAGTTTGGTTCAGGCAAGCATATGACTTTTGCCATACTAAGTACTGATGTTTTCAACCTTAATAATGATAGTTCAGTTGATTTTCGAAAGATAGAGACGCTAATGGAAAACTTGCAAAAATATATTAGCTATACGATAAATCAGTATCAGAGTCAAATAAGTCAATAGCTATAATAAATTAGCTGTCAATAATATTTAAATGATGGCCTAGATTTTATACCTCTAACAGTCAATGCAGTAATACGTTACCAGAGAGTATGACTATGAAGTACCAGCTTGACGACTCGTATATAGATGATATATCTAATGCTCTTTTATATCGACCAAATATGGATTCCTACCCTTTGTCTTTTATCGGCTGTTTTATCACTAGTGATAACTGGGATGAGAAGGCGTTAAAAGAGCTAAAAAAGAAGTCAGGGGCTTATTTCCTAGTAGGTTTGCAAATAGATGATAATGAGTTTAAGTGCTTAGATATCATAGAGGGTATTGTTAAATGTCAGCCTGAAGACGTAAATCAAGTGGTTAAATTATTAGATATTAGTCCACGTGGCTTAATAGGTATAGATGTTAACGATATCAAAAACTTATTCAAACGAGAAAAATCATATAAATTTATTCAAACTCATATAGCAAATGCATTTGAAACAGATATGATAAAAAATGCAGCTAATGAGTTGGTTGGTCAGTTCCCTAAAAACCTTAATATCAAAGGGCTGTTGCTAGGTATGGAGAGTAGCGAAAGCCCCCCACTAGATACTATTTCTTATATAGTGGCATTTATTGCAAAAAACGTTATAGCTGATGAATTATATACGTACTACTGCACCAGTATTAGTGATGAACATGAATCTTTTCGTTTAAGAGCGATATATGCTGAAGATTACTAAGCCTTCGGCTTTACTTAAGCAAGGACTATAAATAAAAAGCCAGACAGCTCAAAGCTGTCTGGCTTTTTGGATGATTAATGCTCATTTATTTGCTTGATCTGTCCGCCATAAAGCATGCTCACATATTGTGCATAACCAACTATTTTTGGCACGCATATAAGGAATATCAGCAGGTACTTCAATTGGACAAGCATAGCCGCAGTATTCACATACAACATCGTCTAAGTAGGCATAACACTGAGCAACTGTCTCAAAGAATACCTGAGGACTTACCTCATACTTCTCACAAAGCGTTTTCACATGTTTAATAAAGCCGCTCTGATTATCATATGCCCAGTAACCCTCACATATTTTGATATCGTATGGACTCTGCGTCATATTGGGTTGAAGTTTGACACTCATAATACTCTCCTCAGTAGCTGCCATAGTCAGAGTGCGGTAGTAGCTCATGAAGCTCGCTTTGAAGCTGACTGGTCATATCTTCTACAAAGTACCCATCTTGAGCATCCAAGCGTTTCTGCACCCACACACGCATCGCCATATCGTTATTAAAGCAGTGCTTCACTCCCAAGAAGCGAGCGAGGTTATGACCCGATGAAACATACAACTCACGCATCAATGCATTAGCAATCTCATTCGCATTTTCACTGATTGCACCATCCCGTTTAAACTCACCAAACAGCTGCTCATAATTGATAATTTTCATTGTGACGTCTCCTTGTCAGTTTTTGCATTCGTGATTAGTGCTTCAGTGTCAGAGCTATTCGATGCGCTGGTTAACTTCTCCTTGCTCGCCAGTAGCAAGTTATCCATTGCTGAGCCATCTTGACGGGTGATATCAGGCACATAACGGCTATACACACGAAACAGCATCTCCGTACTACTGTGACCCATCTGACGAGCTATCCACTCAGGATTCTCACCAGCAGCGAGCCAAAGCGTCGCTGCTGTATGCCGAGTCTGATAAGCACGCCTGTGTTTCAAACCGAGTAAGGCAAGTGTGGGTTTCCATACCCGTCTATTCACATTACGGTACTCCATCGGATTGCCCTGTGAATTGCAAAACACGAACTCTGACTTGCCATAGGTGCGTACCTTCTGCTCCAGTAGGGCGTCATATACTAACTGTGACATAGCAATATCACGTTGTGAGCCTAATGTCTTCGTTGGACCCATCTCACCGTTTACTAATGCACCTCTGATACTGATTTCCCAGCGATCAAAGTTAATGCATTCCCATTTCAGCCCGTCTATTTCACTGGTACGCATCCCGGTAAAAAAGCGGATAGTATAGTAGGGTCTATAATCAGCACGGACATGCTTTAAAATCAGCCATACCTCAGAAAGTGTAAAAGGATTCACATCCGGACGAGCTTGTTTAAGATTCTTAATATTTTTATAAGGCATCTCAAACTCATGGCGATCTGATGCTTCTTCTAGTATCATACGAAGTAGTATCATAATCTGATTGATTCGTGCTACTGACAGACTTGACTGACCATCTTTACCGTAACGAACTTTGGCGAGGGAGCTACGGAAGGTCAGCAAGTCTGATTTTTTTATGGCATGTACCGCTTTACCACCAAATTCAGGTAACAAATACTTTTCCAAAATAATCTGTATCTTTTGCCGGTAGCTCGGCCGCCATTCAATCTTTTTCTCCTCAAAAAACGTTTCCGAAAACTCCTTAAAGGTCGGATTGCGACTGATACAAGATTCGGCTCTATCAGCCAGTGCCGTCATCTCCTGCGCTCGTTCACTCTTTGGGAAGTAAGCAGCATAGTCGAAGATGCCTAGGGTAATTTCTGCTTCTATTTTTTCGATAATTTTAGCCAGCTTCTTTCGATTAGCTGGAGTGTCTGTGAGATTAGTCGTCTCACGGCAACGCATATTCATATATCGAAAATCTACGAATAGCTTGCCACGTCTCGATCTTATTGACGCCATTATTTGACTCCTTGTTTAAATAAAACTTACTGTAAAGCCATACCGTTGATGGCACTCATAACCGGCTTGCACATATCCTCTTCGATACGCTCCCAAACGTACAAAATCTTGCGACCGCCAAAAGGACGAATGTAATGGATGTTTTCAATCAAAACAGTGTCCTTAAGTTGGTTACGGATAGTACGTGCATCGTATTTGATACGATCGGCTAATTCTTGAGTAGTGAGATAAGTCTGTGACATAATAGTTCTCCAGTCAGTATTAAATAGTTTTTAATAAACACTTTGTTGTTGCCAACGAGTACTATATTATCAGAAAAGTAGTCATTGGCAAGTACTTTTTACTTACCAATAAGGAATTTATTGTGATTTCATGTAACTTACCTGTTCTTTTGGCAGAAAGAAGGTTGCGTGTGGCAGATTTAGTGAGAATGACAGATATCAGTAAATCGACGCTGCATAGGATCTATAACGATGATACGACTAGAATTGAGTTCGATACTTTGAGCAAGCTATGTAATGTATTAGAAGTAACGCCAGGGGATATTTTGAAATACGTTCCAGATGAACTTGGTGAGGACGACTCTTTAGAAGAGTAAATTAACTATCGCTATAGTTGATAGGAAATTTCTAGCTAAAGGTTTACTAGAGCCAAAAGATGCTTACGAGGCTTAATAAATTTTTTATTGTTAGGTTGTAGTCATCGCTTTTTAAGTGAAGACCAGTAATAAATACTATAAATTTGAAACGTATTTCCAAAAACTAAGCATCTGAGAAACACGTTTTTTGCTGAATTGAGGTTGGGTTCAAAAATTAGCATAGGGCCAAATTTACTAGGTTAGGTGTCATGATGATTTTTGAACCAAAAATAGCTAGGTTGTGGTCAGATACGCATATGCAGTTTTAGGGCAGGGCACGGTTTGGGCACCAAATGGGCACCGCACCGAAAATGGGCTTTTTGATTGAGTAGCTAGACTTAACTGAATTAGAAAAGATATTTCGGAATATCTTCTACAGGCCTTAAAAATTGGACAAAAAAAAGCCTCACTGTTAAGTGAGGCTTTTTAAATATTTGGAGCGGGAAAAGAGATTCGAACTCTCGACCCCAACCTTGGCAAGGTTATGCTCTACCACTGAGCTATTCCCGCTAATTATCAATTAACTATCGTCAGTTGATGATGGCGTATTATACGCAGTTTTTTTGGTGTGTCAACAGCTAGTATGAAAAAAAGCAAAAGATAGTAAATTGGCATATTATCGCATCGTCTATCTATGTTATAACAGATTGTTATAATCTATATTCCAAAAGCTTTGCTTTCTATAAATAGGCTGGAATGCAGTTTTATAATTACTTTCATCATATTTATGATTAATAAACATAACACTTAAGGATAAGTAGTATGAGTCAACAATATACCATCGCTGATTATTTGTTTGATCGTGTCGCAGAAGCAGGTGCGTCAGAGGTATTTGGCGTACCGGGTGATTTTAATCTCACGTTTTTAGATAATGTACTTGCCTCAGATAAATTACGCTGGGTAGGTAATACCAATGAGTTAAATGCTGGTTACGCAGCAGATGGCTATGCACGTGAGCGTGGGTTTGCGGCGATGGTGACGACCTTTGGAGTGGGTGAGCTGTCCGCTATCAATGCCACCGCAGGCTCGTTTGCGGAGTATGCGCCAGTGCTCCATATCGTAGGCGCGCCAAGTACAGCATTACAAGATTCAAAGCGTCGCATCCATCACTCACTTGGTGATGGCGTGTTCAATCATTTTATTAAAATGGTAGAACCGGTTACGGTAGCACGGGCGCAAATTACGCCTGAAAATGCTGCCTCAGAGATTGACCGCGTGATTCGCTTGATTCTCAAAAAGCATCGCCCAGGCTATTTATTACTATCACCAGATGTAGCAAAAACGCCAATTTATCCGCCAACGACCAAACTTATCGATAGTGAGGAAGACATTACTAGCCAAGCGGCGTTAGCAGACTTTAAACAAGCGCTGATAGAATTTTTACCCAATAAAACCACGACGCTCATGGCAGATTTGATGGTGCATCGTTTGGGTCTGCAAAATCAGCTCAAAGCACTTATCGCTGATACCGATATTCCTTATACCACGCTGTCTTGGGGCAAAACGCTACTTGATGAAAACAGCGATCGCTGGGCAGGCACCTATGCAGGTGTTGCTTCGCGTCCTGTGGTCAAAGACGCGGTAGAAAACTGCGAATGCCTGATCAAAGTAGGAGTGCAGTATACCGACACCACCACCGCAGGTTTTAGCCAAGATATTAATGAAGATGCCGTAGTAGACTTGCATTATGAGCGGGCTTCTATCAGCGGTCAAAACTTTGCACCGATTGCGCTAAAAGATGCGCTGCAAGCGTTACATGAAGTGATGACCTCTGGCATCAATATCGTACCAAAATCTTTCTGTGAGCCGGTTAATCCTCATGAACAAAATGGCAAAGATGATGAGGCTATCCGCCAAGACGATCTGTGGCATATCATCGCTGCGCGCTTAGATCATAATAATTTGGTTTTTTCAGAACAAGGAACGGCCTATTTTGGTATCAGTGATGTGCGTCTGCCGGAAGGGGTGACCTCTTATGGGCAACCGATGTGGGGATCAATTGGCTACACATTGCCAGCCAGCTTAGGTGCTGCTATTGCCTCGCCAAACAAGCGTAGTGTTCTATTAATCGGTGATGGCTCAGCATTGTTGACTATTCAAGAACTGGCAGTCATGATTCAGGAGCGTATCAATCCAGTCATCGTCTTAATTAACAACGATGGCTATACCGTGGAGCGTGCGATTCATGGCGAAAACCAATACTACAATGATATTCCTAAATGTGATTGGCAGATCATGCCACAAGCCTTTGGTGCCAACAAAGAGAACAGTCTCATACTCAAAGTAGAAACGGCAGGTGAGCTAAAATCTGCCCTCGACAAGGCCGCTGCTACCACGGATAAATTAGTGATGATCGAGGTGATCGCGGACAAGCATGATATCCCGCCATTACTTGCAGATATCAGTGCCGCGCTGAAGCCAAAGAATGATTAATTAGTTCGCAAATAGCATCAACAATTATCAGTCATAGCCCCATTTAGCAGCATTGCTAGGTGGGGTTTTTTTGAGCCTTTTTATGATGTAAGTCAATTAAGCTATTGTTCCTCTTATATCGCTTTGCAGACTTTAGTATCATGGTGGATTGGGCTATGTTCAGCCCTTAGCATTCAACAGGAGATGATCCCGTCGTGATTTGGTTAAAAATGCTTATTGGCGCTTTAATGGTACTGGCAATTCAATTATTTGCGCAAACTCGATTTTTTTATTTGGCGGCACTTGCGCCACTTTTCCCCACTTTTACATTAATCAGTCACTTCATCGTCGGTACTGAGCGTAGTCCTGCTGATTTAAGGGTCGCATTGATATTTAGTATGCTTGGTGTCATTCCGCACCTTATTTATACCTTTGTGGTGTTCTTTAGCATCAGCTATATCAGTTTATATAAGGCACTACTGCTCGGCGTTGTCGCTTGGACAATAGCGGCAGCAATTTTAGTCCTTACTTGGCAATACATTCAGGCTTAGTCAGTATTGGAAAGAGCATCTAAGATAGTATGCCAAACAGTTTCAACTATATTTATAGGGCTGAGGACATGTCATCAAACTCACTTGTATCATCATGACTAAAATGAGAGCAAGTATTAGTAAAAATCTTTATAGATAGTTTTTGTAGAAATGATAGTAGATGTTATTCTTAATGATATTTTTAATATTCAGATGTGGCGTCTACTGGTAAAGATAAAAAATTAAATTGTAATACTTTCGCACCAACTTGATTCATCACCATTGATAAAAATAGGGCTTAAAAAAGATGGATACCTTAAATATCCTATACCTTGTAGGGGCATTACTAATTTTTGCCAGTATCATGGCCAGTACGTTATCCGCGCGTTTGGGCGTTCCATTATTGCTGTTGTTTTTGATGGTAGGGATGTTGGCAGGTGAGCAGGGTATTTTAGGTATTGAGTTTTCTCAATATGGTATTGCCAATTTCGTTGGGCAAGCAGCCTTAGCCTGTATCTTGTTAGATGGTGGTTTGCGCACCTCTTTTAAATCGTTTCGGGTTGGTCTTAAGCCTGCCGTTACACTCGCTACTTGGGGTGTCCTCGCTACTGTCATGATACTGGGCGTATTCGTGACTTGGCTACTCGATGTCGATTGGCGCTTTGGGCTATTGATGGCAGCTATCGTTGGCTCAACCGATGCGGCAGCGGTATTTTCACTATTGCGTAATGGCGGTGTCAAGCTCAATGATCGCGTTCAAGCCACACTCGAATTAGAGTCTGGTGCCAACGATCCCTTGGCTATTTTATTGGTGACGGGTCTTATCGCTCTAAATGTTGATCCAGCGGGACAGACAGTATTTGGCTTTTTGATATTACTGTTCCAGCAGTTGAGCTTTGGGCTAGGGATGGGCTTGCTATTCGGTTATTTGCTATCCCGATTATTGCCCAAGATACATTTAGCAGAAGGCATGTATGCTATTTTGATACTATCTGCTGGCTTGTCCGTCTTTGCCGCGACCAATCTAATTGGCGGTAGTGGATTTTTAGCGGTTTATCTCACGGGTGTGATGATTGGCAATCACAAGGTACGCTCCACCGAGCATGTGATGCGAGTGATGGACAGCTTTGCTTGGTTATCACAAGCGGTGCTTTTCGTAGTGTTAGGACTATTGGTCACCCCATCAAACGTCATCAATGTCTGGCATTATTCAGTCGCGATTGCCGCCTTTATGATCTTCGTTGCCCGTCCTATCGCCGTCTATACCAGCGTTAAACCTTTTAAGTTTAAAGACAGAGAGATAGGCTTTATCTCTTGGGTTGGCTTGCGCGGAGCAGTGCCTATTACCCTTGCGATATTGCCTGTTATGGCAGGGATAGATAACGCCTTTATGCTGTTTGATATTGCCTTTGGGGTCGTGGTTTTGTCCTTGATTTTGCAAGGTACAACCATTCCTATCATGGCCAATTTGTTTAAGGTGCGGATTCCGACCAATGATGATCCAAAAGAGGAGCATGAGGTTTGGGTATCGGATAAGGCAAGTATTACTTTGTATGAATTCGAAGTTCAATCAGGGGCATTTGCGATTGGTCGTCATCCGATGGATATCTCTAAACGCATTAGCTCTGATGAGATTAGTGTGTTTGCGCTGGTACGTAGGCAGAGAATCGTGGTCGTTGACGAAGACACGAAGCTGAAATTTGGTGACAGTGTTTGGTACGCCATGCGCGGCGATCATGCCAGAAAAATCGCTAAAATTTTCAATGATACGACATTGGATCGTAAAGTCATCGATGATTTTTATGGCGACTGGCTACTATCACCTAGCGTCAAGCTTGGAGATTTACCCTTCTTTACGGCTATGATGCAATCTGAATCACTGGTAGACAGCCTACAGTCTGATCCTAATGACAGCCCAAAAAGCATGTGGGAACAAACGGTCGCTGAATATGTGACAGGAAATCTAGGTACAGCACTGGTCTCAGGAGATACCGTCGCTATTAATGATAAATGGTCATTGGTCATCAAAGAAATGGATGATAAAGGCAAGCTAAGAACCATTGGCTTAAAGCGTCAGGAGCAACCAATATAGTCAATCCACTATAAAAGCGTTACAGCGTTAACCTCGCTTGAGGTATTAAGTATACATCTACACTTGGTTGCCTTATACCACTTTTAAATTGAACCGACTATAGCGATATAGCCATTTATCGTTGCTGGTGATGAGCCATGATTTAAACTGGCTCGTATTAGGCCACGCCTTATTCATTTACAGCTTTGGCGAGCTTTTTGATAATAGACGCATCATTTGACTTAAAAAATCAGCGACCTGTTTGTGCAAGTTTTCTCGGTAAGCCCAATGATGCTTGACCTCGTAACTGGCCTCGGTGGGCAGTAGTACTTTCATCAGTCCCATCTCTTCATAACGTTTGGCTAAGTCATTAGGCAGGTAACCAACATGATGACCTGCCAAAATCAGCTGCGCGGTCGCCTCCATATGGTAAGTGGTGGCACTCAAAGTTTTTGGGCGCACATGATTGATACTCAAATCAGTAATATAGCCTCGTTTTATCCATGGATAGTTTTGTTCCAAATCCTCAAAAGTTAGCCCTTCTGACTCATAAAACAATCGATGCTCGCGCCCACAGCAAACTACCTGCTTCTCAATAAATGCTGGCTGGAACGTTAGTAGCGGTGGAAAACTGCCAAAATAACCCACACCAATATCACTCTCGTTGCTTAGCAGCTTCTCTAGCATGCTTTCAGGGCTTTGCACATCGATAGAAAAGTGGATAAGGGGATTGTCACGATAGCTAGCAGCTAAGCATTGGCGCAAGGCATCATAAAAAAACGTCGGCATCTGATCAATAAGACAAAGTCGAATATGACCGCCATGCACGGAGTCTAATTGACGAATGTAGTGCAGTTGATGTTGAAAGCTGGCAACTGCTTCGGTAAAACTCAAGCAGGCTTCATATACTGCTGCGCCATCTTCTGTGAGCTTAAAACCCGCGCGTCCACGATGACAGAGCGTCATGCCTAAGCGGTCTTCTAAATGGGTCAAATGACCACTAATGACAGAGGTCGTCACATTCAAGCGCGACTGGGCGGCTGTCACGCCCTGACACTCTACAATTGCCATAAAGCTACGCAAGGTTTTGATGTCTATTTTTATCAATTCATCTAGCATCAGTAATTATCCCTCAGCACTTGTGATGTTTATCAAAATGAATTTTCTATTCATCACTTTTTTAGCATAAAATTCACATCAAACTTCTGATAATAACGGTTAAATCTAACTTACTACGAAAAATCAGAAGTTTACTTCTAAATTTTACCATGGTTTGTATTCAATTATTTAGGTATTGTCAGAGTCATATAAAAAGTGACATATAACAAATTGGCTATACCGACACACTAAAACAAGGATGTGATTTATGAAATTCAATCAACCATTAAGCGGCAACGACATGCCAAGATTTGGCGGCTTTGCTTCTATGATGCGCCTGCCGACTCAGGCTGATGCAGAAGGATTGGATGTGGCTTTCGTTGGTGTACCTTTGGACATCGGTGCATCAAACCGTAGTGGTGCTAGATTGGGACCAAGACAGATACGCGATGAATCACGCATGATTCGTCCCTACAATGTGGCCACTCGTGCTGCGCCTTTTGAGTCTTTACAAGTTGCTGATATTGGCGATGTACCTATCAATACTTTCAACCTGTTAAAAAGCGTTGATATCATCGAAAAATTCTATACAGAAAAAGTCGTCAAACATGGCGCGATTCCACTAACACTAGGCGGCGATCACACCATTGCATTGCCTATTTTGCGTGCGCTTGCCAAAAAACATGGCCCTGTCGGTATGGTGCATATCGATGCGCATGCAGATATCAATGATGATATGTTTGGCGAAAAAATTGCTCATGGCACCCCATTTCGCCGTGCTGTCGAAGAAAACTTAATCGATGGCAACCGTGTAGTACAAATCGGTCTGCGTGGTACTGGTTATAGTGCGGAAGAGTTTGATTGGTCAACCCAGCAAGGCTTTCGCGTTGTACCTGCTGAGGAATGCTGGTACAAGTCGCTAACACCGCTCATGGCAGAAGTGCGTGAAAAGCTAGGCGATGGACCTGTCTATTTAAGTTTCGATATCGATGGTATTGATCCAGCGTTTGCACCGGGTACGGGTACTGCTGAAATCGGTGGTCTGACCTCAACTCAAGCCATAGAAATCATTCGCGGTATGCGCGGACTGGAAGTAGTCGGTGGCGATTTAGTAGAAGTGTCACCGCCGTATGACCCATTCGGTAACACCTCAGTACTGGCAGCGAACTTATTGTTTGAGATGCTATGTATCCTACCGGGTGTGCGCTATGACGATAAGGTCAAAGCTGTTTACTAATAGCTGTGTCTCATCATAATAATCATAAAAGAATGGATCATTAACAATCTCTTATTAGCTAAATTTGGCGTATAGGGTAGCTATCCCAATACGGTATATGAGCGGATAACGGCATCGTCACCAGTGTATTTGAGTTGCTGGTATTAATATAATTTGGTTAAGGAAGACCGCAATGAGCAAACCCTATTCATTTTTTGGTCAAGATACGCTCTCTCCAAATGAGGCTGGACACAGTTTAGGTTCGATTGGTACGTTTGCGCTGTGGTTTGGTGCCAATATAGTCGTCACGACTATTTTAACTGGGATGCTGTTGGTACCTGATTTGCGGTTTACTACTGCTATAACGACGGTACTCATCGGCTCATTGATCGGTGCCATTCCGTTACTCTTAGTTGGTCTAATGGGTCAGCGCACTGGTTTACCATCGATGGCGCTCACACGTAGAGCTTATGGGCCATTGGGTAGTCAGTTAATTTCATTGGTAAACATGGGCGTGCTCATCGCGTGGAGCTGTATTCAGGCTTTGCTCGCTGGCATGAGCCTTAACTATGCCGTTGAAGCCACAACAGGCTATAGCAATCTGCCACTATTTGTCATTCTGTGTGAGACAGTCGTGGTATTGATTGTATTACGTGGTCACCTTGGTATTGAGCTTGTCGAGCGCTGGGCAGCATTAGCAATGGCAGGTCTTACGGTCGTGGTGCTATATCAGTTAAATCAGCACTATGATGTTTCTACACTATTTGAGATGCCAGTTGAGTCGCGTAATGGTATTACGTTAGGTATCGCTTTTGATATTGTCATCGCCACTGCATTTTCTTGGATGTCTTCGGCAGCCGATTACAATCGCAATTGCAAGACCTCAAAAATTGCAGTATGGGGCACTTATTTTGGTTATATCGTGGCTGCTATCGTTGCGATGGGTTTGGGTGCGACAATTTCAGGGCTTTCTATCCTAAATGGCATGGAGCAGACTTACGATCCGACTCGTTTGCTTGCTGAATTCGGTTTTGGTTTACCAGCTGCACTGGTTATTTTCTTCTCAGTCATGACAACCAATGTGATGGCAGTCTATAGCGCAACACTATCATGCATGAACATAGCGCCTAACATGAGCTTTTGGAAACCTGCACTTATCATTGGCTTAGTCACTATTTTTGGTGCACTGATTCCTGGTATTTTAGATCAGTTCCAAAACTTCTTGTTAATCGTTGGTGCATTGTTCATCCCAGCATTCTCAGTCATGATTGTTGATTATTACCTTGTGGGTCAAGAAGGTTATACGGCAAAACTGCTTGATTCTACTAAACAATTGGGCCGTCCTACGGCAAAGATTGCTATCGCGGCTTATTTAATTGGTGCTGCTCTTGCAGCTTACTGGACTTTGATCTCTCCTCCTTCTTTTGGTGCCTCGTTACCTGTCTTTATCATCACTGGCGGACTTTACTGGTTAGGTGCTACTTTATTTACTCGTCCTAGTGATGCCATTACTTCTGCTCAAAAGGAGCCTTCATTATGAGATTGATGATTGCTCAAACAAATCCTTTATGGGCTGAACCTGCTGCTAACTTAAAAGCATTGGAGTCATTATGTCGCCTAGCAGCAGAGGCCAAAGTAGACTTATTGGCACTGCCAGAGCTGGCATTCACAGGCTACAACATCTTTGAGCGGCTTGATAGCCTAGCGGAACCTGCTGATGGCTCAATCGTGACCGAAGTAGCCACGCTTGCTGATAAATATAATTTGCACTTGCTATTTGGCTTTGCTGAGCAGGGTGCTGATGGTGAGTTTAGCAACTCTGCCGTATTGTTAGATGATAACGGTCAGCACCTTGCCACTTATCATAAGCGGCATTTATGGGGCCGCGAAAATGAGTTCTTTGTCGCAGGTAAGCAATCTTGTGTGGTTGATACTCGATTCGGAAAATTAGGATTGATGATTTGCTATGACAATGAGTTTCCAGAAGTGGCAAGAGAGCTGGCACAAGCAGGGGCAGAAATCATACTGTCACCGACGGCAAATATGTTGCCGAATGCAGAGCGGCAGGTACTACAAATACGCGCGCGAGCAATGGACAATCAATGTTTTGTTGCTTGTATTAACCGATCAGGTGTAGAAGAAACGCTTCATTACTGTGGGAATAGTATCGTCGCTGGTCCGGATGGTGAGGTGCTCGGCCGACTTGGCTTAGCGGCTGGCACCTTGATAGTAGATATTGATCTCGCTTGCATTGATGATAGTCGCACGCACCAAGATTATCTTAAAGACCTGCGTGTTCTTAAAGACAATCATGCCTTTAATGGAGCGAACTCATGAGTGAACAGTCATTACCACGTATCAAACCAGAAAACTGGTATCGAACAACAACACTTAGCGATGGCATTACGCTCATCGATGAGCCGTGGATCAAGCCGTTTTTTCGCTGTAATCTATGGCACGTACGGGGTAGTGAGCGCGATTTATTAGTCGATTTTGGATTAGGGGCTGTACCATTGCGCCGCCACGTTGCTTTGCTTGCTGATCGCGATATCGTTGGTGTTGCCAGTCATACTCATTTTGATCATATTGGCGCGGCAAGTGAATTTGACTGCTGTCACGTACATTCTGCTGAAGCCCATATTCTCGCTGAGCCAGATAACGCACGTACTTTAGCTGATATGTTCGTCAACGATGAGATGTTTGATGCGTTACCTCCTGAGCCTTATGCTCATTGCGGCTATAAAATTGCTGCACCAGCGAAAATAATGCAACTTGAAGACGGTGACATGATTGATTTGGGCAATCGTCAATTTGAAGTGATTCATACACCCGGTCACTCCCCAGGTGGTATTGCCTTGTGGGAATCAGCTAGCGAGACTCTGATTTCTGGTGATCTTATTTATGACGGCCCATTGATCGAAGATACATGGCATAGCAATATGTCTGATTATGCTAAGAGTATGCGCCGCCTAAATGCACTGCCTGTACGTGTTGTACACGGTGGTCATTTTCCCAGTTTTTCAGGCAAACGGTTAAATATCATGATTGATGATTGGTTACGGCACCATAAATTGTGATTTGTAGCATTTAATAACTATTTAAAACAAACAGCTAGCCAATATAAAAAGCTTAACTTAATACTTATTACATTTTTTAGGATAACTGACTCATGACCCAATTGACGCAAACGTCTTCTTCATTACCTGCAACCCCATCTCTGACATGCGGTGAGCTGTTGGTACAGTGGTTAGAATACTATGGCGTAGAGACCGTATTTGGCATACCCGGTGTGCACACGGTCGAGCTATATCGTGGTCTGCCAAACACCAATATCCGCCATGTGACGCCGCGTCATGAACAAGGCGCTGGGTTTATGGCTGACGGCTATTACCGCGCTTCGGGCAAGATTGGCGTTTGCTTTATCATCACCGGCCCTGGCATGACCAATATTATGACTGCCATGGCACAAGCATTGGCGGATTCTATACCGATGCTGGTGATCTCTAGTGTCAATAAAGTGGCAGATACGGGCAGCGGTGAAGGGCACTTGCATGAATTGCATGATCAGCAAGGTATGGTCAGCAAGGTGGCACTCACGAGCAAGACCATCTGGAAGCCTGAGTCGCTACCCAAGGTCATCGCAGAAGCTTTTGCCTTGTTCAATGGTGCACGTCCGGGGCCAGTGCATATCCAGCTGCCAATCGATGTGATCACCGCTGATGCCAGCCATGTCGCCAAGCCGCCTGATTTAACGCCTTACTTGAATAGTCCGGCAACCAGCCAAACTGATGCGAATAGCTCAACGCTGCCTCGAGTAATGAGACCGCTGCCCAATCCTGCACAGCTTGATTTAATTATCGAGTCTCTTAAAACCGCAAAAAACCCAGTATTGCTTTATGGTGGTGGCTGCGTCGATGTCAATCAAGATGCGCAAAAACTGGCAGAGCTGATCGATGCGCCGACATTTTTGACCATCAATGCCAAAGGTTTGCTACCACCCGCTCATCCGTTGAGCTTAGGCAGCAATCAATCATTAGCAGCAGGTCGAGCCGTTATTACTGAAGCCGATCTGGTATTGGCGATTGGTACTGAACTTGGTGAGACTGATTATGATGTGTTTTTTAATGGCGAGTTTAAAATCAACGGTAAGCTGATTCGTATCGATTGCGATGCTCAGCAATTGCAGCGTCCTTTTAGAGCGGATATCGCCGTATTATCCGATGCGCAAATGGCTATAAGTGGCCTTTGCACACGTTTAGAAAACCAAGCGTTGAATCATAAAGCGGTGTCACGAGTCGCCGAGGCAAAACAGGCATTGTTAGCAGAAATGACCCCAGACTTTGCTGGTCAAAATGCGCTACTTCAGCTGATTCGAGATGAAGTAAAAGACGTCATATTTGTTGGAGATTCAACGCAGCCTGTCTATAGTGGCAATCTTGGTTTTGAAGCATTAGCAACCCGAAAATGGTTTAACTCGTCGACTGGGTTTGGCACGCTAGGTTACGGTTTGCCTGCCGCGATAGGTGCCATGATTGGCTCAAAATCGCCAGTTATTAGTCTTATTGGCGATGGCGGTATTCAATTTACCATTGCAGAACTCATCTGCGCTGCCGAGCTTGAGCTACCATTAATTGTGCTGCTGTGGAACAACCAAGGCTATGGCGAGATTCGTCGTTATATGGAGGAGGGTGGTCTACCACTGATTGGGGTCAATATTAAGACGCCACATTTTGAGCCATTAGCCGCAGGATTTGGTGCAGGTTATCGCAGAATTACCGATAAGCAGCAACTGCTAGACGCCTTGCAAAAGGACATCAACGGCAAGCAGCCTTTCATTTATGAAGTTGATGAAGCCGATGATTTTCTGACTGAGATAGGCAAGGACTTTATCTGTTTTAGCTGATGGTAATGACTTAACGGTACTAAAGGCTAGTCACTCAAGGAAAAATGTCTGCAATGCTAAATGCTAACCACTCGTCTAATAGTTGGAATGCGTCGCAGGCGAGTTTGTTAGCAGACTTAGCAGCCGTTGCTGGCGCGCCCAATGTATTGACCAAGCCGAGTCAGCAGCAGTCGTATATACAAGGGGCGATTGCTGCTATCACAGATGCTATCTTGGCAGTGGTGACCCCACATTCTCTTGTGGCGCTATGGCGCGTCATTAACCTCTGTGCCACATCTGATGTGATCATTATCGCTCAGGCTGCTAACACAGGGTTGACCGGAGGCTCCACGCCGTATGGGAAGTATGATCGACCAGTCATTGTTATTTCTACGCAACTATTGGGCGGTGTTCATCTGCTCAATGACGCAGCAGAGCTTGTTGCCTTGCCAGCGGCGACCCTTCAGCAATTAGAATACAAGCTTGCACCTTTGGGGCGTGAGCCGCATTCAGTGCTGGGCTCTAGTTGTGTTGGTGCTTCGGTGATTGGTGGCATTTGCAACAGCTCTGGCGGTATGTTGGTGCAGCGTGGTCCGGCGTATACCGAGATGTCACTATTTGCCAAACGTAATGCTATGGGTGAGTTTGAATTAATCAATCACTTAGGCATTGATTTAGGTGTCGATCCAGAAGAGATGCTTGGAAACCTACAAGCTGGCACGTTCAATAAAAATCCAGAGAGTGCCAACAGTAAGTCCTGTACAAACCAGCATTACCAACACAAAGTGCGTGATTGCGAGGCAGACACACCTGCCAGATTTAACAATGACCCTAATGGATTGTATGAAGCCTCTGGTTCAGCAGGAAAAGTCATCGTCTTTGCAGTTCGAGTCGCGACATTTGCCAAACCAGCGCAAGAGCAGACGTTTTATATCTCGACCAATGATGCTGATACCTTGACCACACTCAGGCAGCAGTGGTTAAAAAGCGAGCTGAACCTGCCTGTTTTGGCAGAATACATGCACAAAAATTATAACGATATAACCATGCGCTATGGACGCGATACTTGTTTAAGTATGCGCAAACTGCCAGCCAGTAAGATAGGCGCGTTGTATCGGTTACAAGCCAGAATTGGCTATTATTTGGATAAATGGCGACTGCCTCAGACTTTACCAGATCGGGTGCTACAAATGACTGGTGTCTTCATACCACCGTCATTGCCTGCGCCTTTAAGCACGCAAGCGCTCTCTTACCGTTATCATTTGATCATAAAAGTCGCGAATGCCAGTGATAGTGACGATTATAATGATAATCACAGTGCTAAGGCTAGTAATCAGCATATTGCCGCTGCTCAAGCATTTCTACAGTCCCATATGCAGCAGCATCAAGGCGTCGTACATCTTTGTGCAGCTGAAGAATCCCAAGCATTATTGGTGTTTCGCAGTGCGGCAACCGCTGCCATGTTTCGTTATCACAATCTTAACCACACAAAGTTTGGCGAGCTATTAGCGACTGATATTGCCTTACCAAGAAATGCCGTAGATTGGGATGAGGTGCTACCTACTAACTTACAAAAGCAGGTAAGTAAAACCTTTTATTTGGGGCATTTTTTCTGTCATGTCATGCATCAAGACTATCTGTTATACCCTGAAGTGGATGCAAAAAAATTCAAGGATGACCTATTGGCGTTTTATGATCGACGTCGTATAGAGTACCCTGCTGAGCACAACGTGGGACATGTCTATACCGCAAAATCTGCACTACATAATTTTTATAAAAAACTAGATCCGACCAATTCGCTAAACCCAGGTATTGGTCAGACAGCAAAATGGAAAAATTGGCGGTCGTCGCCTATCATGGAGGAATTAAATGACGAGTCATATCAGTAAGTCACAGCAGCCAGTCTTAGGTAATAATGCTGTCGATCCAAAAACACCACAGGGCGAGCAATGGCGAGCGTCATTGTGGAAATTTCTTTTATTTTCAGCCCTTGGTATCGCGCTATTTATCATTCCCTTTCAATGGGATGGCAAGGTTACTATTTTATTGGGCGTATTGACCGATGCACTACAAGGTTGGATAGGCGGTTATGTGGCTTACGTGGCACTGGCGATCGTTACCATCTCTTTTGTTGGCGCACTCGCAGTCAAGCTGTTACGACCTACCTTGCACGAAGACTCTATGATAAAGAAGCTCTTCGATGTTGAGTGGCTGTGGTTTGGCGCCCGTTTTTTGGGCGCAGTATTTATCTGGATGATATTTTTACAAGTAGGCCCCGAGTTTATTATTAACCGTAATACTGGCGGCGTTATTTTTGAAGATTTGATTCCGATTTTGATTCCTTTATTTTTCTTCGCTATCTTATCCTTGCCGTTCTTAACGGATTTTGGTTTGATGGAGTTTTTGGGAACGTTAGCCAGCAAAGTCTTTATCAAACTATTTAAACTACCTGGACGCTCAGCAGTAGATGCGATGTCTTCTTGGTTTGGCGCGGCCTCTATCGGCTTGCTAGTGACCATGCAAGAGTATGACAAAAGTTATTATAGCCAGCGTGAAGCGGCGGTTATTGCTACAACTTTTTCGGTAACCTCAATCGCTTTTACTTATGTCGTAGCGAAAACAATTGGCGTAGACAATAACTTTGTCTTCTTTTATCTGACCATCGCGTTGACTGGTTTTATAGCAGCCATTATCATGCCACGTATCCCGCCATTATCACTGAAAGCGGACACCTATCATTCTGGCAAATGTATGCTAGATGAAGAGATTCCTACTCAGTATAGTATGCCGCAGTGGGCGCTAAATCGTGCTGTGACGCGTGCGTATTCTATGCCAAGTCTGGCAAGTGTGTTCAAACACAGCCTAAAGAATCTATTTGATATTTACTTTGGTCTGATTCCTGTTATTTTTGCTATCGGCACCATTGGTCTAGGGCTGGCAGAGTACACGCCAGTATTTAACTGGATATCTGCGCCCCTCGTGCCTTTGCTTGAATTGTTACAAATTCCAGAAGCGGCAGAAGCGGCGCCTGCCATGATTATGGGCTTTGCTGATATGTACTTACCAGCGTTAGTCGGTAAGAGTATTGAGAGCGAAATGACACGATTCATCGTTGGGGCATGCTCTATTACGCAGATTATTTATATGTCTGAAGTGGGTGCGCTGATTTTGAAATCAAACATTAAGCTTAATGTTCTAGAGCTGTTCATGATTTTCATCCTCCGTACTTTGATTAGCCTAGTGATTATTACCTCAGTAGCGCATCTCCTGTATTAATCAGAAGACCCCGTAATCATTATCAATAAATACGCTACGAATAAACAATGAGAGAGGACATACCATCATGGAAACGACAAATACTACTGATATAACCAGACAAATTGCAAAAGAGACAATGCAAAATGAAGTGGTATTAAATGCGGCCTATATTAATGGTAAATGGACTGCTATCGAAGCATCATCGGTTGATAGCAAAGACACTGATACGCAGAATTTATATGACCCAAACACTGGTGAGGTGTTAGCAATGACGCGCTTATGTACCAGTGCCCATGTAGAAACAGCGGTCAATGCTGCCTCTGCTGCCTATGCAAATTGGTCGCAAACCCCAGTAAGCGTGCGTGCGCATTATTTGCATGCGATTGCTGACGCTATGGAGCAGCAATTTGATAAGTTAGTGGGATTGTCTGTTTTAAACAATGGTAAGCCCGTTGAGGAAGCAAAAATAGACGTCGGTGACGCCATCGCTTGTTATCGCTATTATGCCAATCTGATAACAGATCAAGAGACGTGGTCGGAAGTACCCACGAATGAATCAGGCATTCGTCTGCTAAAGACTTTTGCGCCCGTTGGCGTGTGTGCACTGATTGTACCTTGGAATTTTCCAATGGTGACGACCTCTTGGAAGTTGGCGCCAGCGCTAGCAGCAGGCTGTACAGTGGTATTAAAGCCTTCTGAAGTGACCTTATTGCCAGAATTGATGCTGGGCAATATATTGTCTAGTATCGAGCTGCCAAAAGGCGTGGTTAATATTTTGCCCGGTGCTGCCCAAGTTGGTGCTGCCATGACCAGTCATCCGCTGATTGATAAAGTCTCTTTTACTGGTAGTAATGTGGTGGGTGAAAAGGTAATGACCCAAGCGGCAAAGAGCATCAAAGACATCAGTCTTGAGCTTGGTGGCAAGTCTGCTATTGTGGTGCGCGCGGATGCCGATATCGACTACGCTTGTGACCTTATCATTGGCGGTGTATTTACCAATGCTGGTCAAATATGTTCAGCGACCTCTAGATTGCTTGTTCATGAAGATATCGCACCGACTTTATTTGAAGCGTTGAAAGTGAAAACCGCAAGCATGCAAGTTGGTGATGGTTTTGATACAGGCACTCAGATGGGTCCAATGGTCAGCGAGCAGCAGCTTAAGCAAGTAAAAAAATACTGTGATATTGCGACTGCCGAAAACCTTACTTGCCTGACTGGTGGAGAAATATCAGCTAGTCAAGGGTATTTTGCCGCGCCCACTATTTATATCGATGTTCCTGTAACCAGCCAATTGTGGCTCGAAGAAGTGTTCGGACCAGTATTGGTTAGCAAAACCTTCAAAGACGATGCAGAAGCCATTAGTTTGGCTAACGACAGCAAATATGCGTTGGCAGCGACCATTGTCAGTACTGATGAAAAGGTCGCATTGGCGATGGCATTACAGATTGAAGCGGGTCATGTTTGGATCAACGAACAACAAATCGTGCTGCCTGAGTCAGGGTGGGGCGGCTTTAAGCAAAGCGGCATCGGCCGTGAGTTAGGTGGGGGCGGTCTGTCCGCTTACCAAAAGAGCAAGCATGTATTGTTATCTGACTGAATATGTCTAAATTTCGATTTTCTCAACTATCAAATAAAAACCCCTTTAAATTTTAAAGGGGTTTTTTAATGGGTAACTTTGGATAATGAACGACAGTAGTACGATTGAGTTTTCAATTTTTGCCACGCTAACGGGTCATCCGCCTTAGCTGATATAAATATTACTCTCGATGTTATTCTTCATATGAAGTAACCGAGGGGCAATGTCTTCTTCTAGTTTAGTACGACTAAGAACAAAACTGGGTGCGCCGCAATTAAAAGTCAGTAAGCCCTCAGTCGGATGCATGATGGCGGTAGCGACAGCGTTGACGTCTTTTTGCCATTCACTAATCGAAAAGCAATACCCATAGTCGTCATAATCTCTAAAGGCTTTATCCAGTCCGCGTCTAATTTTCAGCCAATCATCTTTATACTTGCTACGGATGGCATCAAGGATAAATTCTTGCTCAGCAGCGGGCATACTGGCCAAACATGCGCGTCCCATCGAGCTCAAATGAATGGGTAGATATGAGCCGACATTACGTCGCATGGTCGTCGTGCCAGACCCTTGCACGACGTTTAGATATACCATCCTCAGGCGGTCACGGGTTGCCATAGCGACCGCACTATTGGCATAATCTGCCAGTTCTTCCATATACGGGGTGACTAAATTGTTGATAGAGATATTCGCCATCATCGTATAGCCAAACCCCAACACACCGGCAGAAAGCTGATATTTACTACTGTTGGTCGATTGCTTTAGATATCCTAACTTGACTAAGGTATAAGTCAGCCGCGTGATCGTCCCTTTAGGCAGCCCAGTCAATTGACTTAAGTCTTGATTACCCAAATAAGGGCGCTGCGGCGTAAAACAACGCAGCAGCTCTAAGCCGCGTGCCAAAGCGGTAATAAACTGCCTATCGTTTTTATCTCTCATGTCACTAATCGGCTCTAACAGCTCAATGTGTGTTGATTTATTAGAGTCTTCATCATCAAGGATATTAGTTGTCATATAAGATTTATTGCTCTCAATTACGTTAATTTAAATAGCATAAAATTCACTACTTTTAGTACCTTGTAAGCCAATAGTCGTACGCTGATAGTAGTTTGTTGCTTTTAATAACACTCTATTAATGTACATTGAAACTATTAACATAGCTATTATAAATATCAGCTATTATAAATATAAAGGATTTCGCTATGCAGTATATATGTATTTAATAGTATCACGCCTTTTGTGGATCATATTGCTGTTCTTTGATGAACAACGTTGGAATAAGGCCACATAAGAAATACGCGCCTGCCATAAGTAAAAGACCTGCGCCGATAGAGTTTTGCATGGCCATATAACCAATGGCAACCGGTGCAATAACTGAGCCCAGTCGTCCGATATTGAACGCACCGCCAATAGCCGTACCTCGAATAGCGGTAGGAAAGCTTTCCGTCAAGTAGGTGGCATTAATAGCATAAGGGATGCCATATAAGAAACCAAAGGTTATCATCAACCAACCGATGTTTTCTGGGGTATGCATATAGACTAACACTGGAATGAATAGCGCTGTGCCCATAGTACCGAAGGCAAATACTATTTTTCGACCAATTCTATCAGCCACTAAACCTGCCACGACTTTAGCAAACATCATCGTCAAGTAAGTACCTGCCATATATAGGGCCATCTCCTTAAATTTGATACCCAGTTCAGTTTCTAGATAAGACGGTAGCCAGTTGCTTACGCCAAAATAACCAAACAATAGAAGCCCTGAGCTCATCGACCATAAAATGAACATAATGCGATGTTTGGGGTTTTCAAATATGGCTTTATAAGGATTTTCAGGTTTTGTGAGTGAATTTTTCGCGCCGCTAAGTTTGAGGGCACGAGCCTCTTTCCAAGACTGTGGTTCAGGGATAAGAAAATACATCGATATCGAGAGAATGATAGGTAGGAACGTTAAGAGATATAAGGTGCGCCAACCATAGACGGGAATAATCCAAGCTGAAATGCTCGTGATCACTAAAGACCCCAAGGTAAAACCTGTCATTAGCGCTGCGAGTACCGTCGTTCGATGTTTGGTAGGTACCATTTCAGACATCAGGGTGTTAGTGGCAATATATAAACTGCCAAGACCCAAACAAGCAGTGAACCGTAATGCTATAAACTGCTCGTAGCTCTGTACAAAGCCACTGAAACCAGATAATACAGAGAACATCGCTGTCGCAATCACGATAACACGTACTCGGCCAAAACGATCACAGGCCCAACCACCGAAAAATCCACCGATTGCCATGCCAAATAATGACCAACTGCCCAAAGCGCCAGCTTGTATATTGGTCAACCCAAATTCTTGCTTGAGACTTGACAGAGTAAAGGCGAGAATCCCAATATCAGCCCCATCACATAACAGTACTAGAAAACAAAAAAAGAAGGCCAATTTCCAAGGTTGCTTTTGGGTAGAATTTGAGCTTGGATTTGACGTTATAGCGGCACTTTTCACAATTTATATCCTTATTGTTGTGAGAAAGAAATTTTATGGTAACAGCGACATAAACCAGGTATCTGCGTCCTAGCAAATACCTCGATATGCTTTGATCATGTAAATACCTTTTAATAATCAAATAAATAGCATTCAAATAAATGACAACTACTCGCTAACTTCTTTAATCATATTGCGGGCAATAATGATCTGCTGGATTTGGGTCGTGCCTTCATACAAACGATATAAGCGCACATCACGATAAAAACGTTCAATGCCATAATCGGCAATATAACCAGCACCGCCATGAATTTGCACGGCTCTATCAGCAACACGGCCACACATTTCGGTGGCAAACATCTTGGCACATGACGACTCGGTAACGACATCTTTGCCATCATCGCGCAAGCGTGAAGCATCTAATACCATCGATTTGGCCGCATAAATCTCTGCTTTTGAGTCAGCAAGCATCGCTTGAATCAGCTGAAAATTGGCAATGGGTTGACCAAATTGTTTACGCTCGACGGCATAGCGTAGCGCGTCATCTAACATGCGAGTGGCTGCGCCTGTACTCGCTGCAGCGATATGTAAGCGGCCTTTATCCAGAACCTTCATGGCAGTTTTGAAACCTACGCCTTCTACACCACCAATCAAAGCATCAGCAGGTACGACGCAGTTATCAAAAATGACATCACAAGTATGTGCGCCTTTTTGACCCATTTTTTTGTCGATTTTACCAAGCGTAATACCAGGAGTATCGCTCTCAACGATGAATGCTGAAATACCACCAGACCTTTTGTTTTCGGGATCAGTGCGTGCCATGACGGTAAAGATACCGGCTTGAGGGGCATTGGTGATATAACGCTTAGTGCCGTTGAGTACGTAAGTATCGCCGTCTCTGATTGCAGTGGTTCGCAGCGATGCCGCATCGGAGCCTGACTCAGGTTCGGTCAAACAAAATGAGCCGATGATTTCACCACTGGCGAGCCTTGGTAGATATTTTTGTTTTTGCGCTTCAGTACCATCGATGACAAGGCCAGAGGAACCAATACCGTTATTAGTGCCTATTAATGAGCGAAAAGCAGGTGAGGTGCGCCCTAATTCAAATGCCAATGTGACCTCTTCTTCCATCGTAACGCCAAGCCCGCCGTACTCCTCGGGAATGGTCAGTCCAAATAGACCCAACTCACGCATTTGACTGATGATATCTTCTGGCAGACGGTCATTTTCTGCCACCCAGTCTTCTTTTGGGATCAGTTGGTTATTCACAAATTGACGAATGGTTTGGACGATATGGTCGAGTACTTCCTTATCTCTAATCATGTGATTCTTCCTTGTTTAGATGACGTCTAATATTGATTGATGAGGGCTTCATAATTAATTTGAATAAACAGCATAATCGATAATTTATTGGATTACAATACTTTTGGTTTAAAAAACCGCAATGCGGTATTTATAAA
This sequence comes from Psychrobacter sp. K31L, assembly GCF_017942195.1. Classification (NCBI taxonomy): domain Bacteria; kingdom Pseudomonadati; phylum Pseudomonadota; class Gammaproteobacteria; order Moraxellales; family Moraxellaceae; genus Psychrobacter; species Psychrobacter sp. K31L. The sequence continues at coordinate 283,476 of NZ_JAGKSC010000003.1, read as the reverse complement.
AGAGACGAGGTATTAACGGTCTGTTTATTTATCAATTTAACTGGCTTTTACTCTTCACAAAAGAAAATAAACAGTATATATTGGTACTTAATATCGCTATGCGGTATTAATAATCATAATTATTAGTCTGTTTTAAGGGTGGCGGTTTACCTAAAGACATTACTTAAAGGACAGCATCATGGAAGAGCAAATCATCATTTGTGAAACGTTAGACAATGGCGTGAGCCTGATAACACTCAATCGTCCCAAGGTTCGCAATGCTTTGAACACTGAATTACGCGAAAAAATGGCAGAGATTTTCATCAAATTAAACGATGACCCAAAGACCAAAGCTATCGTGCTGACGGGTGGTGATAAGGTGTTTGCGGCCGGTGCTGACATCAATGATTTCTTAACTGCCAAAACAGTCGATGTGTATTTACGCCACAGCGAGCGTTATTGGGATGCCATCACCAATTGTCGCAAGCCGATTATCGCAGCGGTAAATGGCTATGCGCTTGGCGGTGGCTGTGAGCTTGCTATGCATGCCGACATCATCGTTGCTGGCAAGTCTGCTAAGTTTGGACAACCAGAAATCAAAATCGGACTGATGCCCGGAGCAGGGGGTACGCAGCGTTTGTTTCGCGTGATTGGCAAACATAAAGCCATGAAGCTGATACTAACAGGCGACATGATAAGTGCTGAAACTGCGGATCAAATGGGGCTGGTCTCTGAAGTGGTCGAGGATGAGGCGACTATTAATCGTGCCATCGAGATTGCTGAACAACTCGCAGGTTATTCGCCGATTGCTTTAACCCAAATTAAAGAAGTCGCCAATCTTGGGGTGGATATGCCGCTACAAGCTGCGTTGGCTTTGGAGCGTAAAGCCTTTCAAATTTTATTTGATACCGAAGATCAAAAAGAAGGCGCGAAAGCCTTTCTAGAAAAACGTGACGCGAATTATAAAGGTCAGTAGCTTGTCAAAGCATAGACCTTTCGAAACATAGACTTCTCAAAGCGTAAATTTCTTAAAGCATAGAAAGAAACAGCACATATACTTTGAAAACGAGACTATTCAATAAGAGCATATAAATTAACAAGACCATATAAAGGATTATTATGACTGTTAAATCATTGGCCATTGTTGGCACCGGTATTATGGGTATGGGTATTGCTCAAATCGCCGCCCAAGCAGGCATTAAAGTGCTGTTATTTGATGCCAAAGCAGGCGCTGCTGAGCAGGGACGTCAATCGCTTCAAGCTATGTTACAGAAACTAGCGGCTAAAGGTAAGTTTACTGATGAGCAGCTACAGTCTACTTTATCGAATCTAACCGTGATTGAAGATATAGCCAAAATTGCCGATGTCGATGTCGTTATTGAAGCAATCATTGAAAATTTAGACATAAAAAAACAGCTTTTTAAACAGTTAGAAAGCATTGTCCCTGCCGAGACGATTTTGGCAACCAACACTTCATCGCTAGCGGTGACGGCGATAGCCTCCGATTGCGAGCACCCAGAGCGCGTGGCAGGATTTCACTTTTTTAACCCAGTACCCTTAATGAAAATCGTTGAAGTGATTCCGGGCATTTCTACCAAACTTTCAGTAGTAGAAACGCTTACAACTCTAGCCAAACGTATGGGGCATTTAGGAGTCGTCGCAAAAGATACCCCAGGATTTATTGTCAATCATGGCGGTAGAGCTTTTGGTACAGAGGCATTAAAGATATTAGGCGAAGGGATCGCTAGTTTTGAGGACATCGACCGTATTTTACGTGAAGGCGCTAGCTTTCGCATGGGGCCATTCGAGCTGCTTGATCTTACTGGTATCGATGTCTCTCATCCGGTTATGGAGTCGATTTATAACCAATATTACTTTGAGCCTCGCTATCGTCCCCATCCTTTAACTCGTCAAATGCTAACGGGTAACAAGCTTGGTCGTAAAGTTGGCGAAGGCTTCTACCAGTACAAAAACGGTCAAAAAGTGACATCAAATACGTCTAAACAATCATCGTTTGAAGCATCAGTTTCTAAAGATAAGTTTTCTCAAAAAGGGGCTGATGCTGATACCTCAAACCTCTCAGTTTGGATTGGCGCAGATTTAGCAGAAGATAAAAAACAGCTGATTGACCATCTAAACGCTAGCAATATTATTATCGACGATAATGATCAGCCAAATTCTGACAGTTTAATATTACTGGCAATTTATGGCGAAGATACCACCAACGCTGCTATTCGCTATCAAGTCAATCCTAAACAAGCGGTCGCCATTGATATGCTGACTGACTTATCCAAGCATCGTACTCTCATGCCAAGTATCGTCACAGAGGATAATTTTGTGGTGCAAGCTTATGCCCTATTTGGTAGAAATAATAAGCTCGGTAAAAGCTCAGATGAGGACTCAGAGGTTGCTGTCGATGCCACGCTAATTGCCGAAAGCACGGGCTTTGTGGCGCAGCGAGTCGTTGCTATGGTGATTAATTTAGGCTGTGATATTGCGATGCAAGGTATTGCTTCTCCTGAAGATATCGACAATGCCGTTAAGCTTGGATTGGGTTATCCGTATGGTCCTATCTCATGGGGGGACGAGCTTGGTGCCGAACGTATTTTACTTATCTTAGAGCGTATTTATGGGTTAACAGGTGATCCGCGTTACCGTCCAAGCCCATGGTTACAGCGCCGTGCCAAGTTAGGCATCTCATTATTTACTCAACAGAGCAATCATCAACGCTAAGAGCTAGGCCAATTTAATAAACCATATATTTCAATCAAATACACCCTTAAAACACAACAAGGAACAGTTATGTTAGACGCCTATATTTATGACGGATTAAGAAGCCCTTTTGGTCGCCATGGAGGCGCACTAGCCACCGTACGTCCTGATGACATGATTGCGACAGTGATGAAAGCTTTGGTCGAAAAGCACCAACTGCCTAACGATATTTTTGACGAAGTGCTAATCGGTAACACCAACCAAGCGGGTGAAGATTCACGAAATATCGCCCGTAATGCCGCATTGCTAGCAGGACTAGATGTAAAAACCCCCGGTCAAACTGTCAACCGTTTATGTGCCTCAGGTCTGTCTACCGTCATCGATGCCGCTCGTAGTATCACTTGTAACGAAGGGGATATATTTTTAGCAGGTGGCGTTGAGTCAATGACCCGCGCGCCCTTTGTGTTTGCTAAGACCGAAACGCCTTTTAGTCGTGAATTTAAAGTATTTGATACGACCATTGGCAGCCGTTTCCCGAATCCTCTTTTGACTAAAGAATTTGGCAGCGACAGCATGCCGCAAACGGGTGATAACGTCGCTCGCAAATATGGTATCACTCGCGAGCAAGCTGATAAATTCGCAGCAGCCTCACAAGCTAAATATCAAACCGCCAAACAAGCGGGTTTCTTTGACAATGAAATAACGCCAATTATGGTATCGCAAGGTAGAAAATTACCCGAAAAGGCGATAACAGAAGATGAGCATCCTCGCGCCACATCTACTGTGGAAGCACTGCAAAAACTTAAACCTTTAAATAGTGAAGGTGTGGTCACAGCAGGTAATGCGTCAGGTATCAATGATGGTGCAGCTGCGCTCATTATTGGCTCAAAGCAAGCAGAAGAAAAGTTAGGTTTTAAGCCTATTGCTAAGATTCTCTCATCTGGCGCCATGGGTGTTGAGCCAAATATTATGGGCGTAGGACCTGTTGAGGCCATCAAACTGGCATTGAAACGTGCTGATTTGACCCTTGATGATATGTCCATCATTGAGATTAATGAAGCATTTGCCTCACAAGTACTTGGCTGTCTAAAAGGTCTAGAAATTGACTTTGATGACAAGCGCGTTAACCCCAATGGCGGTGCGATTGCCGTCGGACACCCGCTTGGTGCATCAGGGGCAAGACTTGCATTAAGTACGGCACGAGAGCTACAGCGCACGGGCGAAAAATACGCAGTGGTCAGCTTATGCATTGGCATTGGGCAGGGGCTTGCCATGGTGATAGAACGAGTTTAATTCTTTCGTTAATCCACTATAAAAGAGTGACAGCGTTAACCTCGCTTGCCTTGCCCTTCTTTTAAATTGAATCAACTATATGCCCTCGCCATACTATTTTATTATCAAGGACGACAATAATGACTTCTATACTTAACCAACATGAGGATTACCAACAAGCTCAAGAAGCGTATGGTTTTCCTTTGATTATCAAGCAGCTGCTAAACCGTGCAAAAATTGCCTCTACGGATCAAACCATTAGTTATGCCGATAAGGTCACTTATACCTATGCTGAATTTTTTAAGCGCGTTAATCGCTTGGCAAACGTACTTAAAAACATGGGTTTGCAAGCAGGCGATGTGGTGGCCGTTATGGATTGGGACAGTCATCGTTACCTTGAAGCGTATTTTGCTGTGCCGATGTCTGGCATGATTTTGCAAACGGTCAATGTACGCCTAGCTGAAGATAAAGTGCTGTATACCATCAACCACGCCAAACCAAAAGCCTTGTTACTAAATGCTGAATTTGAGCCAATGGCTAAAAATTATCGTCATGAAGCCCCTTCTATCGAGAAAATTGTTTGGCTCGATGATACTGGCTTTGATGATGCTGAGTATGGCGAAGACGATACAAAGAACGATACAAAAACTGAGCAAGCTAGCATGCCAGATTATGTCGAAGGTGAATATGAAGCCATGCTAGCGGCGGCCAGCGATGCGTTTGACTTTCCAGATTTCGATGAAAATACCATCGCCACCACATTTTATACCAGTGGCACGACGGGCGATCCAAAGGGGGTTTTCTTTACCCATCGACAGATTGTATTGCAGACGCTGGCAAGTACGTTAGCATCTGCGCTAAATGCCGAAGGTCAAGGCGCGCGCTACAATGATGTGTACATGCCAATGACGCCATTATTCCATGTGCATGCTTGGTGCTGGCCGTATGGGGCAACCATGATAGGGCTTAAGCAAGTGTATCCGGGGCGCTATCTAGCTCCCACGTTAGTGGATTTAATCGAGCAGCACAAAGTCACGCTTTCACATGGCGTTCCAGCAATTTTGCAGATGCTATTAAAAGAGATGGCAGCACGAGGACGTAAGTTTGAGGGTCTGAAGTTGTTACTCGGTGGCTCAAAGTTGAATGAAGGTTTGGCCAAAGCAGCCATTGAAAGCGGTATTGAGTTTATGTCGGGATTTGGGATGTCAGAGTCTTGTCCCGTGTTATCGAGAGCGGTGTTCGATGATAAAACGGACTCGATGGAAATGAAGGATCAGCTCAATTATCGTTGTTTATCTGGCTCACCAATTATGCTCGTCTCAATGGAAATTTGGGATGAAAACGGCAAAGCTTTACCAATGGATGGCGAGTCGACAGGGGAGTTGGTCATTCGATCGCCTTGGCTGACTCAGAGTTATTTTAAAAACCCAGATGCTGGCAATGAGTTATGGCGTGGTGGCTGGATGCATACCCAAGATATTGCCTGTATTACTGCTGACGGCACGCTAAGCATTACGGATCGGCTTAAGGATGTGATTAAGTCTGGTGGTGAGTGGGTATCTTCGCTTGAGGTCGAGACTATTTTATCCTTCCATCCCAGCGTCGCTGATGTTGCCGTCATTGGCGTGCCACATGAAAGATGGGGCGAATGTCCTTTAGCGTTAGTCGTTTTGAAACCTGAATATGTCGATACCAAAGCGGATGATATTTTAGCCTTAGGTCATCAAGCGGTAGAGAAAGGCCATTTACCAAAGTATGGCGTGCCAAGCGAAATCAAGTTTTTAGCAGAAATGCCAAGAACCAGTGTGGGTAAGCTCGATAAGAAAAGAATGCGGATAATGTGCGCAGAAAAACTCATTTAATCCAAAAATTCCATCGATGACTGCAAAAGATAATTGCAAAAAAAACATTTGAGCTTACTGAAAATTTTAACGTATGTGTCAATAACATGTACGTTCACTGGCATGACGAGACGAGAAAACTATGAAAGCTTTAGCGATATTACCGGAAATCCAAGAGGTGCTGGATAAAGACAAAAACCATCCCATGCATGGCTTCGCGGTTATCTACTCTCAACAAGTAGCGTGGGGCGATATGGATGCTTTTGGTCACGTCAATAATGTGGTCTATTACACTTATGCCCAAAACGCTCGTATTTACTACAACAGTCAATTGAATCTATTTAATGAAAATACTTTTTCCGTCATGGCAGCATCATCCTGTCAATACTTCAAACCCGTGACTCACCCCGATACCTTATGGATTGGAGTTCGAGTCAAGAAAATTGGCAATGCCAGTCTGATTCATGAATATACCTATTATAGTACGGTGTTAAATACCATCGTTGCTAAGGGTGAGTCCGTGCTGGTATATCTTGATAAAACCAGTGGAAAAAAGAAAAATATCGATGACACTAAAAAAGCCGCGATTACTGCTTTTGAAAGTTTTAACTAAAATAGGCTGCATGGGTTTTACACAAAAAGGTGGCGCTGATAGTTATGGTATTAAAAGCACGGTAGCAGCAGAGATTTTAATGAATTTAAATTAACTTAAATGGATTTTAAAACAACACAAGGAATGTGTAGGTTATGCTTTATATCAAAAAGTTGTCTTTTGGTTTGGCTGTTCTTGGAGCATGCGTACAGGCACAAGCGATAGACCTTGTCACCAATGGAGATACCACTTTAAGCATCGGTGGTTATGTTAAAGCGGAAGGCATATTTTATTCTCCCGATGAAGGGGAGTCTGAGTTCAAAGGAAGTGGACGACAATCTCGGATTAATGTTAAAACCACGAAGAACGTAGAGGACAAAAAGCTAACGGGTTTTATTGAAGGCGACTTTTATGGTAATGCCGCAAATGGTGGTTCAGACTTGCGGCTCCGCCATGCTTATGTTCAGGTCGATGATTTGACCGTCGGTAAGACGTGGAATGGTCAGTTCTTAGCGGTCTATCCACTTTTGACTGATCAGCTTGACTTTCGGGGAACGGGACTGGGAACCATCTCTGGTGGCGGCGCTGATATTCGTCCAGATTTGACGGTGCACTACACTCATAAAGGATTTCGTTTTACCGCTCAAGACCCTGTTTATGACGAAGCTAATCTGCCTGATATGGTAGCTAGCTACAAGAATAATATATCTGATCTTAGCTATAACGTGGCGGTCACTGCTCGTGAGGCCAAAAATAGAGACGATTCGGATATAGGCGTCGGTGTCTCTTTGGCAGGTAAACTAAAACTGGGCAATGACTCGCTACATGCGAGCGTGTATAACGGTAAAGGGATGGGCGTCTATTCTACCGTCTGTGTGGGAAGAGCCCTTGGCACGACGGGCGATTTAGATTGCGATGCGGAAGACGGTAAGCTTGTCTCGCAGACGGGCTACACGATCGGTTACAGGCACAAGTTCACAGAAAAACTGATGAGCAATATGCGCTATGGTGAAATTATGGTGGATGATGAAGCAGATACTTCTGTAAATGTAAAAAGTATCAACCTTGTCTATGAGTATCTACCAGATCTAGACATTGGTATCGAGTGGAGAGATCGTAGCGACAAAACGCTATCACAGGTAAAAAAAGGTCAGCAAGTTGAAGTAATGGCCAAATATAACTTCTAAATTATAGTCAGTGAAAAGTAATATGGATACATCGCGCACTGATGATATCAATATTACTTGCTTGCTGTGCAGACAGAGGCTACAAAAAATTGATATCAGCAGTATCGTCGCGTTTTTGGGATATTTTGACTGTAATATGTTGAGAGATAATAAGCAAACCACCTCTGCCTTGGTGCTTTAAAGCCCAAACCCTTCTGAATTCCAATGCGAGCACAGCTTTCATCTTATGTAGAGACAAAGCCGTGCCTCGCTTCATCCTTCTTTATTTAATATCTCTCGTTCTTCTTCAGCTATTTTTAATTGGCGTTTGAGTTGCTTGATTCCTTCAAGAGCTGCCACAACTCCAGTATAATAGGATTCTGTGGCGACAAGCTTGCCTTGATTGGTTTTGTTCTGCCAATTAGGTAGCTTTTGCATCGCTTTTCCTAATTGCTGAGCAGTTGCAATAGAATTAGCATTATTATCTGCTATCTTTTGCCCGATTCTACTTTGAATTCCGTATTATCGCTCTGTATTTTCTTGGTCATGATACACTTATCGTCGAGTGGTTGGTTGACCAAATTTACTGCCATGATTTTTTCAGCATCGCTCAATAAATGTAAATAATGACTGTGAATTTAATGAATAAGTAAAATATTTAACCCATTAATTTTTTCACTCATACGCCTCTAACAAGAAGATTTTATTATGCAAACCAAACGTCCGTTATATATTCCCTTTGCAGGCCCTGCATTATTGGAAACCCCTTTACTAAATAAGGGTAGCGCTTTTTCATCAGAAGAGCGCGATAGCTTTAATTTAACAGGCCTACTGCCTCATAACATTGAGACGATTGAAGAGCAGTCATTACGCGCTTATCATCAACTGCGTTCATTCACTAATGATATGGATAAGCATATTTATCTGCGTAATATTCAAGATACTAATGAAACTTTATTTCATCATTTGATTGAGCAGCATATTGAAGAAGTCATGCCGCTCATATATACACCAACCGTTGGCCAAGCATGTGAAAAATTCTCTCAGATTTATCGCCGCAAACGTGGTTTGTTTGTCTCTTATCCTGAGCGTCATAAAATCGATGACATGCTGCAAAATGCCACCAAACAAAACGTGAAGGTAATCGTTGTCACTGATGGTGAACGTATATTAGGCCTAGGGGATCAAGGCATTGGCGGTATGGGTATTCCCATTGGTAAATTGTCGTTATATACGGCTTGTGGTGGTATTAGCCCCGCTTATTGCCTACCAATTTTGTTAGATGTCGGCACCAATAATCAGCAATTGCTTGACGACCCTATGTATATGGGCTGGAGAAATCCACGCATCTCGGGTGATGAATATAATGAGTTTGTAGACTTATTTATTCAAGCCGTTAAGCGCCGCTGGCCTGAGGCATTATTACAATTTGAAGATTTTGCCCAAGAGAATGCGACACCATTATTGAATAAATATCGTGACCAATTATGCTGCTTTAATGATGACATTCAGGGCACTGCTGCTGTTTCAGTCGGTACCTTGATTGCAGCGTGCTTGAATAAAGGTCAAAAGCTTAGCCAACAGAATATTGCGTTTTTAGGCGCAGGATCTGCTGGTTGCGGTATTGCTGAGCATATTATTCGCCAAATGCAACGTGAAGGGTTGACGGAGGCGCAGGCTCGCAGCCAAGTATTTATGGTGGACCGTTATGGCTTGCTTACTGATGGCATGACAGAGCTACAAAAATTCCAAGAACCGTTAGTACAAAAAGAATCGGCTATTGCAAGTTGGGATAAAAGTAAAAAGCTTGGTTTGGCGCAAGTGGTGAAGCAAGCAAAAATAACGGTACTATTTGGCGTCAGTGGACAAAAAGGTCTGTTCACCCAAGAGGTAATCGAAGCTTTATGTGTGAATACTGAGCATCCGATTGTATTACCGCTTTCAAACCCAACATCTCGTGTTGAAGCGACACCGCAAGAAGTAACAAACTGGAGTCGTGGTAAGGCAATCGTGGCAACCGGAAGTCCTTTTCCTCATACTACTTTTGAAGGACAGACTTTCGAAGTGTCGCAGTGTAATAACAGCTATATTTTCCCCGGTATTGGTCTAGGTGTCTTAGCATCACGTGCGACGGGTATCAGCGATAATATGCTAATGGCGGCAAGCCAAGCACTTGCCGATATATCAATGGAGTATGAAAAAGCACCAGGTGCAATATTACCGCCCATTAGAGTCATTAGAGAGATCAGTGAAAAAATAGCCTATGCAGTCGCACGACAAGCGATTGAAGATAAACTGGCACTACCTGTCACGGCAGAGAACTTAGAACGTCAATTAAAAGCCAATTTTTGGTTGCCTAAATACCGCAACTATCGTCGTACTTCTTTTTAGTTTTATAAATTAGATATAACAAATCCTAATATAGTCAGTGAAAAGTAAAATCGATACATCATGCGCTGCTGACATCAATTTTTCTTGCTTGCTGTGCCTGTGCAGACAGAGGCTACAAAAAATTGATATCAGCAGTATCGTAGCGTTTTTGGGGTATTTTGACTATATTAAGCACATCACCTAAGTAAAATACTAAATGAAAAAAGGCAGTTGATGAGCCTATTATGTCGGAGAGGGTAGTTGGTTTTGCAAACCGACAATCTTGTGAGTAGATTGATACCAGCAATAAAAAACCACCTGTCAAGGTGGTTTTTTGCTGCTGATCTTTTGTTCAGAATCAGTGTATCAGGCTTTCAGAAAATCCTCTTGCGAAGCAAAAATTGCAATTTAATATTATTAAAAAATCATATGAGCACATAATGCAATAATCGGTAGTGAGATAATAGTTCTTAATAGAAAGATGATTAACAACTGAAAAAAGCTCACTGGAATTTTTGTGCCTAAAATTAATCCGCCTACTTCAGACATATAGATCAATTGAGAAACTGACAAGCAAGCGATGACAAACCGAGTTAACTCTGATTCTATTGAAGACCCGATAATCGCAGGCAAGAACATATCGGCAAAACCTACCATAATGGTTTTTGACATTTCTACCGCAAAAGGTATATTCAATAACTCTAAGAATGGGATAAACGGCATACCTAGATAATCAAATATAGGGGTTTCTTCTGCAACGATTAAGCCCATAGTCCCGATTGCCATAACGACGGGTAATATTCCGATCCACATATCTAAAATATTCTTTAATCCATCCTTTAAGAAGGTAGAAAAACTTGGACTCTTCTCTGCTCTGTGAACGGCTTTATGCAAACTGTGCGTAAATAACGTTTTTCCTTCAGGGATAGTTTCATGATCTCTATCACTATTTTCTACTACATACGTATCTTCAATTCTAGATAAAGGCAATAACCTTGGTACTATCAAGGCACAAACGATCCCGCATAAAGCAACCACTCCAATCATATTGAGAAAGTAGCTTTCTAGCTTAACCTGAGAGATGACAACCAAACAGAATGTAATCGATACTGCTGAAAAGCTTGTCGCAATAACGGCTGCTTCTTTTTTGGTATAAAACCCGCCTTCCAATTGTTTATCAGTCAATAATACACCAATAGTGCCATCACCCAACCATGAGGTTAGACAATCGACAGATGACCTACCTGGTAAACCAAATAGAGGTCTCATTACTTTACTTAATAAAACACCAAAAAACTCTAATAAGCCAAAATCAAGTAGTAGTGGCAGCAATAATCCAGCTAAGAAAAATACAATAAAAAGTATTGGCATTAATTCATATAATATTAAGCCGCCAATATTATCTGAATATATTGCCTCAAACCCAAATTTAAAATAGGTAACGACAACAAAAAACGCACCAAGCATTCTAATAATAAGCCAAGGGGTTGTGACGTTCAGTAAGTTGTTTAAAAATGCATTATTCAAAATCAATGAAGGCTTCATGATTTTAGTATATAGCGTACAACACAGTGTAATCATAATAGAGATTACAACAAACAATGGCAAAAGGTCACCCATATACCCTTGTATATAATCCTTTAACACAGAGATAGGAATGGTAAACCCTTCTGCATATGATACAAATTTACCATCTACATAGGGAATTGGAAATACAAAGAGCATCAAACCTATTATAGAGGGTATAAAGAATTTTAAAAATTGTTTGATATTGATACTGCTAACATCTTGACTTGAAGAACTAGATTTAATAATGTCCATATTATTGTTACTCGCAGTCCATTTTTTAACTAGCCTAAAAATATTCGCAATCAATATATTTAGGCTAGATGCTTTAACTCATTTTAATATTTAATATTAGTAATTCTTTAAAAGGGACTGCGTCACTTTTTCTAAAATTTTAAATATTCTGGTCGAGTCATCTTTTGAATTATTATACAAAGGATTGATTTCTGCCATTTCCCAACAGCATACTTTCTTATTCTTGATTAGCTCTATATTAAGTTGCATGGCTTGTTCGTATGACAGGCCATTCATTGCAGGCGTACCGGTTCCTGGCACATACAAAGGGTCAACGCTATCAACATCAAATGAGACATAAATATGATCACAGTATTCTAATTTTTTGAAAATTTCCTCTACTGTGGAACTGATGCCTTTTTGAGTGATTTCAGCAACGCTATATAAAGGGATCTTGTGTCTTCTAATTAAATCCATCTCTTCTTCTTGATAATCTCTAACGGCACAAAAGACCACATTTTCTGGCTTGATTGAGGGTTCGCTTGATGCCATGAACTTTAATTTTTCCCAATACTCTTTTTCTTTTTCAGAAAGCTCATTGCGCTGGCATTCTAGATTGTCAATGGCACAAGCCATCGCCAAAGGCATACCATGCATATTTCCTGATCCACTGGTGTATGGTGAATGAAAATCAGCGTGTGCGTCTATATAGACCACACCAATTTCAGCATCAGGATGCGCCATTTTTAGGCCATGCATTGTTCCTGCGCAGCTAGAATGATCTCCAGCTAAGACAATTGGGAATTTATTCTCATTTCTTATATCTTTTATCTTATGTGCTAACTTAGAGATAATCGGTTCAATCACATCAGCATATTTTGCATGCGCAAATTGTGATTCCCCTTCACTGTTGCTATCATCCTCAATACTGTCGAATTGCAATTTTTCAAAATAATCTGCATTAAGCTCTTTTGATGACGCTTTTAATGCATCAATGCCTAGAGAGGCGCCTTTTTTATATCCTGCGATATCTGAATAAACTTCTACTATTCTTATATTTTTCATCATATCAGTCATGATTTTGTCTCTATTAAATAAAATAATTTTTACATCAGTTAAATTAAATTCGTTTTTATATATTAAAGCTCTTGAAAATTAGTAGATATATTTAAAACAATAAACATATCCATAACTATCCAAGAGCCTTGCTAAATATAGATAAAATTTAAAAAAATGATGCAGATTTTAAACGCTACACAAAATGAGAAGTGCTTATCATTTTTTTGTGCTAATTACTGTTGTATCAATAGCGATTGTATTAATCACTTACGACATGGCCGCAGCCACCGATTCAGCTTCATTCGTCACTATGCTGCGATCTTTGCTATGTTCTTTCACTACTGAATATAGGTTTTTAGGGTCAGCTTGCTGAGGGATCATATCTAAAATCTCATACCCTCCCTGCTTTTTGATCAAATCACGCAAAAATACCAAAGCTGTAAAGTCTTCTGATGCAAACCCAACGCCATCGAACACGACTAGATCATCATCTGACGTTCGAGCTTGCACTTCACCTTTGAGGATGCGATGAAACTCAGTAACAGGGAAGTCGCTTGATAGATTTTGGATTTCCCCCTCAATGCGTGTCTGAGGCTCAAACTCCACAATCACATGATCTGCGCGCATTAATATATTTTTATCCAGCTCTGTCTTACCAGGACAATCACCGCCTATCGCATTGATATAAACACCTTTTTTTATTATATCGTCTCGTAAAATAGTGGCATTGGTTTTGTCAGCCGTACAGGTAGTAATGATCTCTGCACCTAAAACAGCTTCTTCTAACGTGCGACAAACAATCACTTTCAAACCTGAGTCTGAAAGGTTATCAGCCGTTTTCTGCGAGGCCGCTGGATCAACATCATACAAACGAACTTCAGAAATACCCATGATGGCTTTCATACCCAATGCTTGAAATTCAGACTGAGCGCCGTTTCCTATTAACGCCAGTTTTGTAACGCCTTTTGGCGCGCAATGTTTGGCCAACATAGCTGATGTGGCAGCCGTACGCAATGCCGTCAGGATACACATCTCTGTCAGCAAAATAGGATAGCCATTTTCGACGTCAGACAATATACCCATCGCCGCTACGGTCTGCAAGTTTCGTTTGGTATTGATTGGATGACCATTGACATATTTGCAAGCAAACATCTCTCCATCGCTTACTGGCATCAACTCGATGACACCGTCTTTGGAATGCGAAGCAAAGCGAGAAGATTTTTCAAATTGATCCCAACGAAGAAAATCTTGCTCTAAAGCATCCACTAGATCTGTAATACATTGCTCAACGCCATAATCATGAATCATTTTAGCCATCGCTTGTACACTAACGAATGGCACGCCTTCCTTGGGTGATACGATAAATTTAGACATTAATGCTGTTCCTTTTCATGAATATTGTTTATTGAACCGACAATTAATATCCTACCAACTATAATTGTCAGTTAAAATGTCAATAAGTTATTAAATATGGACCTATTTTTGACATATTGTTAGGTGTTACTTATCATAATGTCAAAATTCAATGAAGGAAGCGTTTTTATGGCGTATTACACTTATGATTCTTTAGATAGCGAACTGATATCTGAACTTCGACAAGATGGTCGAGCAACCATCTCAAACCTTGCTAAAAAACTCAAAGTCTCTCGTGCCACTGTCCAAAATAGATTGGATAGACTGATGCATAACGGCGCTATTTTAGGATTTACGATTCGAGTGCATGAGGCACTAGATAAAGAAACTGTCAAAGCGATGATGATGATTGAAGTAACAGGAAAGTCTACGTCACAAGTGATTAGGAAACTGCGGGGTATCCCGCAGCTGATTAAGCTACATACGACCAATGGGGCATGGGACTTGGTAGGAGAGATACACACGACAAGCTTGAGAGAGTTTGATGAAGTACTGCGTCAAGTAAGAGAAATTGACGGCATTCTCAATAGCGAAACCAGTGTTTTGCTTTCGAGTTTGTAAGGTAATTATATTCAGACAAATATGTTCAGAACTATCTAGAAGAATACGTTCAGCACTGTTGAAGGAACCAAGCCAAGTGACATATGCGTAAATATAATGGCATACCAAAAGAGCATTTCCATCTATTTTTAAAGGAATGTGAGAGGCGTTTTAACGACAGTAATCCAAAACGTCAATTACATCAGCTAAAAAGGTGGGTTAAAAAGGAAATGAACCATTTATCTAGGGTAGACCCTAGATAAACGGTTATCTGACATGGGCTGTATCGATTTTATATTGAACTGACTATATATTATATTTTTCTGAATTTTAGACAATAAAAAACCCTTACAAG
This sequence comes from Psychrobacter sp. K31L, assembly GCF_017942195.1. Classification (NCBI taxonomy): domain Bacteria; kingdom Pseudomonadati; phylum Pseudomonadota; class Gammaproteobacteria; order Moraxellales; family Moraxellaceae; genus Psychrobacter; species Psychrobacter sp. K31L. Next base: position 268,377 of record NZ_JAGKSC010000003.1, on the reverse strand, counting down.
TCAATGACTGTAAGGGTTTGAATTTGGTGGGCCCAGTAGGACTTGAACCTACGACCAAAGGATTATGAGTCCTCTGCTCTAACCAACTGAGCTATGGGCCCTAACGCTAGACGGACAATGATACCTTATTTTTTGAATTTTTCAAGTAAAAGTTAACAAGTAGCGCAGAGTATTTGATGACTTGTTAATAACTGCCACCAGCCAACGTCAAACTACGCCCGCCATCAACCGCAATAATCTCGCCAGTCACATAACTTGCGCCAGCTAAATAGAGCACGCAATAGGCAATGTCAGCTGGTTTGCCTATTCTTTGCATAGGAATAGAGTCGATAATGCTGTGTTGTTGCTCATTATCAAGCGCTTGGTCGCTATCAGTCTCAGGTAAAATATTTACCCCAGGGGCAACACCATTGACGCGCACATCAGGTGCCATATCGAGTGCGAGAGATTGCACCATCATCCGGTGAGCGGCCTTTGCCATATTGTAGACGGTATAAGTGCTGAATGGTTTATTGTGCGCATGGATATCGAGTAGGCTAATGATGCAACCTTGCCGTGCTTTCAGATACGGATATAACGCTTGGCTTAATAGTAAGGGCGCTTTTGCATTGGTCAAAAACAATTCGTCCCATTGTGCTTTTTCGATACTACCAAGCGCACTTGGATAAAACCGTGACGCATTATGTACCAGCACATCGAGCTGACCAAAACTTTCTATAATATTTTGGATGAACTGGCTAAGAGCCGAGCTGTCATTAACGATTGCCAAATCAGCGACGATTACCACGGCACTATCGGCTCGATTTTCATTGAGCTCATCGGCTAGGGCATTGGCTTCTTGCTCACTATGATGACAATGGATAATGACACGGTAGCCTTGACGGTGTGCGGCTGTGATAATGGCGGCACCGATACGCTTAGCACTGCCAGTCACGAGCATCACTGGTGCAACGGTGTTTTCTGCTAGAGAGGTGTTAATTTTTTGATTCATAGTTAAGTTTTAGTAGACATTTGAGAGTGATTTTTAAGCCATCTTTTCAGAGGGTGTTAAAGACATATCGTGCGCTTGTAAGTGTTCAATTCTGGCTTGTCGCAATGCCGCACCAATCGCTGGACCTTTGAGGTCTGATTCGATATCTTTGACACCGATAGCATGGAAGCTGCCTAAGGCTAGCATCATCTCACGGTGCTGAGAGGCGAGCTGTAACACGTGGCTGGTCACTAGCAGTTGCGAGAGCTTATCAGGCTCTTTATGGGCACTACAGGCTTGGATAAGGTCTATTTTTTCACTCGCGCTAAGCCCATTTATACGCTTTAATTTTTCGCCTTGCTGCACGAATAAAGTCGCAAACTGAGTTTGAGCCTTTGGTACTTTGGCGGCATTGCCTATTTCAGTAATAGCTTTTGTGGCAGGCATCGTTTCACTGGGTGTTAAATCAAATAACGCTGGATTAAGACTGGACAGTAATAACGCCCAGCGTTGTGATAGATTTAATTGCATTTGACCCGCGAAATACAGCGCGGTCTGTACCGTCTCTCGTATGTGACCATTAGCGCTCCACATCTGATGTAAGGGCGCAAAGTATTCTGTTAAAGCATCTATTTCGAACAGCTGCTGCCAGTATACCTGAGGAGAGACCTGCATCATTGCGCGGCTCGATTCTTGCCAAATGCGCTCACTACTCAAATGTGACAGTTCGCCCGAGCTGACCAACTGGCGCATTAATGCCAAGGTCTCATCAGCAATCGTAAAGCCTAAGTCATAATAACGCCCATAAAAGCGCGCCGTTCTAAGCACCCGTAATGGATCTTCGTTAAAAGCGCTGGCGACATGGCGTAGGGTTTTGCTTTTTATGTCACTCAGTCCACCATAATAATCGACTACTTCGCCACTGATAGGAGTGTCGTCAGTGAGGCTCGTGACTTCGATTGCCATGGCATTGACGGTTAAGTCGCGTCGTTGCAAATCTTCCAACAGCGTCACTTCAGGGCTGGCATGGACACTAAAGCCCTGATAGCCTCGTCCTTGCTTGCGTTCGGTACGTGCTAGCGCATACTCTTCATGACTGGTCGGATGCAAAAACACAGGGAAATCTGCGCCCACTTGTTGAAATCCAGCAGCAATCATCTCTGCTACAGTAGCGCCAACGACGACGAAGTCTTTGTCTTTAATAGGACGATCTAGCAATCGATCACGTACTGCGCCGCCGACGAGATAAACTTGCATAATAGTTCCTATTTATCGACTTAATTGACACTAGTGAAAGGGTGATTGACAAAAAAACCAGTCAGCGCTTTTAATAAAGCACTGACTGGTTTTAGTATAGCAGACCATCTCCATAAATAAATTACAGTGATGATGCTAATAACACACTCATACTATCGTTGAGCTATTTCTGAGCTTCGTTCTCTAAATCCTGAGCTTCAGTAACGGTCAGTGCAGTCATGTTGACGATACCACGTGCTGTCGCTGATGGCGTCAAAATATGTACTGGCTTATTGGTACCTAATAGGATAGGGCCAATAGAAGCACTGCCAGTTGCGGTTTTAAGCAGGTTGAAAGCGATGTTTGATGCATCAAGTGTTGGCAAGATGAGCAAGTTTGCTGCACCTTTTAACGGACTTGATGGCATGTCGTTTAGACGGATATGCTCATTCAGCGCGGCGTCACCTTGCATTTCGCCTTCAAACTCAAAGTCGACATTCATATTGGTTAGTAGCTCATGAACCTTACGCATTTTGACAGCGCTGGCACGATTTGAAGCACCAAAGTTAGAATGAGACACTAGCGCGACACGTGGCGTGATACCAAAACGACGTAACTGATCAGTTGCCAAGACCGTCATTTCAGCCAATTGCTCAGCCGTTGGGTCTTCATGAACATAAGTATCAGCGATAAAGATATTACGATCTTGCATCAATACGGCATTCATCGCATAAAAGTCGTTCATACCTTCTTTTTTACCAATGACGCTTTCAACGTATTTTAGATGCAATTGATAATGGCCAAATGTACCACATACCATGCCATCTGCCGCACCATTTTCGACTAGCAAAGAACCAATCAGAGTCGTCTTACGGCGAACATCACGACGAGCAAGCTCAATGCTTACACCGCGGCGTTTGTTCTTCTCGTAGTAGCCCTGCCAGTAGTCTTTGTAGCGAGGATCGTCATCAACGTTGACGATGGTAATATTCTCGCCATCTTTTAGACGTAGACCCAGTTTTTTGATATTGGCTTCGATAACTGAAGGGCGACCAACCAAGATAGGTTGTGCTAGCTTCTCATCAACGACGACTTGTACAGCGAGCAAGATATTGTTGTCTTCACCTTCACAATACACAATACGTTTTGGATCAGCTTTAGCACGAGTAAAAATTGGCTTCATCACAAACGCTGAGTTATAAACAAACTCAGACAGACGCTGACGATATGCTTGCATGTCATCGATAGGTAGTGTGGCAACGCCTGAATCCATTGCTGCTTTTGCAACAGCAGAGGCGATCTCAATGATTAGATTTGGCTCTAGAGGGCCTGGGATTAAGTAGTCACGACCAAAACTCTGCATCTTTTCGATGTTTCTAGCGCTGGTAGTTGGAGTAGCTTCAACATGTGCCATTGCAGCGATTGCTTTTACGCAAGCGACTTTCATCTCTTCGTTGACAGTTGTCGCACCAACATCCAATGCACCGCGGAAGATGTACGGGAAGCATAGCGCGTTATTTACTTGGTTTGGATAGTCTGAGCGACCAGTTGCCATGATGACGTCTGGACGTACCGCATGAGCCAATTCGGGCATAATTTCTGGTGTTGGGTTGGCAAGTGCAAAGACGATAGGGTCTTTTGCCATACGGCGTACCATATCTTCTGATAGTGTGCCTGGCATTGATAGACCTAGGAACATATCGACATCGTCCATGACTTCTTCGATAGAAGTAGCCGTGATATCACGAGCATAGCGCTGTTTGGTTTCGTCAAGGTTTTCACGGCTGGTACTGATAATACCGCGTGAATCTGAAACAATAATGTTGTTCTTATTAACACCAAGGGCGCAAATGATATCTAAGCAAGAAATGGCTGCTGCGCCTGCGCCTGAACAAACAATTTTAATCTCTTCAATTTTTTTGCCAGTAATCAACAGAGCGTTTAGCATGGCTGCGGCAACAATGATTGAGGTGCCATGTTGATCGTCATGGAATACGGGAATGTTCATGCGCTTACGCAATTCACGTTCGATTTTGAAGCATTCTGGTGCTTTGATGTCTTCTAGGTTGATACCACCAAACGTCGGCTCAAGAGAAGCGACGGCTTCAATGAATTTGTCTGGATCGTTTTGGGCAATTTCAATATCAAAAACATCAATACCCGCAAACTTTTTGAACAGAACCCCTTTACCTTCCATCACTGGTTTTGACGCCAACGGGCCGATATTACCTAAACCTAGTACGGCAGTACCATTGGTGATGACACCGACCAAGTTGCTACGCGCTGTATATTTGGCTGCTAACGCTGGGTCTCTTTGAATTTCAAGACACGGTACAGCAACACCTGGAGAGTAGGCAAGTGCTAGGTCGCGTTGGTTGGCCAATTGCTTGATAGGGGTAACTGAGATTTTACCTGGTCTTGGAAACTCATGGTAATGGAGGGCAGCTTGTTCAAACTGCTCTTTTTCCGTATTAGGGTTATCCGTATTCAAAGTGATATCGTCATTCATAATAATTGCCATGGTTGGAATAAATTGGAATAGATTAAATGGTGATAAAAAACTAACGCCGAACCCTCAAAAAACCATAAGATATGATAAGAAGAGGGCACAGTTACACTAAAAAAGGTAATGATCGATAAAAAGGTAATGATTGGCGCTTAGATTGCAGCGAAAAAAGCAATTTTGCAAAATAGTTATTCTAGCACTATTGACAATTCGCGCCTAGTCAATAGCCGTGAATTGTCCGAACAGTATAATAAAATGATATTCATTATTTAGCTGGTTGATAATGCCAAAGAACAGAGCCAAATATCAACCTTAATTTTATAATGTTTTAAAATACTATCGAACAGTAGATGTATTAAGACGAGCAGCTAATGGGCATTTGCGGTGCGTGAGGTGCAGGCGGCGCACTATCTAAATCGGTAGCGATAGCTTGGACATCATAAGGATTGGCAAGTAGCTCGAATACACGATTAACTTCCTCGAATTGACCTTGTTCAGCGGCGGTAATGGCACGCTGAGCCATGCTGTTACGCAATACATAAGCAGGATTGTTCGCTTGCATGTCATTGAACGCTTGTTCCATAGACAAGGGCTGTAATTGCGCCAGATAACGTGCTGACCAGTCTTGCCAAACTTTATTTGCTTCGTCGTTGAGCTCTGCCATCATGGTAGACAGTAGTTGCTGCTCATAAGGATAATCGTTTGGCGCTACGAGAGCCAATAACGCCCGAAAGCTATTGGTATAGTCGAGTAAATTATCTTCGAGAAAAGTGAGCCACTCAAAGGCCAGCATTAAGCTTTCTTTTTCATGCGGCAGACCGAGCTTACGGCATAGCCCTTGCTGATAGTGCTGCATAAAGGTCGCCTCGTAAGGTGCCAGACAGTCAGCCAGCGTTTCACGTGTTACTCCTTCTAAGCGCATGAAATGTGGTAGCCAAGTATTTAGATTCCAATGTCCGATAGCGGGCTGATTCTGATAAGCGTAACGCCCAGTATGGTCTGAGTGATTGTTAATCCATGCCGGATTGAATCGCTCCATAAAGCCAAACGGCCCAAAGTCCAAGGTACTGCCCGTGATAGATAAGTTATCTGTATTCATCACGCCATGAGCAAAGCCAATCAGCTGCCAGTCGGCAATCATCCGTGCGGTACGCTCAACCACTGCGGTCAAAAACGCCAATACTGGTGTTTCGCTATCGCGGCACTCTGGATAGTAAGTATCAATCATATAGCCAGTGAACTCACTAAGTAAATCAGGAGCAAAGCTGGCAATCCACTCGACATGACCCAATCGAATATGACTGTCAGCCACGCGCATCAATGCCGCACCTGCTTCTATACGCTCACGGCGTACCCGAGTATCTGAGACCACAAAGCCCAAGGCATTGGACGAAGGAATACCAAGCTGGGTGAGGGCGTGACCACATAAATACTCGCGAATGGTACTGCGTAACACCGCGCGTCCATCGCCCATCCGCGAATAAGGCGTCAGGCCGATACCTTTAAGATGTAAGTCTAGTGGTTGGTCGTTATTATCGAGCACTTGTGCCATGAGTAAGCCGCGCCCATCACCCAATTGACCAGCCCATTGCCCGAACTGATGACCCGCATAAGCCATGGCTAACGGTTCAAAATCTGCTGGCAGGTATTGACCACCGAGTATCTCAACCCAGCGTGCCATTAAGTCCTCATCGTCTGCCCAGCCCAATTGCTGTGCCACCTGCATATTGAAGTGACCAATCCGTGGATTGTCTAGTGGCGTAGGAGGCTGTTTATGATAAAGACGTGTGTCTAGATTGACGTAGGTGTTTTGATAGCGCATGCAAGGCTTTCCCATCGAATGATATAATCGAATTATAAATTAAGTGACTTATTTTAGTGACTTGCTTACTATAGCATAGCCTTACCATTGCAGCGTTTCACTCTGTCCATCTCTTGTAATCTGCGCCTCTCAAGACTGTCTAATGAATCCTGTCGGATTTTATAAATCTCATAAACAAGTGCTGTGAATAAACGTTAGATAAAAAAATCCCTCTATCTATTACAGATAAAGGGAAGGAAAAAAGTCAAAATAGAAAAGTCAGATTACTGTTAACGTTTAAGCCGCTTTGGCGTTATGACCAATAGAGCGAAATGCCGTCTTTAAATTGCTATTATGCTCAAGGATTTTTTGTTCAATCTTGGCATAGTCATTTTTCAGTATATCTTCAGCTTCATGCAAGCGATCCGCAAACTCTGTCTTTTTCATCTCAATAGTCTTGGCTTTTAGTGCCTGCCATTCTTCTACTGTCTGGGTAAACGCATCAAATTCAAACTTAATACGATCTTGGAAGCTCTTCATTGCATGAGGTAGATCAATGCCGCCAACGGTTGCTGTATCAATTTTCTGTTGTGCTGCCTTAAATTGCATTTGCACTTCAGCATGCTTGATGGTCGTGTCATCGACTGTACGTAGATCTGTTGTCAGACCAAGCTTCGATAAACCTACAATCAACCATTTTGTTGGATCATACTGCCACCATTTCACGCCATTACGATAGTCATATTGGAAGAAGTGATGATAGTTATGATAACCCTCACCCCACGTAAATATGGCCAAGAAGAAGTTATCACGGGCCGTATTAGTATCTGTATAAGGACGGCTACCAAACATATGGCATAGCGAGTTGATAAAGAACGTAAAGTGATGCGTCAATACTAAGCGTAGCAAACCAGCTATAACCAGCGTACCCCAGACATCACCCAATAACCAACCAATAGCAGCGACCATACCAACGTTCAAGGCAACGACCCATAGACCGTAGTATTTATGCTGAATCTGCAACGTTCTGTCTTTGGTCAAGTCAGGGATATTCTTATAGTCAAACTTGCCGCTAGGGTAGTTACGTAGCATCCAACCAATATGGCTGAACCAAAACCCACGCTTTGCTGAATATGGATCATCCAAACGATCGTCTACATGGCGATGGTGAGTACGATGACCAGACACCCAGTCAAACGCAGAGCCTTGCACCGCTAGGGTTGAGCCAAGCAACAAGAAGTTTTTGACAATCGGATGCGCTTTATAAGCACGATGCGCCAATAGACGATGGTAACCAGTTGTGATGCTCATACCCGTCCATACCATAAAGGCACCAAATACGCCCCAAACAGGCGCGCTCACGTCATGCGTAAATAAATACCATGGCGTAATAATGGCGGCAGCAATTGGTGTGGCTACCAAGATAGTCGCTGGAATCCAGTTGATCGGCGCTTTTGTGAACTCAAACTCACGCATATCAATGCTTTGCTCTTCTGTAGAAACGTCAGTTTTTGCAGAATCTGTCGCATAGTTGCGTTTTGCTACAGGTTGCTCATCAAAAGCAGCTTGCGCCTTTTTTTCGTCAAAACGAGTTTTAAAACGCGTTACTTGAGTGCTGGCAGTTTTTACAAGCGTGTCGCCAGATTTGATAGCGAAACGTAAGCCTTTAAGCGGTAAGCCAAGTGCTTTTTTTGCAATCATATAATATCCCTAACGGTATTAATTTAAGACACCATAGTACCTTAAAAACCAAGTAAAGTGAACACTTATACACTATAAAAATATTGCTAAATAACAATAACTTGTATCAATTATAGTATTCATTGCTGTAAATAACCGGTGACTTATCAGGCATAGCGTAAAAGTGTAAGTAGCACGATAGATATGTAGGGGGTGTGAGGTTTTTTCAAGAGGGGTGTCGGGCCGTTAGTGTACCAATAGGTGGGTTGGAAAATCCGTAATAATTACATCAACCTGCCACATTATTAGTGATTTAATGGTATCGATGTCGTTAACCGTCCACGCACTAACAGGTAAACCATAACGATGACTGTTTTTGATGACAGACTGGGTTAGGAGCGGGTAGTGGATACCCAGTCGACTACAGCCCAGTTGCAATGCGGTATTGGGCGCCGTTGCCAAGGCGTCAGGTGTGCGAATAAGCAAGCCGCGTGGGGTATGCATCAATAGCGGATGACGTTGTAAGCGAGCATGCAGCTCGACATCAAAGCTAGTAAGGACAATAGGTAAGCTGGCAAGTGGTGTGTCAATGAGGTTGCATGCTAGCGCGTTTACCAACTGCGTGTAATTGGTGCGCTCATGGGTTTTTATCTCAAGCTCGATATAGCGAAAATTGGTCAGTACATCATAACCGCACGCTAAAGTCATGACTGGATATCCATACTGCCGATAGCGTTTAATCTCAGCGAGCGTTAACTGGTCGATATGCGATTGCTGACCACACATGCGTTCTAAGTTATCGTCATGGAACACAACCAATTGTCCATCAGCACTTAGCTGAACATCAAACTCAACCCCCGCTAAACCTCGTGCTTGTAAATGCTGTGCATGCTCAAAACCTGCCGAGGTGTTCTCGACTTCTTCACCGCGTGCACCGCGATGACCGAGCAAAAGCGTGTTGTTAAGATTTATCATAATGAGGAACTGTCGGCTATTTTTACGAGTAATGATATAGCGTCCAACCAACAGAATCTAACGAAATTTGCAAAATAGTTTTTGCTCAGGCGTTGCCTTAGAGAGTAGCAATATAAAAAATAAGTGTGTGTTTAATAGATACTGCAAAGAAGGTTTTTAATCATCTTTTGCTACTGCTTAATTCTCATTAAAAATTCTGTACTGATGATATAAGTATGTATTTGTTATGTTTTTGCAACCAAACGCGGCTTTTGGGTACAATGTTGGACATTATTTGTACAGTAGGGAGTTACACTAATGACCATCCTATTCAAACACCGTATAATAATCTGATTTTCAAATCTATCGCGGCAAATGTTGCGATCTGAATGTCAAATACCGTCCATCGCAGGCGGTAAGCATTAGTAAATTGGGAGTAAATTGAGTATGAGCGTAGCAAAAAGCAAGTGGATCAAATGGCAGCACGTTGCGGGTATTAGTCTGATATGTGGTTTGGCCGTGACAGGTTGTGATCGCTCAGATAAGGACGATAGCGCTGAAACGACAGCAGCAACGGCAGATCAACCAGTGACTGACGATAACGTAATCGCTCCTGCCGTCAGTTGTGATGATCCGCTGGTACAAGATCGCTTGAAATCCACGCTGAAAAACACGCTCAATCAGCAAGCCCAAACGTTGGCTGCCAATTATGCCAATGAGGCAGAAATCAGTCTAAACGGTGGTGCTGTCACTGACAAAATCAATGGCATTATTATCGATGTGCAAAATGCTGCAATCTTACAAGAAGCCAATAACAATGGTATGACGACTTGTCAGGCAAGCGTTAGTATGACTTTGCCAAGCGAAGACTTATATCAAGCAAGTCAAGTACAAGCAGCTGGTAACCAACCAAGCTTGCAGTCTCGATTAGCGCAAAACAATATTCGTATCAATAATAATATGCTCGTTGACGACGCTTTTACGTATGTCGTCGGTATTCAAGGTGGTCAAGTTCGTACCCGTATTGCTGGACAACCGGCACTACTGACTGTCGTGGCAGATGTGATGGCAGGCTCGGTGTTTAAGTCAGCGGTTGATGAGCAGCGCGCCCAACGTGCCGCTCAACAGGCTGAAAGTCGCCGTGACGCTGCACAGAACAATAACAACGATCAATCAGCGCCAACCCGTCAGCCAAGGATAGTGACGCCAACCGCCCCTGTTCGTCCAGTAGAGCCTGCTACGCCGCCGACCATTAATAATCCAAGCAGCAACAGTCAGAGTAGCGCTACAGAAAACAACCAAGCCGCCGCGTCAAGTTCTGATGCCAAAAAGCCAGCAACACAAACAACGCCAAAGTTAGTGCCTAATGATGACAGCATTGATATGGTCATCGTCGAAGATGATAGCGCTACATATTAAGTCGTCAAGACGAAGCAGTTGCTAATAGCATCTTAAAAAAGCCCGCAACTTTTACGCTGCGGGCTTTTCTGTATGATCTATTGGCTTATCGATAGAGTGGCATATAGCCTCATATCGCTGTGCTGTGCTGTGCTGTGTTATGAGTGATTATTTATCATTGGTGAAATTTTGCAAGACTTGACTGTCCCACAGCACTTCAGAGACTTGGGCAGGATCGGTGCAAAAACGCGCCGCGACGAATAACCAATCAGACAAGCGATTTATAAAGCTAATCGCAGTACCGCGAATGGCTGGTGGACGTTGTTGCTGTAAGAGTACCGCTTGGCGCTCAGCACGGCGACAAACGGTACGCGCTATATGCAGCTGACTGACCAATAGTGAGCCTGTCGGTAGAATAAAGTCTTTTAACGGTGGTAAGGTCGTGTTCATCGCGTCAATTTGTTGCTCCAACCATTCGATATGAGTGGCATTGACACCTTCATATTCTGGCATGGCCAACTCGCCACCGATATTAAATAATAAATGCTGAATAATGACTAAGGCTTGAGCAAAGTCTAATTCTTTTTGCTGCTGTAAGCGTTCAGGCAACTGCTGTTGGTTTGCGTTTTCATTATTATGGGCAGCTTGTGCCAAGTGCGCGCGTACCAGACCGATGTGTGAGTTGAGCTCATCGATATCACCCATCACGCTAAATAGGTTGTCGGCTTTACTCACGCGGCTGCCATCTGCCATACCGGTGCTGCCATCATCTCCGGTGCGTGTATATATTTTGCTCAAGCGATTGGCCATTTCTACATCCTTAACGGTTTTTATCATTGAATAGGGTTAGTTGTGCGCTCATTGTAGTATTTTCCGGCTGATTTCGCTAAGATAATGGGTTAAGTTTTATAAAGTGATTATTTTTTATAAAGCGGTAACTTTTAAATTTATCATCTCATTAGTCGCAGTTAGTGGCTAATAGTACGGTACTCATATTTTATCGTCATCTCAATTTATCTATCTTGTTCTAATTAAAAGGCTTTTATACCATGACCACACCTCTTGCCGATGCGATGTCTCAGCTTGCCATTTATGATTCACTGACTGGCGGTAAACGTCAGTTTGTACCACTCAAAGCCGGGCAAGTAGGTATGTATGTATGTGGCATGACTGTTTATGATTATTGTCATATTGGTCATGCACGCATGATGATTGGCTTTGATATGGCAGTACGCTGGCTGACGCAACTGGGCTATGACGTCAACTATGTGCGTAATATCACCGATATCGACGACAAAATTATCACGCGCGCTGCCGAAAATGGCGAAGAGATTGGTGTATTGACTGAGCGTTTTATTAAAGCGATGCACGAAGATTTCTCTGCGCTTGGCTGCTTGACACCTGATGCCGAGCCACGGGCAACTGACCACATCGACGAGATGCAGCAAATGATTGAGACATTGGTCACTGGTGACTATGCGTATGCTGGCGACAATGGCGATGTCTATTATGCCGTCGATAGTTTTGCTGACTATGGCAAATTGTCCAAGCGCAATCTTGATGATATGCAAGCAGGCTCGCGCGTTGATGTCGAGAACGATAAGCGCAATCCGTTTGACTTTGTATTATGGAAAGCTGCAAAACCTGATGAGCCGCAATGGGCGTCACCATGGGGTCAAGGGCGTCCAGGCTGGCATATTGAATGTTCGGCGATGTCGACTAAGTGCTTGGGCAATACTTTTGATATTCATGGCGGTGGTCATGATTTACAGTTCCCGCATCATGAAAACGAGATTGCGCAGTCTGAAGCAGCGACTGGCTGTGAGTATGCACGTAATTGGATGCATGTTGGTTTTATTAATGTCGATGGCGAAAAAATGTCTAAGTCATTGGATAACTTTTCCACCATTCGTGATGTCATTGCGCACTTCCATCCTGAAACGTTGCGCTTTTTCTTATTATCCAGCCATTACCGCAGTCAGGTGAATTTCTCTGATAGTGCCTTAGAAGAAGCTCATAATAGCCTAAGCAGATTATACAATACCTTAAAGCTGGCTGAACAGCAAAAAGGTGAAGCATTGGTAATCAATGAGGCTTTAATAAATGACGCTTACAGTAGCGCTGCTGGGCAAGACTTCATTAAAGCCATGAATGATGATTTTAATAGCTCGACGGCCATTAGCGTGTTGTTTGGGCTGGCCCGTGATATCAATAAAGCCATCAAAGCCGAAGACGTGGCGAGTGTTTGGCAATGGGCGCAGCAGCTCAAAGCCTTGGCACAGGTATTAAATGTACTACAGCAACCAGTATCACAGTTCTTACAAGCAGTCGTCGGTGATCAAGCAGATGACGGGTTAACTGATGCGGTTATTGATGGTCTAATCATTGAGCGAGCAGAGGCTAAAGCCAATAAAGATTTTGCGCGTGCCGATGAGGTGCGTGAGCAATTAAAAGCGACAGGCATTGAGCTTGAAGATAGCCGTGCTGGTACGACTTGGCGCCGTGCCTAATGCTGTGCTTAATAGTGCTTTGCTCAACATAGATGCTATCAACCATAAAATACGTTAACTAGGGCGTGTCCTCAATTGAACCGATAGCGATCTAAATGGGCTAAAAGTGGTTAAATCTTGCCAAACATCGTCAATTAGCTAGGTAATATATCGATATTATCTGCGCTATTTTCCTTGTTTGACTGCCATTTACCTCACTTTTATCCTCATTTTTAAAATGAGGACACGCCCTAATAAATTAAGTCAGCATTGTGCTGGCTTTTTTTGTAGACTGCATTAGGTTAAGAATATACTGAGGCCAAGATTTTTCTTATGCAAAATTTCCTACATTCTCTAGACACTACACACGTTAACAACGTCAATGATAGACCTAACGCTATTTATGATGTTGGTGGCAGTGCTGTGCGCCATCATAGTAGACTGACACTTTTACTCAGCATGCTGGTCATGGTATGTAGTGTGTTTTATCTTCCTGCGACAGCGGCTACCAACCACGATACGGCCGTCGAAAATCAAAGTAATGCACTAAATACTGTGCTTGCGAAGCCAGACAACTTGGCGGATTACACGGCACAGAAAATTGAACAGATCAAAAAAGAAGGCATTAGTGTCTCGGAGATTGCAGATGAAGTTGTCAATCCTTTAGACAAGGATGCAGTGCAGCAAGCAGGCGTAATGCAAGGAGATACAGGTCTCACTGGCGATTATAACGAAAGCTATTATTCTTTAAACAAACTAAATGCAGGATTGCCACCTCTCGCTGAACCACCGAATTTATCCACGCCGCTTGCCACCTTAGAGTTTTTTCAGTCAGCCGTCATGAAGCAGCAATATGATTTGGCCGCTTATGCGCTCAATATGAATTTGATTGATGGTAAATTGCAGCGTAGTCGGGCGATAGATCTGGCCAAACAACTTGATTTTTTGTTGATTGAAAAAAAGCTCTATGTTTTTGATGAATTGCCAGATCGCCCTGACGGTTTGATTGAGCCACCGCTTGGTAGCACGAACAGTATTCAAGGCATTCCTAGACGCTCTATTCAGCTTGGTTACATTGATTATCGTGAGCGCCGTGTACCCATACATTTAGAGCGTGTGCGCATTGATGATAGTGCACCTTTTTGGATATTTTCTGCCCAAACGGTTGGTAATATTGATAACCTCTATGAGCAATATCATCCTGCAAAGTTTGAGCGTTATTTACCGGCGTGGACAAAATTACAGTTATTTAGTATCGCCATCTGGGAGTTTTTAGCATTACTTGTTTTCTTCTCTTTTACCATGGGAGTGGGCTGGTTACTCAGTAAAGGTGCTGGCAAGCTTCTCAATTGGTATGTCAAAGATAAAGCCGGCAATCGGCTGAGTACGCTCCACCATAATAGCGTGGAAGATTTGGTCAATAAGCTGACAGTACCGCTAACCTTTACCATCAGCTTCTCATCGGTATTTACTTTGGTGTCGGGTGGCTTTCCTTACCTGGATGCAGTCGCTTCCTCTATACGTCCGATTATTTGGATTGGATTGGTCTTTAGCGCCATGTGGCTAGGTATACGTGTTATCAACTTTTTTGCCAACCGCTATCAAGATATGCAGATTGAAAACCTAGGAGAGGAGCAGTTTGACAAAGTGCGCCGTCGTCGAACTTATGTATCGATATTTCGCCGCGTCTTCGTATTTGTCATGGTGTTGGGCAGTATTTGGATAGGTCTGAGTGAGTTTGCCAACATGGAAGGCTTTGGCAAAACCTTAGTGACTTCGGCTGGCATTGCTGGCGTGGTCATTGGTATCGCTGCTCAACCAATACTGGGTAACATCATTGCTGGAGTACAGGTAGCAGTGACCCAGCCCGTACGAATTGGCGACAGTGTGATAATGGATGGCAACTTTAGTACCGTTGAAGACCTGCGTTACACTTATGCGGTACTAAAAACATGGGATGAACGTCGATTAATCGTGCCGATGCGCGAATTGATCACCGAAATGGTAGAGAACTGGTCGCATACAGAGGTGCATCAGACCTGTCCTGTGTTCTTATATATCGATTATGGCGCAGATATTGACGCCATTCGGCAGCAGTTTATTTCGGTGGTGAAAGACAACAAGCTTTGGGACAACAAGACTGAGCCTGAAATATTTGTCGTTGAGGTGACTGAAAAGACCATTCAACTGCGCGGCGCTGTTTCAGCGATAGGCCCTGTAGAAGCGTGGACACTGGCCTGTGAGATACGTGAGCAGATGCTTGATTATTTGTACCGTGAACAAAAGCATTATTTACCAGCTGAGCACCTTGTATTGAGACAAAAGTAGTCAATGTCTATTCGTTTAGTGCTTAAAAAAATTGAATGTACAGCGTCACTATCGATAGACAGCTTTGGGTAAAACCCACTGACAAATATAGCATGCGATTTGCTTGCTTATTTGTTATAATATGGCGTTATTTTTAAGGGATAACTGAGCGATTAAAGATAAGGCCGCGCAGTATTTGCGTTTTCTTACCACTGATAAATCAATAGCAGTTTTCTAGCGTTCTTATTTGATGACGAATAATGTTTGATTATAAATAACGACTGGTACATTGCTTATTATCTAAAGCTCTATGATTCAAAGCCTTTAACAAATAAGGGTTGAACGTCGTAAAGTCATAATGGTGATCTTGATTGATTGTCTTAATGCGAAAATCCCACCCATCAAAATAACCACCACTAGGGGTCTGTATGTTACGAATTGTCGATGAAGCCTTCACCTTTGATGACGTTTTATTGTTACCAGCCTACTCTGAAATCTTGCCAAAATCTGCCGATCTGTCCACGCGTTTGACCAAAAATATCACACTGAATCTGCCGTTAATCTCGGCTGCTATGGATACCGTCACCGAATCTGAAATGGCTATCACCATGGCACAGCTGGGTGGTTTGGGTATCTTGCATAAGAGCATGGATATCGATAAGCAGGCCACACAAGTACGCCGCGTCAAAAAATTCGAAGCAGGGACGGTAGTCGATCCTATCACTGTGCATCCTGAAATGACGATTGGTGAATTATTAAGACTGACCCAAAACAACAATATCTCAGGTGTACCTGTGGTAGAAAAGGGCACGGATAAAGTCGTCGGTATCGTCACACATCGTGACTGGCGTTTTGAGACCAATCTGTCGTTACCAGTTAGCTATATCATGACGCCAAAAGAGCAGCTGGTCACCGTGCAAGAAGGTGAAAGCAACGAAAATATCAAAAAATTGCTGCATGAGCACCGTATCGAAAAAGTGATCGTGATTGATGAAGACTTTCGTCTGCGCGGTCTGATTACGGTCAATGATTTTGCCAAAGCTGAAAACAACCCAAATGCTTGTAAAGATGAGCAAGGCCGCTTACGTGTCGGCGCTGCTGTCGGTACGGGTGCAGATACGCAAGCGCGCGTTGAAGCATTGATTGCAGCTGATGTCGATATTATCGTGGTCGATACGGCACATGGTCATTCAAAGGGCGTGATTGAAAAAGTCTCTTGGATCAAGAAAAATTTCCCTCATGTGCAAGTTATCGGTGGCAACATCGCTACTGGTGATGCAGCTCTAGCGTTACGTGATGCGGGCGCTGATGCGGTAAAAGTAGGTATCGGTCCTGGCTCTATTTGTACCACACGTATTATCGCAGGTATTGGTGTACCACAAATCTCGGCCATTGATAATGTGGCCAGCGCCCTGAAAGACAGTATCCCATTGATTGCTGATGGTGGTATTCGCTTCTCAGGTGACATGGCAAAAGCCATCGCAGCTGGTGCTTCTTGTATCATGGTCGGCTCATTAATGGCCGGTACTGAAGAAGCCCCAGGCGAAGTTGAGCTGTTCCAAGGTCGTTATTATAAAGCATATCGCGGTATGGGTAGCTTAGGTGCGATGTCAGGTCAGAATGGCTCATCAGATCGTTATTTCCAAGATGCCAAAGATGGCGTAGAAAAACTGGTTCCAGAAGGCATCGAAGGTCGCGTTCCTTATAAAGGACCAGTAGCAGGTATTGTCAATCAATTGGTAGGCGGTTTACGTTCATCAATGGGCTATACTGGCTGTGCGACTATCGAAGATATGCGTACCAAACCACAGTTCATCAAGGTGACGTCTGCGGGTATGAAAGAGTCGCATGTGCATGATGTGCAAATCACCAAAGAAGCACCGAACTATCGAGTGGATTAATTAAAACACTGTAGTCCTAAGAACGTCGATAGTCACTGACAGACAGCATGACAGTGACATCAGGATACAAACAGTCAACAATGCCCCGTCATTGTTGGCTGTTTTTTTTGTAAAATACACCAATAGATTATAATAACTATTGTCTTGCCTGCGCGTACGTCTGGCGTTTCATTTTTAGACTTGAGGAACATTTGTAATGAGCTACTTTGGCACTGATGGTATTCGCGGAAAATTTGGTGAGTTACCGATCACCCCTGATTTTATTCTAAAGTTAGGTTATGTGACTGGACTGGTGCTCATAGAAAACAATGACAATCCTAGCCGTAAGCCGAGCGTGGTTATTGGTAAAGACACTCGTCTCTCAGGCTATGTGATCGAAGGGGCGCTACAGGCCGGTTTTAACGCAGCAGGGGTCGATGTAAACATGCTTGGCCCATTACCAACGCCAGCTATCGCTCACTTAACTCGCAGCTTTCATGCAGATGCAGGCGTCGTTATCTCAGCATCTCATAATCCATACTATGACAACGGCATTAAGTTTTTTTCAGCTGATGGTAAAAAGCTGACCGATGAGATGCAAACGGCAATTAATGACAAATTAAAAGCCATTATGAGCGACTCTAATGGCAGCGATGTGCTCATGCCTATTCTTGATCCAGCACAATTGGGTAAAAATAACCGAATTAATGATGCTAAAGGTCGCTATATTGAATTCTGTAAAGGCAGCTTCCCTTATCAGTACGACTTAGCTCACCTAACTATCGTTGTCGATTGTGCCAATGGCGCAGGCTATAGCGTTGCTCCAAGAGTCATGCGTGAGCTCGGTGCCAACGTGATTGCTATCAATAATACGCCAGACGGTATCAATATCAATGCTGACTGCGGCTCGACCCATCCAGAGAGCTTGCAAAAAGCCGTACTTGAGTACGAAGCGGATGTCGGTATTGCCTTAGATGGTGACGGTGATCGTATCGTGATGGTCGATGAGATGGGTAAACTGGTCGATGGCGATGGCATTTTATACGTGCTTGCCACCCAAGGCAAAACGCCTGCGGTAGGAGTGGTTGGTACGCTCATGACTAACATGGGTCTAGAGTTGGCATTGAAGGAGGCAGGTATTGCCTTTACTCGTGCAAAAGTAGGCGATCGTTATGTCATGCAAGAGCTTGCCGCTCACGACTGGATACTAGGTGGCGAACCATCTGGCCATATACTATGCTTAGACAAGAGCCGTACGGGCGATGCGATCATTGCGAGTTTACAAGTATTGGCCGTTATGCAAGCGCAAAATAAAGCCCTAAGTGACCTTACAGAAGGCTTTGAAGTATTGCCACAGAAGCTGGTCAATGTACGCTTATCTACCATGCAAGATCCTTTTGAGCATAAAGAGTTAGTCGCCGCTTTTGATAAAGCACGTGCTACTCTAGAGGGTCGTGGTCGTCTGTTGATTCGTCAATCGGGCACTGAGCCGATGATTCGAGTGATGGTCGAGTCAGATGATGAGATAGAGTGTGATGTGATGGCCAATGATTTGGCTGAGCAGATTAAGGCAGTATTGGGCTAGGGCGTGTCTTCAATTCACTCGATAGTCATCTGAATGAGCTAAAAATGGCTAAATCTTGCCAAACATCGTCAAATAGCTGGTTAATATCCCGATATTATCTGCGCTATTTTCCTTGTTTGACGGCAATTTATCTCATTTTTATCACCATTTTGAAATGAAGACACGCCTTAATAATCTCGATAAATAGGTCATTAAAAAGGGCTTAATAATATAACGCAATCAAGGAATAGTTATGAGCATGGACTTTACCGATCAACGTTTATCGTACGAAAAAGGCGCTCTTGACCAGCAGTCGATTCCTACATCACCATTTGAACTATTAAAAGGTTGGATTAGCGATGCGACCGAGCAAAAAGTGCAAGAGCCTTATGCGATGAGTCTTGCTACTTGCGGGGCAGATAATAAACCCAGTGTGCGTATTGTATTAATGCGTGAGATTACTGAGACTGGTGTGGTGTTTTATACCAACTATGAAAGTGCTAAAGGTCAAGATATCGCTGAAAACCCCAATGCAGAAGTGCTGTTCTTTTGGCATGAGCTTGAGCGGCAAGTCCGTATCAGCGGTAGCATTGCTAAAATAGATGCCAACAAGTCAGCTACGTACTTCCAAAAGCGTCCACACGATAGTCAAGTAGGCGCATGGGTCAGCCAACCACAAAGCGGTGAAGTTGCTAACCGAGAAGTTATGGAACAGACCTTTGACCAGCTACAAGCTGATTATCCCAAAAACAGCCAAGTGCCAACACCAGCGTTTTGGGGTGGCTATGAGATTACGATCAATGAGATTGAATTTTGGCAAGGTCGTGCCAACCGCATGCATGACCGTATTGTGTACACCCAAGATAGCAACGAGGACAATGCAGGTTGGACAACTAAGCGCTTATTACCTTAGACGTTAAATTAATAGGTGTAAGGCTGATAGATGTCAGCTTGTTTTAACACCAAACAAAAACCCCTTTAAATCCATTTGTGCTGGTATTTAAAGGGGTTTTTTATGCAGAGGCGTACTTAATATGCCCCAGTTTTTCGCTTTAATCTAGCTTTTCGCTTTAATATTAGTATCTACATCGACAGAGACCGACATACCAGGGCGTAATTGAGCAAGCTCAGCCTGATTTTGGTCTAAGTCAATACGCACGGGGATACGCTGGGCAATTTTAATATAGTTGCCAGTCGCAGGGTTTGCCGCGCCTGCGCTAAATTCACTACCAGTCGCTGGTGAGATATTGCTGACACGCCCGTGGAATTTGGCACCACCAAGCGCGTCAACATGGATGATTGCAGGTTCACCAACTGCCATATTAGCGACTTGCGTTTCCTTAAAATTCGCGATAATCCAAACGCCTTTAGGAACGATATACATCAGCTGGGTGCCAGCACTAACGTATTGACCTTCTTTGACACTGACCTGACTCAACTGTCCCGCTTCAGGCGCGGTGATGATGGTATTGTCTACATTAATTTGTGCTTGCTTGAGACCTGCTTCAGCATTTTTTATGTTCGCGTCCAAAGAGGAGCGGCTGCCACTGGTTTTTTTGCGGTTTTCACGAGCTGCTTGTAAGTTAGCTTCAGCTTGCTGGACGCCTGCCTGTGCTTGCGCAAGTTGTGCTTTTGTATGAGCAACTTCTGCCTTTGATACTGCGCCGATAGCATCCAAACCTTGATATCGATTGACATCTTCACGAGCACTTTCAACACTTACTTTGGCACTATATAAATCGGCTTCACGTGCTTCAATTTGTGCTTGGCTTGATTGAGTATCTTGAGTGTTACTAGAGCGATTAGTGACGGCCACTTCTATATTGGCCTGCGCTTGCTCAAGCTGTTGACGGAAGCTACGATCATCAATTTTCACTAGTAAGTCACCCGCTTTTACGTTGGCAAAATCCTGTACGGCTACTTCGGTGACGTAGCCAGATACTTGCGGGCTAATAATGGTGGTTTGTCCTTTTACAAAGGCATTGTTGGTTTGCTGCACAGTAGGCGTGAAGGGTGGCAGCTTCCATGCATATAAAATCAATGCCACACCAATGACAATCATTACAACCAATAATCCTAAATTCAGATAGGATTTTTTCTTTGGCGACCAGCCAGTAGCCGCTGCGATAGGTTCTTTTGGTGGCATAGGCGTCTCATCACATGAGCCTTTTTGTATGTCAGTAGCTGGATTTGCCTCAGAGGTATCCGTTTGCTCTATTGTAGGATTTTCGGCCTGATTGGTATCGGTATTTGACGCAATACGTGCGTCTGTTATGGGAGCATCAGTTGACGTCTGAGGTGTTTGATTCAGTTCACTGGGTTTCTCTTGGCTCATGACGCGCTCCTAAATGTTTAATTAGCAAGTACTTAAATGGTGTGGCGCTAAATCAATAGAGTGAAAAATCACTCATGCAATAAAAGGCATTATTTTGGTTCACGCATTTTTGCAATAACAGCAAGCTCTTTGGCCAGAGGATTGCGTTTGTGATAACGATAGTAAAAATAATTGAGTAATAACATAGCAGTAGCCACAGTTGACAGAATAGCCATGATAAAAAACAAATCACCATAAGCGGAGACCGTTGCCTGGCGCTGAATACCTTGTAATACTTGGCTTATTGCAGCTACATTCGCTTGCGCTGCGTCCGTCGTTTGGTTTGACAATACACTACGAGTACCGGCAATTTGAGCGCTGAATGCAGGATCCCCCAAATTCAGTGAACTGACCATATCGGCATAATGCACTTGCGTACGAATAGTTGTAAATGCCTGGATTGCCGCTGCACCTGCCAAGCCGCCCACCGTTTGTGAAATACCAAAAATAACGGAAAAACTAATAATATAGGCAGGACCACTGGCAATCGCACGCAAAAATCCTTCAAAAACCAGAGGTCCCATAAAATACACCGCAGCAAATGCAATCAAAAATTGGCTGAGATAAAACATATAGGGTGCAGAATTAATAGACACACCCACATCCATCCAAGAGCCTAATGCAATCAATGCCACTGCAAAAATAACGGGTCGGCGTAAATCCATCGGATTGGTGCTAAAAATACTAATCACCAAAGCCAACACACTGGCAGCCAATATGACCGCATAAAAAGTAATGAGCTGATCGTTACCATAGCCTAAGTTGGCAAGTAATCCTGCCGCACCGACATTTTGCTCAGATAGCAAAATTCGCATGACAGCGCCCGTAATCATAAAAGCGATAATATTGCGACTACGCATCCAGCGAACTTGCAGCATTGGGTTTTTTCGATGCGTTTCGATCCATAAGGCGATGCTGATTCCAACAATGGCAATCAGCAGTGGATAGACAAGCCAAGGCGTCGTCCACCATAAAATCCTACCTTGCACCAAAATGACCGCTAATGCAGCCAGACCGCTCGCAAAAAACCCAAAGCTGAGAAAATCGAGTTTCTCAAACACTTTTTCTGTATTACCTGGTGGTAGCTCTAAGATGTTAATCAGTCCAAAGCAAATCAGCGCCAAACCAAATTGGAATAAAAACAAGTTTTCAAGCTGACCATCGATGGTGAGGTAGGGCGAGATGATGCGGGATAATGGAATACCGAACTGTACCAAGCCAAAGCCCAATATGAGGCCACTAGTACGTTTGACAGTTGGCATACCTTGCAAGCAATAAAATAAGCCCAATATGGTCATGCCACTGGCCACCATACCGCTAAGTCCCCTTGCGACAATCTCTAGGTAATAGGGCTCGATGCCAATGTTAGGCGTATCTAATAAGTGACTACTGATCAGCCACTGTAGACTCGTGGCGGCTAACAGAAAAAATAGGGTGATTTTACTAAACAGTGACATGCCAAATTGTTGGCGAATTTTGTACAGTAGAACGGTAATACAGGCATTGGTCATATTGTAGCTGACAGATATCCAACCCCCTTCGGCGGGCGTTAATCCCAGTTGGCCTTGAATTTGAGTGAGATTTGCGACAAGTAGACCATTTTGGAAGCTGGCTGTGAGACCAACGAAAATTCCAATCAGCAAATAAAACACTTTACGGCGTGCAGGATGGTCAGGATTGGCTGGAGAGCCCACCATCATTGGTTGTTCGTGGGGCTTAAACTGGTATTCGTTACTCATGGTCGTATGATGATTTGTGTGAATGAATAGAGTAAGGACATGGTACAGCTCCCCTATGATTGGCGGCGTTAGCTGCGCGTGTCAGTAACTGATCTTAGTACAGTTATTAATGGAATAAAACCACAAAAATAGCCCAAGATAGACTTGGGCTATTTTATCATATTTTTTATTGAGCATTTATTATGAAGCGTGTTTACGCTTGCTTTGACTCGTCATGCTCAGCTTCAAGATTCATCGCACGTTGATAGCTATCAAGACGGGCCAGCTTATCCGCATATTGTTTAATATGTGGATAAGCGTCTAGTTTTTGACGTTGAGCAAGAATGATCAAGTCAAACGACAGCATAAAATCAGCACCGCTCAATTTATCACCCACAATAAACGACTTACCCTCAACTGAGGTGTCTAGATATTTGAACAGTCTGGTTTTTTCTATCTCTATATAACCGTTCAAAAACTCATTGTCGTTGATACCTGCTTTTTTGGTAAACAATTCAAGCATCAATGGCAACATCAGCGAGCTTTCGGCAAAGTCAATCCATTGTAGATAATGCCCATAATCGGCGCTATCAGGAGCAGGGCGTAGACGATCTGGCGCAAAGCGTTCGATCAATAGCTCAGTAATGGCCCCTGACTCCGAGTATATTTCACCATCCATTTCAATGACCGGTGATTTACCAAGAGGATGCACAGCTTTTAAGCTATCAGGTGCCAGATGCGTTTTAGCATCGCGCTGATGACTGACGATCTCATAAGGGACGCCAAGCTCTTCTAAAAGCCATAAAGTACGTAGCGACCGTGATTGGTTGAGATGGTGTAAACGAATCATAATAGTAGCCTTTTTACTTTGTTAATTGGATCAACCGTTAAGCTTTGCCATTAGACGCTTAGCTGCTTCTTCTGACGATGCTGGGTTTTGACCTGTGATTAACAAGCCGTCTTCTACCACAAACGATTCCCAATCAGCCGCTTTTTCGTAATTACCGCCATTGGCTTTAAGCGCATCTTCTACTAAGAAAGGCACTACATCCGTAAGGCCAACTGCGTCTTCTTCTGAATTGGTAAAACCAGTAACGGTTTTGCCTTTCACTAGGTACTCACCATCAACTTTGACGTTTTTAAGCGCGGCAGGAGAGTGACAAACAAAAGCAACAGGCTTATCTTGTTTTACAAAGGTCTCGATCAGATTGATAGAGTTTTCATCAACTGCCAAATCCCACAATGGGCCGTGACCACCAGGGTAAAAGACTGAATCAAAGTCTTCTGCTTTCATATCAGCCAGTTTTTTGGTGTTGGCTAAATGCTCTTGAGCGTCTTTATCATCTTTAAAACGGGTGGTATCTTTGGTTTGCGCATCTGGTGTGTCGCTACTAGGATCTAGTGGTGGCTGACCACCAGCAGGAGAGGCGATCGTGACATTGGCGCCAGCATCAAGAAAAGCATAGTAAGGTGCGGCAAACTCTTCTAGCCAAAAACCTGTTTTCTTACCAGTATCGCCCAATTTATCGTGTGAAGTTAGTACCATTAAAATATTCATGATTATCCTTATTTATTATTAACGTTGTTTTTAAATGATTGATGGTTAGCAGCCATCTTTAACTAATCGTACTTAGTCAATAATAGCAATGACTGCCAATAGTATTCATGGTTAAGATGTCATTTTCAGTGGTTGTCTTAACAAATTATGTTGTTAACTCGTTATCTAACCAATTTATTCGACATCAGATACTTTTACGACGGTCTTACCAAAGTTATCACCATTGAGCATGTCAACGAAGGCATTCGGTGCGTCATCCAAGCCATCAGCAATATACTCTTTGGTTTTGACATCACCTGATTCTACCCATTTGCTCATGGTTTCTAAAAATTCTGGGAAGTGATCGCCATACTCTTCAAAGATGATGAAGCCTTTGACGGTTAAACGGTTGGCCAATACTTGACCCATTAGCATACTCAAGCGGTCTTTGCCGTCAGGTAAGTCAGTGGCGTTATATTGTGATACTAGACCACATACTGGGATACGGGCATGCGCGTTCAATAGTGGTAATACTGCATCGAACACTTTACCGCCAACGTTTTCGTAATAGATGTCGATACCATCTGGACATGCTGCTTTTAGTTGCTCAGCGAAGTCATCGGCTTTGTGATCGATACAGACATCAAAGCCAAGCTCGTTGACCGCAAAATCACATTTTTCTTTGCCGCCTGCGACACCGACAGTGCGCAGACCATATTGATTACCCACTTGACCGACCGTTGCACCGACAGGTCCAGTGGCAGCCGCGACAACCAAAGTTTCGCCTTTTTGTGGTTTGCCGATATCGGTCAAACCCATATAACCAGTAAAGCCTGGCATACCTAACACGCCTAAGCCGTAAGAAGGGTTTGACATGTTTTTGTCTAGTTTAAGCACACCTTCGCCATCGCTGACACTGTAGTCCTGCCAGCCTGAATTTGAGACCACTAAATCGCCTTTAGAGAAACCATCGACATTGGATTCAACGACTTGAGCGACTGTGCCGCCCATAATGACATCACCAACTTCTAAGGGGTCAGCGTAGCTTTTGGCATCGCTCATACGTCCGCGCATATATGGGTCTAATGATAGATAGACCGTACGCAGTAGCATCTCACTGTTATTGGGTGTTGGGATGTCGCTAGTAGCCATGTCAAAATTTTCAGCTTTTGGCTCACCAGTAGGACGACTAGCCAGTTTGATTTGACGATTTTTTTGTTGGTTTTGTTGTTTTTCAAAGCTCATAGTAAAGCTCCTTTTTTATTTATTGAGTGTTGATTGTCAGTTAATGACTAATACTTAGAAAGTTAACTGTTTAATCATTGGGTATTGCATAGCCGTTTTTTAATAGTTATTGGCTAGTTACTGATTGAAAAATAATTACTGATTAAGAGGGCAGTAACTACTCACTGTTGAATAGTTACTGTTATTTTCATGATAATTTTATTTTGACGATACTTTTGTTTTCATGACAATATCATTTTGGATAGTGTCACTTTAAGGAAGACAATCACAAACAAATACTATTTAACCTAACATCGCATTTGTTTGCTGTATTCGTTGGTTACGAAGCCTTGCTAGTAACCGCACGGTCCAAGATACGACGTGATACGTCAAGATCGTTTTTGCCGTGCTCACCCAGCTTGACCATGTTGTGAGCTTCAAGTTGTTTGATA
Organism: Psychrobacter sp. K31L; assembly: GCF_017942195.1. Taxonomy (NCBI): domain Bacteria; kingdom Pseudomonadati; phylum Pseudomonadota; class Gammaproteobacteria; order Moraxellales; family Moraxellaceae; genus Psychrobacter; species Psychrobacter sp. K31L. The sequence goes on along the minus strand of NZ_JAGKSC010000003.1, from coordinate 242,287 downwards.
ATAGGATCAATGGCAGCATTGTCTAAATCAACATCTTCTAAGCTTACTGGCAAGCCAAGCTCGCGGAAGAAGTTTTCAGTGTTGACAATCGCTGTCTCAATGATGGTGTCATCATCTTGGTCAGTATCGGTGAGGTTCCATACGTTACGTGCATATTGAAGCAATTTCTCTTTTTTGCTTTCTTTTAGCTCGCGCATCACTGATGGTAAAACGATGGTTAATGTACGTGCATGATCGATGGCGTGCAATGAAGTCAATTCATGACCAACCATATGCGTCGTCCAATCCTGTGGCACACCAGTACCAATCAGACCATTCAGTGCCATGGTCGCTGTCCACATGATGTTTTTACGCGTTTCCATGTTTTCTGGGTCTTTTTTGACTGCTGGACCTTCTTCAATCAGAATTTTCAACAAGCTCTCAGCAAAGGCATCTTGCACTTTTGCATTGACTGGATACGTTAAGTATTGCTCCATCACATGGACGAAAGCATCGGCAACGCCGTTCATTACCTGACGCTCAGGCAAAGTCAATGTCTTAGTAGGATCTAAGATTGAGAACTTAGGGAAGGCAAGTGGGTTACCAAACGGTAGTTTTGCTTGGCGTTCGCTATAGTTGACAACGCCGCCAGAGTTCATCTCTGAACCAGTCGCTGGAATCGTTAAGACTGCACCTAGATCAACGGCAGAGTCGATATTTCTGCAATAGCTTGTCAAGGCATCCCATGCTTGATCGCGTGAGACAGTACCGTCTTCTTCTGTTAATGAAGCCACAAGCGCCACAAACTTACTGCCATCAATGACCGAACCGCCACCGACTGCTAATAAGAAATCAATATTGTGCTCGTTAACCATGTCAGCAGCTTTTAATAGTGTGACAAATTCTGGATTTGGCTCAATACCACCAAACTCAAAGACAGTACGGTTTCCGCTCGCAGACAAAGCATCTTTTACTTCGTCTAATGTACCAGTGCGCTGTGCTGAACCGCCACCATAAGTAATAAGAACACGGGCATCAGTAGGAACTAGATCTGATAATTGCTCGATTTGACCTTCACCAAAAACGATACGTACTGGGTTGTAATATTGAAAGTTATTCATAATTTTCCTAAAAGTTGTAGAGTGTATGTCTGAAATTAAAAGCTAAAATTCGTGATGCTTGTTTTAAACATCTGCAGGCATTGTACATTAATTAGACCGGTCGTCTAGTGTTTTCTGTAAATAATTACAAAAGTATCGTAAAGCAAATGATATGAATCCAATGAACTGTTATTTACTATTAAGGTACTTTTCACTTAAGGTGCTTTTCATTGAAAACACCTAGGGATTGAGAGTGGTGATTCAGACCAGCGACTGAGAATAGGTAACGGCCGTTAGCGCCCCATTTGCGAAGTCGTCATTTGCCAGACTTCCGCAAGCGGCGTATTGGTTTGACTGGTCTTAGCGATTAAGCTGGCTCCGAGCCATGCAAAATACCAGCGCTTAGCCATACTCTCAGCAGCGATATTGTCAGGCTGTGGTACAGACCCATCGACCCAGCCCGCTTTTATTTGTGTGGCTAGCCAAGTGACAGTCTGCTGATAGCCAGCATTTAACGCCTCACGCATCGTCTCTGACATGTCTGCCACCTCGGCGCTGAGCTTGACGACCAAGCATTTCTCGTGGTCACAGCCATTCTGTTGGGTGTCGTACCAATTCTGAAAATAGTTATACAGTTTTTGCTGCGCACTCACATCTTGCCCGCCGATCGCTTCTAGACGATTCTTATAATTGACAAAATAGTGACTGATAATCGACTCACCAAAGGCTTCCTTTGAGGCAAAATAATGATAAAACGAGCCTTTGGGCACCCCTGCGGTATCCAATATTTGCTTGATACCAACAGCGGTAAAGCCTTTTTTGGCTATTAATTGGTAGCCAGTCGCAAGTAAATGAGCTTTGGTATCGGGTGTAGTAGTGTCTGTTATGTTAGACATAGGTAGGATGTTCTCCTTTAATAGCAGTATTTATATAAGGTAGTCAGCGTTCATTTGAACGTCATGTTGATAGCGTATTGTAATAGGATATATTTATAGGTGTTACGTTTTATCAACAATATTTACTGACAAAGTAGTCTTGTTTTATTGATAGCTATGGTAGCATTAGACCAGTCGTCTAGCAAGGTAGGTTTTGTTGTTATCCGTTATCACAGCGTCTTTATTCTAACTGATGGCTTTTAACTAATTGTTTAACCATAACTTCACACTTACTACTTATAAGATATGCTTTTAATTGAGATATCTCCGACTTAATAATTTTATTCAAATAATCGAAAATAAATATTCAGCACAACAAACCAAAAATAAGGCTAATTATGTCAACCAACAATACAACTACCAGTGCATATACTGACTTCCATTTGCAGTTCATCGCTGGTGAATGGCAAACAGGTAAGGACGACAGCAGCAATACTAATACCAATCCCTATAATGGCGATACGCTCGTAGAAATTCAGCAAGCGACCAAGGATCAGCTTAATGAAGCATACGATGCTGCGAGCCAAACTCAAGAAGCATGGGCTAAGCAAACGCCTGCAACGCGAGCCGCAGTGTTATATAAAGTGGTCAACATACTGGATCAGCGCCAAGAAGAAATCGTTGATTGGCTAATCAAAGAGTCGGGCAGCACACGTATTAAAGCGATGGTCGAATTCAGTGCGACGCGTGCGATTACCCTTGAAGCAGCGACGTTCCCTAACCGTGTACATGGTGAGATTCGTCCATCGAACACGCCTGGTAAAGAAAACTTTATTTATCGTGAGCCTATCGGTGTCGTAGCAGTTATTAGCCCATGGAACTTTCCGCTACATTTGACTCAGCGCTCTATCGCACCAGCCCTAGCGCTTGGTAACGCAGTGGTACTCAAGCCTGCTAGCGATACGCCAGTGACAGGTGGTTTGCTATTGGCCAAAGTATTTGAAGAAGCAGGTCTGCCAAAAGGTCTATTAAACGTAGTGGTCGGCTCAGGTAGCGAGATAGGCGATGCAATCGTTGAACACAAAGCGCCAAGCCTAGTGTCGTTTACAGGTTCGACCTCAGTGGGTAAACATATCGGTGAGTTAGCGAACGGCGGTGAGTACATTAAACAAGTGGCGCTTGAGCTTGGCGGTAACAGTCCGTTCGTCGTACTAAAAGATGCTGATATCGAACAAGCAGTAAAAGCGGCTGCCTTTGGTAAATTCTTGCATCAAGGTCAAATCTGTATCGCGATTAACAGAGTCATCGTAGAAGACGAGATATATGATGATTTCGTAGCGCGTTTCTTAGCGCATGTCAAAACATTGAACGTTGGAGACCCTAATAAGCAAGACACCGCTGTTGGCCCAATCATCAACGAAAAACAAGTCAAATCGCTCAAAGAAAAAATCGCTAAAGCGCAGGAAGAAGGCGCAAAAATGATACTAAGTGGCGAGATTGAAGGCCAAGTCGTACCACCGCACATCTTTACCGAAGTCACTCGCGAAATGGATCTATCACGTAATGAAGTGTTTGGACCACTGGTCGGTATCATTCGTGCTAAAGACGAAGACGATGCACTATCGATCGCCAATGATTCTATGTACGGTCTGTCTAGTGCGGTGTTCACTGCTGATATGCAAAAAGGTCTGCGTTTCGCTCGCGGTATCAGAGCTGGCATGACCCACATCAATGACATCTCGGTCAATGATGAAAGCAATACGCCATTCGGTGGTGAGAAAAACTCAGGTATCGGTCGCTTCAATGGCGAGTGGGTACTAGAAGAATTCACTAGAACACATTGGATCTCAATGCAAAATGAGCCACGTGAATATCCGTTCTAATTGTCTTAAGTTAGCTATTAAATCTAGCTTATAGCTAATAAAAAAGACCGCTTTGATAGCGGTCTTTTTTTGTGATATTTGGCAGCTTACTGAGAATGATGTATTTGAAAGTTAGTCAATCTCTTATCTAGCATGAAAGCCCAGTAATCCTTCAATCTCTTCAATAGTCATGCGTCTTACCAGTGCTTGTTCTTCTACCGACAAGCGATTGGTATGTTCTTTTATCATCGTATGAATACTCCGCGATATCTCAGAGGTGGTCGCGTAATACATTTGAGGCTGCTCTTTTGTCAGTCTCATCAAAAATCGATTAATAAGTTTACGCTTTTCATCTGATTTATTTTCTTCAGTCGTAGTATTATTTTGAGTCATGGTGTTCTCCTAGAGGTAAGCCATTTAAGCAGTCAGACATATGAGAGTCAATGCTTATAAGTGGTTTCTGGGGCTGAGCGCATTGCCTTACAAGTATTAGATTAGCATCAAAGTTGAATGCCAGGGCGTGTTGAACATTCACAAATAGGCACTGCTGATGCTAAAACTGTTTCAGACAAGGCGTAAAACGACGGTAATGCTCATGCCTTAACTAGGTTTACAACGCACTGCTTATATAGATCTGGGGGGCAGTTTTAGCATCAGCTCAAAGAGACAGAACTATTTTGTGCCATTTCATTGTTAAAGATACACGCTTAGAATGACTAAACTTACTATTTTTAACGTCGAACTGTCTAAAAAATAGTCTCTGTCAGAGCCATGGTCGAATGTTCAACACGCCCTAAGTATGTTCTACACTGTATACGATATTTCAAGGTTAAAGACTAAAATAAGCGCTAAACAGCCAGAAGGATAGGGTATGTCAAATCAATCAGCGAACAACTCAGAGAACAACTCAGAGAACAACAATGTCACATTGGTACTATTTCATAATGACTTGAGAGTGGCGGATAATGCCACTTTATTAAAAGCGTCTGAAATATCCACTAAAGGCAAATTATTGCTAGTTTATGCGTCATCGTTGACAGATATATTAGATAGTAAAGACCATTACGATGCCTATCGTTATGACGCTATTGGTCAAGCCCGCCAGCAGTTTCTACATGAGAGCTTGGCTGATTTAAATGCGTCACTGATACAGCGTGGTAATAGGTTGCTGTATTTACAGAAAGGCGAAGAAGCATTGGACGTCTTTACTCAGTTGAGTGATCTAATAGAGCAGCAACAAGTGACAGATATCTGCATCAGTCAGACGGCAGATTATAATCAAAACAAAGTATATGACCTTATACAGGTGAAGCATCCCGAGATACATTGGCATATCCAGACAACAGCGACTTTGTTTGACGAGTTACCGCTAGAGAGCCTGCCCAAAAGTTTTACGCAGTTTCGTAAACAAATAGAAACTGATTATGATTTGCTGCATGCAGAAAAAGATATAGCTATTTATCTAACGCCAGAATCACTTGCTCCATTGCCTGAAAATATGCAGAGTAGGGACGAGTACTTTTTTGAATCTCAGTTGTCTAATGAGGCAGGGCATGATAAGCCATCACAGCAGCTATCCAGTTTTAGAGGTGGTGAGTTAAATGGCCTCAAGCACTTACATACCTATTTTGATTCTGATGCGCCGAGCACTTATAAAACCACACGAAACGCGCTAGATGAGTGGACACATTCTACGAAGTTCTCTGCTTGGCTTGCAAACGGCTCACTGTCTGTAAACACGATATTGAATCGTCTGCGCAGTTATGAGCGCGATATCATCGCAAATGATTCTACCTACTGGATATGGTTTGAGATGCTGTGGCGTGAGTATTTCTACTGGTATGCTGTCACCCATCAGCGAAAGTTATTTTGGTTTAAAGGCATCAGTCAGCACGCGCCTTCAATCCAATTGGACGAAAATCTGTTAGCACAATGGAAAAACGGTACAACACCGTATCCTATCGTCAACGCTTGCATGAATCAATTGAGTACGACAGGTTATATGTCGAATCGAGGGCGACAACTGGTTGCTAGCTGCTTTATCCATGAGCTAGGGCTTGATTGGCGTTACGGCGCGACTTACTTTGAGCAACATCTTATTGATTATGATGTCGGCAGTAATTGGGGAAATTGGCAGTACTTAGCTGGTGTTGGGACTGACCCAAGAGGATGCCGACAGTTTAATCTCGGCAAACAAACCCAGCAATACGATCCAAACGGTGAGTTTATTCGCCAGTGGCAAGGCAACACTCAAAAGAGCAATTAATGTATGTTGAAAACTTCCACTCAACAGGTGACAACTATTATTAGACTAATCATAAGATAGGTTTAAACGATGAAAAAGCCCAGTCCTTATTTAACTTTTGCAGGTACGATTCCATTTATAGCCTGTGCATTTTTGCTGATGATAGACGTTGTTACCGTGCCTATACTTGGCTCAGTAGCCAATATATTGAGTGCTTATGGCCTAGTGATTGCATCGTTTATGGCAGGCGCGCATTGGGGTAATCATTTGAGCTTGGCTGATGACAATAAGTGGGCAGTTAGGCTTCCACTGTATAGCAATGTCATTGCGCTTGGCCTTTGGCTTGGTTTTTTAATCTTATCAACCAGTAGTTTTATTTGGCTATTAGTGATTGGTTTTATAAGCCTGCTAGTTATCGATTATAGTCTGCATCGAGCGCAGATTATCAGTCATGCTTACTTTAAAGTTAGGCAGTATGTCACGGCGATAGTGGTTATATCGTTAGTCATCGCGGCATTACAGTTGTAAGTGATATTAACTAAGTCATAGCTAAAGAACAGCCATTCTGCTTTCTTGGTTTTTATAATTGAGATGTTGATCTCAGAGATTCCCGTAGGCGCCGCACTTTGGTGAGTAAAGTGTTTGATAGTTAGACTAAAGATTTATAAAGTTCATTTAAAATGAATGTTATAATCAAAGCCATCTATATTCCTCTAAGAAGATGGCTATGCACTCTATCAAGTTACCTAGCAAACCACCAAGCTCTCCGCATCCTATCCTTAATTTAAGCTTTCGCATATTTTTCAGTGCTGCTGCGCTATTTGCCGTAGTAACGATGCTGCTATGGGCATTTGTGTTCACTGGTCACACCGATATCGATGCACAGATTTTGAACCCGCTGTATTGGCATGGCCATGAAATGGTGTATGGTTACGCCTTGACAGTAGTAGCCGGGTTCTTGCTAACCGCGGTCCAGACATGGACAGGAGTAATGATGCCGCATGGCCATAAGCTGCTAGGTATCTTTATCTGTTGGTTACTGGCACGTCTGAGCTGGTTGGGTTTTGGGCTTGGCATAACGCTCATAGGTGATAGTATATCGTGGCTATATATAGCAGCCGTTTTCGATATGGTATTTGTCGCCTCGATGGCATATGTAATATGTCGAGCAGTATGGCAAGTTAAGCAATACAAGCAAATAGGTATCTTGGCAAAATTGGCACTGCTGACCTTTGGCAACGGACTTTGCTATTGGGGCATTATTAATGCTGATATGAACACAACCAAAATAGGTATTTATTTTGGGTTTTATTTGATTATCGGGTTGGTGCTGACGATTGGCCGCCGCGTAGTGCCATTTTTTATCGAACGTGGTCTTAACATGGGTATAGATATGGAAACGTCAGAGCCCATTAAACTACGTAATAGTAAGACACAAGATATTGCAAGCTTAGTGTTTTTCTTCGCTTTCTTTATTAGTGATGTATTTTATCCAAACAAGTATCTGCTGACGGTTACCGCGCTCGGTGTAGCAGTGATTAATATCGTTCGTCTGATAGGGTGGTATCATCATGGTATTTGGCAAAAACCATTACTTTGGTCGCTGTATATTGCGTTTTTAGGTATGTGTTTGAGTTTCTTATTGTATGCACTACAGCCTTGGCTCGGTTATCCGCACAGCATCGCTATGCATGGACTGGCGATTGCTGGTGTTGGTATGATGACGTTAGCAATGATGACTAGAGTATCTCTGGGACATACAGGTCGCAGTATTCATCAACCGCCAAAAACGGTAAGCGTTATGTACGGTTTGATGGTCTTAGTATTTATCAGCCGTGTGTTACTACCATTGGTAGATATGAGTCATTACTTAGTATGGATTATGATGGCGCAAAGTGCCTGGATTGCTTGTTTTGTGCTATTTTGCATCAGTTATCTGCCAATGCTGGCACGTCCTCGGCCTAATAGTTTATTTGGTTAAAGCGTGCTAACGATACTGTTTTCAAATGCTATGTCTAAATGTTTTTACCAAAAATGCGACTTAATTTGTCGAGCTTAATATATAAAATTTATAAAAAATAGGAGCGCAAGTACATGCGACTGACCAATTATAGTGATTATGCGCTACGCTCATTGATTTATTTGGCTGTGAGACCCGATCCATCATTATTGGCTAATATTAGCGATATTGCTGATAGTTATGGTATTTCCAAAAGTCATTTGACCAAGATTATTCATCAGCTGGGCCAGCTCGGTTATATAGAGAGTGTGCGTGGCAAAAACGGTGGCATACGATTGGCACGTGCGCCTAAAGATATCAATTTGGGCGTATTGATCAAACAAATCGAACCAGATTTTGCGTTGGTAGAATGTTTTGCCGCGCAGTTGCCCAATACCGAGACAAAACCTCATTCAACAGGCTTACCCATCACCTTGATAGCGGAATCAGCACCGACGCCTACTGTGAGCTGTGTAATTAGTCCAGTCTGCCAATTAAAAGGGGTGTTTTTTGAAGCGCTCACTGCTTTTATTACCGTGCTTGAGCGTTATACGTTGGCAGATATCATCAATAATGAGGATGAGCTGGCGACCTTGTTATTTAGATAAGGTTGTAGCCACCTCAAAACCTAAAAAAGGGCTACCAAAATGGCAGCCCTTTTTTTCACAAAATACGTCGGTCAAAATACGGTACAAGCTATGCTTTTTCTAGCTTTGGACGTGCTTTATCAATGGCTTTTAGCAGTGTTTTTTCAAACTCACCTTCTTTAAATCGAACCAGATAAGAATGCGCTGCACAGAAATTGCGTACCTCGCGCCATTCGTGTGCCAAGTTGGTCGCCCAGTCACAATACTGTGCACCAGCATTTGGCTCATCTTTGAGTGCTTTTTTGGTAGTAGGGTGCAATATCAGCTCAGGTAATACTGCCTCTAGTAATTTCATTGGGGGACTCATAAAAGTGTCATCAACGTGTAAGCTCTGGCTGGCAGGGTGATAAGCCAATAAAGAACCTGCATGGATCATCTCGTTAGGCGAGATATAGTGGACACCTTCAGATAACGAAAATTTTAATTCAGGGTAGCGCTGTGCCACCGCTTCGCTCTCAACCAAATCCTCTGCCCACTTAATCTCTGGCACTTCCTTATGATGACGGCTGCTGCCATAGAATGTTGCTTGCGGAAAGTCTTTTGCCATTTGTGCACAGCTTACCGTGTGGAAAGGATGAACGTTAAGTATCGCTTCGACATCTTGACCATTATTGGTGAGTGCCATAACTTCATCTCGAACGTCACCCGTCAAGGCGTAACTGTCCAAAAATATAAAGCGTCCCGATGCCAGCTTGACCAGTGAGCACTGAGTGCCGATATTTAGCACTCCACCTATGCGAAAGCTTCCGCGTATGTTCCAAAATCCTGAGCCTAAATCTATAATTTTGTCTGTCATAAATATTGTTCCTTAATTGATCAATGATGAGGTGTAGCAATTTAATAGGGTAGTTATGGGTGACTATAAAAATAGTAGATCACTAAATGTAAGCAATTAAATATAGGTCACTAAATATAAGTCACTAAGTTTAAGCCACTAAATATAAGCAACTATAAATACCAAGATATGGATAATGACGTATGACAGGCGTAAAGTCTGTTATAAAAAGGATGTCAGAAAGGGCAATATTCCATCGACACCATAAGTTCAAGACAAATTGTGATGAACCACCCATATTTTTTCAGAATTTTTTGATGTTGATAGCTTTTTTACGCTTGTTATTTATTATTGTTTCTTGGATTTGTTTAAGTCATTCAAGCCTTCTCAAGCTCAGGACGGGCGCTGTCAATAGTTGCTAATAGCGCTGCTTCAAATTCACCTTCTTCAAACACTACCAAACCTGAATGTGCACTACAAAAGTTACGCACGTCACGCCAGTCATGCGCCAAGTTGATGGCCCAATCACAATAATCTTTGCCAGCATTTGGCTCATCTTTGAGTGCTTTTATGGTTGTAGCATGTAAGTTTATACTTGCTTGTACCGCATTAAATCGCTTCGAAGGTGGCGTCTCGATGGTATCGTCGACATATAGACCTTGGCTGGCAGGATGAAATACCAAGAGCGAGCTCGAATGTACAGAGTCATCAGGAGCAATATAGTGAATGCCTTTTGGCAGTGAAAATTTAAGCTCAGGATAACGCTCGGCGACCGCTGCACTTTCAACGTAATCTGCACTCCAATTCACTTCTGGCACTTCCTTATGGTGACGTGCACTGCCATAAAATAGAGCATGTGGAAAGTCTTTTGCTACTCGCGCACAGTGCACCGTATGAAAAGGATGCACATTGAGTACCGCTTCTATGTCCTGCCCATTGTTGGTCAGCGCCATTACCTGCGCGCGGACCTCCCCAGTGAGGGTATAACTGTCCAGCAGCACAAACTTTCCAGAGGATAATTTTACCAATGCTGATTGATTGCCTATATCAATCATGCCTTGTCTCACGAACGAGCCGCGAATATTCCAAAAACCTGCACCCAAATCATGTATCTGGTCTTTCATTGTAGACAGTCTCCTTTAAGTCATAGCCAATTTAAGAGTCATCGCTAAATTTAAATTTTCTTAAGCCATATTAAGTTTTCTTAAGTCATAATAGTACGCAAATAAAGGAGTAATTAAAGCAAATGTCACCATTCCTATACACCGCTTTACGAACAGTCTTTATAATCATAAGCAGAGATACGAGGGTTCTTGCTGTAGTTTTCGTTGGCACATAAAAATTTATCGAAGCGTGTGTCATTATTGATATAGCGCTGCATCCACGCGATACCAGGCTTACTCAGCAGTATCTCGTTAAAGCGGTAGGTTGGACAAAAATGACTGCCATTGTCCACCTCAATTTTCATCTTGGGGCCGGTGGCATTATGATAAAAAACATTGGTATATTTCTCATTGGTGGCAATACGGTCACGCTCGCAGGCGATGACTAAAGTTGGTGTCTTTACCTCGCCATAGCTTTTGTCATGATAGGGTGCGAGTGGCATAATGGCTCGTACTGTGCTGCGCTCCTTTGCTAGCTTAAGCGCACCGCCACCGCCCATAGACCAGCCGATAGCGCCCAATCGCTTAGGATCTATCTTATTGCCAACGGTATCATCAGCGATTATGTGGTCTAGTGCGGCATTCAATTGGGTCGCTCTACTATTCGGATCGTCATAGATAGAGTTGGTATCGATAGTGATAACGACGAATCCCCAAGAAGCCAAACGCGGTCCCCACCATTTGATAGCAGCCTCGTAAGACACGTAACCCGGAACCACAGCGATAGCACCTAACAAGCCGCAACCGATAGCATCGGTCGGGTAGTGAATCGTGCCACCACCGAAGCCCTTTGCTGATTGGCGCGCAACGTGTTTGGTACTGACAGAGAAGGGGCCGTTATCACGAGTATCTGACAGAGCAGCTGCCGTGATTGCGCTATCAGCAATACAGTCTGATGGCACTGTGGGTAATGTTGGCACTGTGGGTAATGCTTCGTTTGCTGAAATAGTCGTGGTTTCTGATAAGCTGACTTCAGCCAAAATTGGCACAGAAAAAATCAGTGCGCCCATGGCGATAGTGGCTTTTTTAAGCCAAGCATTTTTTATCATGATAAATATTCTTTTAAGTGAAAGTCGTGTACTTGTGCTGAGCGGCTTAGTTATATTGTTTTATCTTATACTTAAGGCAAAACAATAGTAGACATTAATCTTGTCATTGTCAAAGCTGTACGCTGTCTGCACGGTATCGGATGCGACTAGGTGGCAGTGCAAATTTAAAAGGTAAAGCGAGGCTGCTTTAAAGAAGTGAATTTCTATAGATGACGTGGGCATCATAGACATAAAATCGTCGGTATCTATTGGTTAAATAACAGAGCTAATGTAGTGCCAATAACACATCTAGAACTGAGTATATGGCTTGATGTGATAACATAAACCGCTTGTCTTTACGATATGAATGTATCATTTAAAGAGACTGTCTTACCTTCTGGATTTATCGTGCAACTAGATTTATTGTGCAGCGTGTTTAGAACATAGCTCTGTCACCCGTCTCTCATCCAAGCCAATAACAGGTGTGTATCACTGTCGTGGCATAACCAATAAAGTCAGCCTTCTTGTGAATCATTCTACCGACCAGACCCAAAATACCGTCCCACAGCCTTCTGTCTCACCAAATCATTCAACGTCATGGGTTTTAAAGCTCACTTTTGGCTTGATTGGCATGTTCGCTTTTTTACAAGTGTATTCTATTCAAGCGGTGCTACCCGTCCTGATGGTAGATTTTGCGGCGACTGAAGTGCAAGCCGGTATGATCGTTGGGGCAACCGTGTTGGCAATCGCCATCATGTCACCGTTTTTGGGCATGCTCTCTGATGCGGTCGGGCGTAAGTCATTTATCGTTGGTGCTTTGCTATTTTTAGCGATACCGACGGCGCTCATTGCGCAAAGCCCTAGCATTGGTTGGATGGGTATATGGCGCTTCATACAAGGACTCTCTGTGCCCGGTATTACCGTGGTGACCATTGCCTATATCGGAGAAGAGTTTGAGGGTCGAGCTGTCACTGAGTTGATGTCATTTTATGTCTCAGGTTCGGTATTTGGCGGCTTTATGGGACGGTTTTTGCTCGGGCATTTACACGAGCTTATCGGCTGGCGTGCCGGCTATTATGTGATGGCAGCGATGACGCTGATAGGTGCGCTCTGGGTCGGTAAAATGCTACCCTCATCGCGTCACTTTGAAGCCAATCCGAACTTTCGCTCAGCGATACAGACGCTGGGTGAGCATTTGACCAATCGTTACGTCGTGACAGCCTGTTTGCTTGGTGCTTGTGTATTATTCTCATTAGTTGGCTGTTTTACCTTTATTAATTTGCACCTAACAGGCACGCCATATGAGCTCGGTACGGGTGCGCTGGCCAATATTTTTGCGGTGTACTTAATTGGGGTAGTCATTACGCCATTGTCCTCTACATTGCTACGTCGATTCGGTTCAGCACGAACCGTTCGGGTGGCCGTTATTGTGTCGATATTTGGGATGTTATTGACGCTGGTGACGCCACTTTGGGGTATTGTTGTAGGGCTCGCGATTATGTCCTCTGGCGTGTTCGTCACTCAGGCGGCAACGATTAGCTATATCGCGGTCAATGTCAAAAAAGGTCGCTCACTGGCTTCTGGCTTATACTATATGGGCTATTATGCAGGTGGCACTCTAGGGGCATGGCTATGCGGGATAGCGTACGCGCGCGGTCAATGGTCACTTACCGTATGGTTGCTATTATTCGTGCAAGTATTGGCATTATCGGTCGCCAGTTTTGGCATGATAAAAACCAAACCCCGAACCACTTAAGCTATATATAGCTCGTCAAATATGGCATAAAAATCACAGCTACTATCCTAATACTTACGTAAGCAGCCTTTACATGGTTGAGGTTTTTTCTTACTATCATTACAAGGTTTGTCGAGCATATTTTTTATTAAAATAATAATTTCAGTTCGCCTCAAACCCTTTAATAGCCATTAAAATTACTGTAAATAATTAACAAGGACGTCAGATTTATGTCAAATATCTATCACAGTGCGCCAGCTGCTTATGAGTTCCCATTACTGATTAAGCAATTGTTAAACCGTGCCAAAACTGTCTCACAAGATCAAGAAATCGTTTATGCGGATAAAAAGCGCTTCACTTATAAAGATCTGTTTAATCGTATCAATCGCTTGGCCAATGTTTTAGCCGACCTAAATCTTGATACTGGTGATGTGGTTGCCGTCATGGATTGGGATAGCCATCGCTATTTAGAATCCTACTTTGCGGTGCCGATGTCGCAGTATATTTTGCAGACCGTCAATATCCGTCTATCACCAGAAAAGGTGCTGTACACCATCAATCATGCAAAACCAAAAGTGCTGATGCTGAACTCTGAGTTTGCCGCACTGGTGAAGGATTATCAGTTTGAAAACTCTAGTATCGAGCATATTATTTGGCTAGATGATAACGGTATGACGGTAGAAGGCGTTTTTGGTGATAACCAAAGTCGCGTAACGGGTGAGTATGAGGCATTGCTAGAAGCCGCTGATGATACTTTTCAGTTTCCAGATTTTGATGAAAACACGATTGCAACGACTTTTTATACCTCAGGCACCACAGGCGATCCAAAAGGCGTGTTTTTTAGTCATCGTCAGTTGGTACTACATAGTATGGCAGAAGCCGCCACACTGGGTATGTTGCCGAACAAACAAGGCGTGAGTAACGGCGACGTTTATATGCCGATGACGCCGATGTTCCATGTGCATGCATGGGGTTTCCCGTTTACCGCGACTATGGTCGGCCTCAAGCAAGTCTATCCGGGACGTTATGCGCCTGATACTTTGCTCGATTTGATTATCAACGAAAAAGTTAGTATCACCCATTGTGTGCCGACGATTCTGCAAATGGTACTCAAAGAAGCGCAAGATCGAGGTGCCAGTTTTAATGGTCTAAAAATGATCATTGGTGGTTCAAGATTGACCGAAGGGTTAGCAAAGTCTGCATTGGCGCAAGATATCGAAGTTTATACTGGCTACGGTATGTCGGAGACAGCACCGCTCATTAGCCTGACAGAATTTAGCCTCAACGAGCCAGAAATGACCGAAGAAGAAGACATCGCTCGCCGTTGTATGACTGGTAAGCCAGTGGTTATGGTGGACGCCCAGATATGGAGTACGAATAATGAGCCAGTTGGTACGGGTGAAGAAAATACGGGCGAGCTGGTACTGCGCGCACCGTGGTTGACCCAAAGCTATCTAAAAAATGATGACGCTGGCAAAGAGCTGTGGGAAAACGGCTATATGCATACTCAGGATATTGCCTATGTCCGCCCTGATGGCTATATTAGAATCACGGACCGTCTAAAAGATGTGATTAAATCAGGTGGCGAGTGGATTTCATCATTAGAGATTGAGACGATTTTGTCGCTGCATCCATCAGTGGCTGATGTGTCGGTCATTGGCGTTCGTGATAAGCAGTGGGGCGAGCGTCCATTGGCATTAGTGGTGCTCAAGCCTAACGCTCAAGGGACCAAAGTCGAAGATATCAAAGCCATTGCTGAGAAAGCGGTAGAGCGCGGTATTATTCCTAAGTATGGTGTGCCCAGTCAGTTCAAGTTCGTTGATGAATTGCCCAAAACTTCTGTAGGCAAGCACGACAAAAAAGTCATGCGTGAGATGTATGCCGATCAGACCGAAGTATAACTTTACGTGTCTCATTATCTAAAGTCGTCAGCTGTTAAAGCATTTAAATATTCATTATGATCGAACAGATTAAACGCTTAACAGTTGACCTTTATTGTTAGCTCTGCTACATTTTAAACCGATACATTATGTATCGGTTTTTCAGTTCTGGCACGGATGACCAGTACCTCATTACGATATTGTTTATCACAACTATATTTAAAACTATATTGCATCATATCTTGTTTACGCTAAGGACAGCTATTATGAGCGACCCAATCAACAACCAAGTAGCACCCGAACTTTCTGAAAACGGCCAAACTCAAGCCACTCAGACCCCGAGCTTTGCTGATATTTACCACAGCTCTATCAACGATCGCGAGCAATTTTGGGCAGAGCAAGCGAAACGTATCTACTGGCATAAAGAGCCGGAACAAATCCTTGATGACAGTAATTTGCCGTTTGCTAAATGGTTCGTCGGCGGTGAGACCAATCTCTGCTATAACTGCGTCGATCGCCATCTGCCTGATCGTGCTGAGCAAGATGCTTTTATTTGGCTGTCCTCAGAGATCAATCAAGAGCTAATAGAAACCTTTCCCACCGTGGCTGATGCTTTTAGCAATCTAGGCAATAACGTTGAGTTCTATACAGACTATACCAAGCGTCGCCTAACCTATAATGATCTATACAAAGAGGTCAACTACTTCGCAGATGTGCTGCAACGTCATGGTGTTGGAGAGGGCGATCGAGTCATCATCTATATGCCAATGATTCTGGAAGCCGCTTATGCCATGTTGGCTTGTGCGCGTATCGGTGCCATTCATTCAGTGGTATTTGGTGGGTTTGCCGCGCATAATTTAGCCATTCGTATGGATGATGCCGAGGCAAAAATGGTCATCACGGTCGATGCTGGTCTGCGCGGTGGTAAAGTTATCAATTACAAAAACCTTGTCAATCAAGGGGTAGAGCAAGCGACAGCCAAGCCTGAGCATGTCTTGGTCGTTGATCGTGGTATTTTACCTTTTGCAGCGCAAGCGATAGATATCGATTATGCGACTGAGCGCCGCATCAGCTGCGAGGCCAATGCCATCGTTGATCCAGTATGGTTAGAGTCCAATACCCCATCGTATTTACTTTATACCTCAGGTACTACTGGCACGCCAAAGGGTGTACAGCGTGACACAGGCGGTCATGCTGTGGCGTTAACGACCTCGATGGACTATATTTATGATGGTAAAGCCGGGGAGACTTTTTGGGCGATATCCGATATTGGCTGGGCAGTGGGTCACTCTTATACTATTTATGCGCCATTGCTGGCAGGTATGACCAGCGTTATGTACGAAGGTCTACCGCACCGTCCCAATCCGGGCATCTGGTGGCGTATCGTTGAGGCCAACAAGGTTAATATTCTTTTCACCGCGCCTACGGGTGTGCGTATGCTCAAAAAGCAAGATGAAACTTGGATGACACGCTATGATGTCTCTAGTCTTAAATCTTTCTTTTTAGCTGGTGAGCCACTTGATCAGTCTACAGCGGATTGGTTAAAGAAACATCTGGGCGTGCCTATTTTAGATCATTACTGGCAGACTGAGTCCGGCTGGCCCATCCTAAGCAATACCCCAAAATTTGATGATAAACCGCACAAACAAGGCTCACCTGGTTATCCGATGTATGGCTATGATGCGCATGTGATCAATGAAAAAACAGGCGAGCGTTGTGCTGCGGGCGAAAAAGGCTTGCTGGCAATTACTGCGCCACTACCACCTGGCTGCCTGACTACCGTATGGCGTAACGATGAGCGTTTTATTAGCAGCTACTTTAGTTTAGCTGATGGCAATGAGTACTCTACATCAGACTATGCAGTAACTGATGAGGATGGTTGCTTTTATATCCTCGGCCGTACCGATGATGTCATCAATGTCGCTGGTCATCGGATTGGTACTCAAGAGATTGAGGAGGCGATTAGCACCCATCCTGAGATGGCTGAGTGTGCCGTGGTGGGCATTCATGATGAGCTGAAAGGCGAGTTACCCATCGCGTTTTGTGTGCTAAGAGACCACACCCAAGTGGCCACAACCGAAAACCGCTTTCGCCTTGAACAACAAATCATTGGCGCAGTCGTCAAGTCGCTTGGCGGCATTGCGCGTCCAGCAGCGGTTTATTTTCCGCAATCAGTACCAAAGACCCGTTCTGGTAAAATACTACGCCGCGCCATACGTGCGCTGGCCGAAAACAAGCCCACAGGAGATATGTCAACACTCGACAATCCAGCAGCGATTGATGCGATTAAGCAGTCTATGAAAGATTATTAGAAAATAATCAGCCTAGGTTTTATTGGTTATGGTGTGTTTGATATTCAAAGGTAGTCTCTTTCGGAGCTATGGTCGAATATTTGGCACACTTTAATAGAATAGCCAATTTTACCCAGTGCATTTCTACGACCTATTCGTTTGCGCTAAAGGAAGTTGCTGTTATGGATATTTTTGCCATTGTATTGTCTTTGGTATTGTTAATGTATTTTGCTTATCGAGGAGTGAGTGTTTTAATACTAGCCCCTGTTCTTGCCATTCTAGCTGTTGTTCTAAGCGGCGTTGGCAGTCAAAGCATGGGAATGTATACCCAGATATTTATGGAGGGGATGGGCAGCTTTGCGGTTAAGTATTTTCCCTTATTTTTACTCGGGGCTATTTTTGGCAAGCTGATGCAAGACTCAGGCTATGCTTATGCCATTGCCAAAACTTTAGTGACAAGATTAGGAGACAAGCATGCCATGCTATCGGTGGTATTGGCTTGCGCTATTCTTACTTATGGCGGGGTATCCGCTTTTGTGGTTACTTTTGCCATATACCCGATTGCCGCTGCTTTGTTCAGACACGTCAATATTCCCAAAAGGCTGATACCGGGTGCGATTTGTATTGGTGCCTTAACACTGACCATGACCGCATTACCGGGTACCCCTTCAATTCATAACGCTATTCCCATGCCTTACTTTGAGACAGATGCGTTTGCAGCGCCTGGATTAGGCATTATTGCCGCAATAATTATGCTGGGTGGCGGTATGTTATGGATGAGTCGCCAACTTCGTATTGCCCGTGTGAATAATGAAGGGTATGGCAATCATACTTTAAATGAACAAGACAGCCCTTCGAACAACGATATACCCAATTTCTGGCTAGCACTATTGCCCATTGTCATCGTCATATCAGGCAATTATGTCTTTTCAAAGATCATAATACCTTTGTGGAGCAACAGCTACTTAGCTGATGAAAAATTTGGAGGGGTAGAACTAAGCTCGGTCATTGGTATTTGGTCCATAATTCTATCGTTGGTTTTGGCTTGTATTTTTGTTATGGCATTTAATTTTAGAAGAATGGACAGTGTAAAAGAAAGTTTAAACAAAGGCGCTATGGGATCTTTACTGCCAATTTTTAATACGGCATCAGAGGTAGGCTATGGGTCTGTTATTGCGACGCTTGCAGGCTTTGCCATTATCAAACAGTACCTTATGGGGTTTGCGCCAGGCAATCCATTGATATCTGAAGCGATCATGATTAATGTTTTAGCGGGTATCACAGGATCAGCGTCTGGTGGGTTGGGTATTGCCCTAGAGATTATGGGCGCAAGTTATATGCAATTAGCAGAGCAGTATAATATTGACCCTGAACTGATGCATCGTATCGCTTCTTTAGCGGCAGGTGGGCTGGACTCATTACCACATAACGGGGCTATCATAACCATGCTCGCTATTTGTGGGCTCACCCATAGAGAGTCCTATAGAGATATCTTTGTGACGGCTGTCCTAGTCCCATTGATAGCACTAATCACAGTGATTACCTTAGGAACAATGTTTGGGTCGTTTTAATACTTTGTAGAATGATAGTTTGTTACCTAGAAACAAGGTAAACGCTCTAATTTATATATAAAATTTGTTTATATTGCTACTTATGTTGTTCTTTACTCATATTCCACCTTTGAGCTCATGGACTCTCATGGGCTTTTTTTGTTCTTAAATTTTACTCTTGGTGTCTCAGCCTATAGTCAAGGAATTTTAGAATCGCTACAAGGCGACCGAGCGCAGCTAGTACACTGAGCGCATCTAGGACGGGTAACACTGTAGCGGTTTAAAAGTGCTCTGACTATATCAATAGATAATGGCTGATATAAATTTATGATGTCTATGTTTAACGTTCAGGTTTAAAGTTCAGCTTTAACATTCAGGTCTAGCGTCCATATTTACCGTCAAAAATACCATTCGGAAGGCTAATAGGCTTTTACCAGCGCCCATACTAACAAGGATATTTTTCTTTAGAAGGAACTCCTTTACTAAAACTTCAACAAAGCCCTTGACCCTAAAATTGTTTTATTGTTATAGTCAATAACGATACGTAATAAATCATTTTATAATTAATGTGATTTGTAGCAACCTATGAATTTTTAATCCTCCCCATAACTATAAAGATACCGTTACGCGGTAGTCTCGCAAACAAGATAAGGATATCTTATGCACCACGTTCAGCAGCTCATCAATGGCCAGTTTGTTGATTCTAATACCAGCGAATGGATTGATATCACCGATCCTGCCACCCAAGAAGTCATTGCCAAAGTTCCACAGACCACAGATGATGAAATCAATCAAGCCGTTGCTGCTGCCCAAGCGGCTTTTCAGACTTGGCGCAAAACATCGATTACCACTCGTGCTCGTATCTTTTTAAGATACCAAGCGTTGATACGTGAGCATATGGATGAACTGGCAGCAATCTTGACCGCTGAACAAGGCAAAACGATTGCAGACGCTCGTGGTGATGTATTCCGTGGCCTAGAAGTGGTCGAGCATGCCGCAGGTATTGCAAATTTACAGGTTGGCGATTTCGTTGAAAACGTGGCCTCAGATGTGGATACCTACAGTATTTGGCAGCCACTTGGCGTTTGTGCAGGCATTACACCCTTTAACTTCCCAGCGATGATTCCGCTTTGGATGTTCCCGATGGCGATTGCTACGGGCAATACTTTTATTTTAAAGCCTTCTGAGCAAGATCCAATGGTCACCATGCGTTTGGTTGAGCTGGCAGTCGAAGCGGGCGTACCCGAAGGCGTGCTAAACGTGGTACATGGCGGCAAAGCGACCGTTGATGCTATTTGTGACCATCCCGATATCAAGGCGGTTTCTTTTGTTGGATCAACCAACGTCGGCAAACACGTCTACGAGCGTGCCAGCAAATCAGGCAAGCGTGCCCAGTGCATGATGGGTGCCAAAAACCATGGTGTTATCTTACCTGATGCCAATAAAGAGCAAACGCTTAATCAACTAGCGGGTGCCGCCTTTGGTGCTGCTGGTCAACGTTGTATGGCGCTGTCAGTCGTGGTGTTAGTCGGTGCGGCTGGTGAGTGGATTGATGACATTAAAGCCAAAGCAGAAGGCTTAATCGTCTCAGCTGGTAAGCATGATAAAGACTTAGGCCCGCTGATTTCTCCTGCCGCCAAGGCTCGTGTTGAGCATTTGATTGGTACGGGCGTAGAAGAAGGCGCTAGTCTGTTGCTTGATGGTCGCGGTATCACCGTCGAAGGCTATGAAAAAGGCAACTTCGTCGGGCCAACTATCTTTGATAATGTCACAAGTGATATGCAGATTTATAAAGAAGAAATTTTTGGTCCAGTGCTTTGTATTATGCGTGCCGCCAGCCTTGATGAAGCGATTGAGCTGCTTAATGCCAATCCACATGGTAATGGTACGGCTATCTTTACCCAGTCAGGCGCTGCTGCACATAAATTCCAGCAAGACATTCAGGTCGGTCAAATCGGTATCAACTTGCCGATTCCTGTGCCGCTACCGATGTTCTCATTCTCAGGCTCACGTGCCAGCAAACTTGGTGATCTCGGTCCTTATGGTAAGCAAGCCGTTCAGTTTTATACTCAGACCAAGACGGTAACTGCGCGCTGGTTTGATGATGAGGCGAGCCGCGGCGTCAATACCACTATTTCAATTTAATCGTTAATCCGCTATACGTGTGGTATAGCGCCACTCATGTTTAATATGTTTTTTAATATCAAAGCATAATTTTATGATGGTCGTTATGCCACTGCTATACTGTATAAACGATATTAAACGAATGACTCATCAAACCTGAGTCACCATATTTGCTTTGCAAGCACAAGGATGATCTTATGGATTTCTCATTGACAGACGACCAAATTGCCTTTCGCCAAACTGCCAGACAGTTTGCGCAAAAAGAGCTAAAGCCAAATGCCGCTGAGTGGGATCGCACCTCACATTTCCCAGTCGATGTTATCAAAAAATCAGGTGAGCTTGGGTTTTTGGGGCTGTATACCAATCCAGACTATGACGGTTTAGGATTACCGCGCTTAGATTCTGCTATGGTTTTTGAAGAGTTGGCATGGGGTGATACGTCTGTGGCGGCTTATATGAGCATTCATAATATGGCAGGCTGGATGATCGGTGAATATGGTAGCGATGTCCTATGCAAAAAATATTTGCCGAAGATGGTCAGCGGTGAATGGCTGGGCAGCTACTGCTTAACGGAAGCTAATGCTGGTTCTGATGCGGCCTCATTGCGTACCAAGGCTGATAAGCAAGACGACCATTATGTGCTTAATGGAGAAAAAGCCTTTATCTCCGGTGCTGGTGAGACTGATGTCTTGGTAGTAATGGCACGGACAGGTGGCGCAGGACCAAAGGGCATCTCAGCATTCGTTATCGATGCGCATAGCGCTGGTATTGAATATGGCAAAAATGAGCATAAGATGGGCTGGAAAGCGCAGCCAACGCGAACCATTAGCTTTAAAGACGTCAAAGTGCCAGCAGAAAACTTAATAGGCGAGGAAGGTCAAGGCTTTCGTATCGCTATGAAAGGCTTAGATGGTGGACGTATCAATATCGGTATCTGTGCAGTTGGTACGGCACAGTCAGCGCTAGAGACCGCAACCAATTATGTGCAGGAGCGTAGTCAATTTGGTAGCCAGATTGCAAGCTTGCAATCAGTACAGTTCAAGCTTGCTGACATGCTGACGCAAACCATTACTGCACGGCAAATGCTGTATTTGGCGGCTAGTAAAGTCGATAACAATGATGGACAAGCGTCTACCTACTGCGCCATGGCAAAGCGTCTCTCGACTGACCTTTGTTTTGATGTCGCCAATGAAGCGCTACAGCTACACGGTGGCTATGGCTATTTAAATGAATATCCACTTGAGCGCCATGTGCGAGATTTGCGTGTACATCAGATTTTGGAAGGCACTAATGAGATCATGCGAGTGATTGTCTCGCGTCAGCTATTACAGGACGATGCGTTGGATCAATTACGTTAACTGCATTAGTCAGCTGATCTGGCTTAGCTATGATGAGCTGCAGCTTTTGTACCTAGCGCCTAACCAATAAACCATACCAAATTCAGATAAAATAAAGGATTATTTATGACGGATTATACCAATCTCAAGTTATCGATTGACGGTCATACTGCTACTGTGACATTGAATAACCCGCCAGCCCATACATGGACAATGGATAGTCTGCCAGCGCTAAAGCAGCTGGTGACTGATCTTAACGCCAATGATGATGTTTATGCCTTAATCATTCATGGCGATGGTGAGAAGTTCTTTTCAGCGGGTGCGGATTTAAATAATTTCTCAGATGGTGACAAGGGTCGAGCAATAAGCATGGCCATCGCTTTTGGCGACGCGTTTGAAGCATTGTCGGCTTATCGCGGTGTCAGTATTGCGGTTATCAACGGCTATGCCATGGGCGGCGGACTTGAGTGTGCGTTGGCATGTGACATTCGTATCGCAGAAGCACATGCGCAGATGGCCTTACCAGAAGCTGGTGTTGGTTTATTGCCATGCGCGGGTGGCACCCAAAATCTAACAGCTTTAGTGGGTGAAGGTTGGGCAAAGCGCATGATATTGTGCGGCGAGCGCGTTGATGCAGATACCGCATTACGTATCGGCTTGGTTGAAGAACTCGCTGCTAAAGGGGAAGGGCTACAAGCAGCACAAGCATTGGCGCAAAAAGTCGCTAAGCAATCACCCGTTGCCGTCAGTTATTCTAAAACACTTATCCAAGCCGCTAGAAATACTCCGCCTGCGCAAAACCTTATCCATGAGCGCGAAGCTTTCGTGAAATTGTTTGACACCAACGATCAGCGCGAAGGGGTACAAGCATTCTTAGAGAAGCGCAAACCTACTTGGCAAAATAAATAGTCTGTAGGCATGTCCTGATATTTACTTTACTCATTTTAATTTTGGTAGGTCTCTTTTATGACAGCAGCAACAGAAAACACAAAACAAGCAGCGCCTGTATTGTTTAATACTGAACCGACAGAGTGTGGCCATCTCATTGGTATCATGACGTTAAATACCCCAAAATCACTCAATGCCTTAAGTGTTGAGATGTGTCAATTGTTATCGCATCATCTTGAGCAATGGCAAAATGATGAGCACGTAGTGGCGATACTATTAAAAGGAGCAGGCGATAAGGCGTTTTGTGCTGGCGGAGATATTCGCAAGCTTTATGACAGTATGTCGGAAACTGCGCCAATGCCAAACCCTTATGCCACTGAGTTCTTCAGCCATGAATATCGTCTATACCGCCAAATGCACTTTTATACTAAGCCATTAATACTATGGGGTGACGGCATTATTATGGGCGGTGGTATGGGATTGATGTCAGGTTGCAGCCATCGTCTGGTCACCGAGCGCACCCGCTTTGCGATGCCAGAAGTGACTATTGGACTGTTCCCCGATGCTTCTGGCAGTTGGTTTTTACAGCGTATGCCAGCCAAAGCAGGTTTGTTCTTGGGGCTAACGGGTGCGATGTGTAATGGTAACGATGCAATGTTGGCTAACCTTGCAGAGTATGCTGTCGCCAGTAGTGATTATGATGCCGTCATACAAAGTTTAAAACAGAGCGATTGGCAGGTTGCAGCTAGTAGTACGGATAAATGTGATAACAATAGTGCCTACAGTATCGTTAGCCGCGCACTGGCAGCACAGCCTGTTGCCGAGTTGCCTGCTAGTAAGCTAGCAACATACTGGCAGCCTATCCAGCAGTTGATGAATAGCGGTGGTCTAGGCGATATTGATGCGCTCCTACAAAGCGACGAGGCATTGGCAAATCTAGATGCAAACTTTGCTGATGATAGCTGGACGCAGCGAGCAGTGACCACTTATCGCCAAGGTTGCCCAGTGACCGTTGCTTTGACCTATGCGCTTTATCATAAAGTCACAGATTTATCGATAGAGCAGGTTCTATATTTAGAAACCAATGTGGCGGTACATTGTGCGGCCAATCCTGACTTTAGAGAAGGCGTACGTGCGCTATTGATTGATAAAGATCGCAATCCGCAATGGTCGCGTTCATTAGCCGACTGTCTCAGTACCGAAGGTCAGAATTACATTCATCAGCACTTTGTGAACCCTTATTCTAAAGGCGAGCATCCCTTGGGCGATTGGTTGGGTGATGAGGCAGCAGGCAATCAGCTGGTGCGTTAAAGACTGCATGTGTCAATTCAATATAAATATTAAATATAAATTAAACTCAAATAAACAGCATACAACTATATATGTAGCATTATATGTAGCAAGCAATGCCTGCACGTATGATCAATACTTAACCATCAAGGAATGATGAGATGAATACAAAGGATGTAAATGCCACCAGTAGCGATACTACTAAGCCAAATATCGCCTTTATTGGGCTTGGTAATATGGGCGCACCGATGGCAGAAAACTTGTTAAAAGCAGGTTATGCGTTATCTGTCTATGATTTGTCTGAGGACGCGACTCAGCGCTTACAGCAAGCGGGTGCTAGCGTGGCGGATAGCCCGAAAGATGCTGCAAACAATGCCCAAGTCGTCATTAGTATGTTACCAGCTGGCAAGCACGTCCATTCTGTCTATCTTGGAGATAGTGGTCTGCTGGCGAATTTACCAAAAGGCACCTTGGTCATCGATAGCAGTACGATAGCCGCAGCTGATGCAAGGACGGTAGCAGAGGCGGCAAGTGAGCTTGGCATCGACTTCCTAGATGCGCCAGTCTCAGGCGGTACGGGCGGCGCTATTGCAGGCAGTTTGACTTTCATCGTAGGCGGCAGTGCTGATGCGTTTGCCAAAGCAGAGCCAATACTAGCCGTTATGGGCAAAAACATCTTTCATGCAGGTGACCACGGTGCCGGACAAGTCGCAAAAATCTGTAATAACATGCTGTTAGGTATTCTCATGGCAGGGACGGCAGAGGCGATCAATTTGGGTGTCAAAAACGGCTTAGACCCTAAGGTGCTGTCAGATATTATGCTACAAAGCTCAGGTCGTAACTGGACACTAGAAGTCTATAACCCTTATCCGCAAGTGATGGAAAATGTGCCATCCAGTAATGGTTATAAAGGCGGCTTTATGAGTAAGCTGATGCAAAAAGATCTGAATCTTGCGATGCAAACCGCTCAGGACACCAATGTTGAGACACCAATGGGTGCCAAGGCGACAGAGCTGTATGAAGCTCACACAGTAGAGAATGGTGATAGGGACTTTTCTAGCATCATGGGTCGTCATGACGCATCGTTGCTGTCTTAGAAATACCAAGACTTATAGATAAAAAAAAGGTCTGCGCTAGTATTATAGCGCAGACCTTTTTTTTGAGTTTGGTTTTGATTGTCAATGTTGTTAACTTTGTAGGTCATATACTAGCGTCTGCACATCCTGCGCGGCTTTTCGCAGTCGTGGTACATGGGTCAACAGCTCGTCTAGCGACACGCGTATGGTTGGTGCGTGCAGATATAATGAAGCCAGATAGCGTGACTTCTTGTCCAATATAGGCACAGCGACTGCCACCATCTCAGAGATAAACTCCTCATTGTCGATGCCGATACCAGTATCAGCGATACGATCAAGCTCAGCATTCAATGCATCAATATCGGTGATAGTGTTTTTGGTGAACTTATCTAGTGGCAAACCTTGCAATATTTTATGACGGCTAGTATGAGACAACTGGCTCAAATATAGCTTACCTGTCGCTGTACACCACATGGGTGATTTTGCCCCTACAGGGAGATAAATCTGCAATGGTAAGGTCGTTTGTGCACGGTTGGTATAAATCATATCCATATGATAGGGAATACCAATCCCGCAACTTTCTTTAATTTCGTTAACCAGCTTTTGCAGGATCATCTGCCTTTCATTAAAGAACAGTCGTTGTTGCCAGAGCTCAACACTCAGATTACGTACCCGCTTACCAGGAATAATACCGCCACCAATATCAACGGTCAAAAAACCATCATCAACTAAGTTTTGAATTAATCTATGGATGGTCGGTTTAGGAATGTCTAGTTCCTGTGAGAGCTCAAGTGGAGAAAGCGGTTTTGAAGCATAGGACACCGCTTCTATGATTTCTAGTACACGGGTAATCGACGATACTTTAGGCATATGTATGGCTCAGTAGGAGTAAAGAAATAAAGCAGACAGCATCACAAGATTTTCATAAATAAGATAAATAGTGACATTACTGACGTTCTATAACAAATCTATCATAACAACTAATTTAGCATAATATTCGGTTGAGGCAAGCGTTAGTCTCGTTATATGAGATCATTTATATCGTTTTATTTGTTAGCGTGAATTTTTATATAAGTAATAAAAGATACGTCAACTCACAAATCACAACAAATGGTAGTAATAAGCTAACTAACTACTATTGAGTTGGTTCAGCGGCTCATTCATCATAATGACATATTTTGTAATACCATCACATGAATATTAAGCCAGCTGATATTCATGTCTGTGCTCTTGAGTTACTTTGAGAGCGTTGTGTAACAGGAACATGAAGTTTTGCGGGTTAGTGTAGTAATTATTACAATTTCTATGCAATCTTTACATAATGGCAAATAAAAAGCGCGTCAATAGGGGTGACTTTTTGAGTCAAAATTGTTTTAATCTGCTCAACAAAATGGTGGTTTAAAAAAAGCTAAATTATCATTTTTTACGGGCGAGTTATTTCACACTTTAGGAGAGTAATTATGAAACTTATTAAATTATCTGCAATCTCTGCTGCTATCTTAGCATCAACTGCGGCTCTAGCTGCTGAACCTGTTATCGTTGTTGATAGTGCTGATGCCGTCGTATACGAAGCTGAGCCTGTAGCTGTTGCTTACCAAGCTGAGCCTGCTTATGCATACAATGCTGATGCTGGCATAGTACGTAACACGACTGGTGCAGTTGTTGGTGGTACTAAAACTTTCTTCCAAACAGCTGTTAATCCAGCCGCTGTTAGTGCTGAAGTTGGTACACTAGGTTATGGTGCTAACGTTGCTTGGGCAATGAATGACAAAACTGAACTACAAGCCGGTTGGGCAGGTGGTGATGTAGCTGACCTTTTCGGCGGTGATTTTGACGCTGACGACGTAAACTATGAAGTTGATGCAGATTTCAGCAACCCGTACCTAGGTGTTCAATACCGTCCTGTAGCTAACTGGTTCACTATGGGTGCTGGTATCATCGTTCCTGACAACGATATCGACGTAACTGCTAATGCTGATGGTGATTTCTTCGAGCTTGACGGTATTCAATACAATGCTGCTCAAACTGGTAACTTAGAAGGTAGCTTAGAGCATCGTAACAAGCTAGCACCTTATGGTACTATCGGCTTCCGTCCTAACATCGGCAACAATTGGGGTGTATTCGGCGAAATCGGTGCAGCATATATGGGTAAAACAGATGCTAAGGTTCGTTCAACTAACCCAGATGCAGACGTAAATTACACAGATGAGCAAGGCGTTACTCAAACCATCAAAGGCAGCGAAGTTGCTAATATCGCTGAGCAAGAACTTGAAGATAAAGATTGGTTAGAGTGGTTCCCAATTGTTAAACTTGGTGCAACTTACCGTTTCTAATCTAATCACAGTCTAAGCACTGTATTTAGATTAAGCGTAAAAAAAGGCGACCTTCGGGTCGCTTTTTTTCGTTTAAAATAAAGAGGAAGTATTATCTGCGGAGATTGTTGCAAATATTATTTAAAAAACAATAACAGTTTGCTGAGAGGGCAAAACGACAATATGATAGTTAGCCTTATTATCGCTGATGACAGATAAAGCAGTATTTTCATTGATGATGTTGATCAGGCTAGGTATTAAGTAGGAATAATCTATTCCTAAGCCTTGTGCCAACTTATACTGATAAACCTTGATAAAACTTTCTTTTATTTGCCATAGCAGTTTAGTGAGAGCATTACGCTCACTTTTGGGTAATGCTTGTAATGCAGCAGTTTCATGAGGATGATAAAAACGCTGCGCCACATGCCATGCAACCTCATTGGTTTCTATATCGATCCCCACGGCATGATGATGACTGATGACTACTGCGATATAATTGCTTGGGGTTATATTATTGTTATGCTCAGAATCTTTACCGCTATCACTTCGATGACCCATATCTGTATGACTGAAACATACATAATGTTGACTCTCAACCAGTCGATAGGGGAAGCTTGATTCATTTAAGATATCAGTGATTTCTAACTTATTGAGTAAGGCTTTTAGCAGTAACCGAACGCCTTTACGCTGCCGTTGACGTTGGTTGTGAGCAACTTCTTTTACGGATAACTGGCTTTGCAAGGGATAGTAATACCAGTTAATACGAGGTATCTTATGAAAATCCGTATCTAAGGTATGGGAAACTGATAAGCGTGTCGATTTACCCCATATAGCTTTAGTGTTTACATACAGCGGTTCGCTCACCTGTGCGGTTGCGCACCATGTCATCGGATCGAGCTGGGTGTACTGAATATGAGTTAACGGTAAGGTTGGCATTGTTTATATTTAATAATCATTAATGGGTTAGCTATTTTTAGCATAAAAAGCTTGGAAATGAGTGATTCCATTATCTTAGCGCAATAAAAACTCAAAAGCCCAGCAATATTAATATTACTGGGCTTTTATAAAGCAAATGACGCTTTATTGATTGTTATCAGTTGTACCGGTTTTAGTAAGACAATTCAGCACGGCGATTCTGTGCATAGGCGTCTTCAGTATTGCCGGCAGCAGCAGGACGCTCTTCACCATAACTGATGACACGGATATTGTTAACAGCAACACCTTGAGCAGCAAGGTAGTTACGTGCTGCTTGGGCACGACGTTCGCCAAGAGCGATATTGTATTCACGGCTACCGCGCTCATCGGTATGACCAGCGATAACAACACCAGCGGCTGGGTTTGAGCTCAACAAGCCTGCGTGTTGGTTCAAGACGCTTGCCGCTTGTGAGGTGATTTCACTGCTGTCAAAGCCAAAGTAAACAACCGCTTGCAGATTCTCAGCACCAGTAATAACTGCGCTTGAATTATCTACAATCACGGCACCGTTGTAGCCGACTTGACCACCTGGGATGCCTAATGGCGCAACCACGACTTCAGAGGTAGTACGTTTAGTCGCACAACCAGTGGTTATTGCAACGGCGCTTGAGAGTACAGCGAGGACAGCGATCTTAGAAAAACTGATTGACATGATGAGCTCCTGAAATTTTAATAAAATTTGTTGTTCTGAACTGCTAATGATAAAAATTAGGCAATTATCATCTATCATATACTAAATGTTACTTTATGTAAGTAGTATTACTGTAAACAATCTATAAATTACATAATCGGCTCTACAGTATTCAAATAACCTTTCGACTTCTACCAGCGATGCTTGCCCCAGTTTTCAGGATTGGCCCAGTAGTCAGCGTTCAACCAGTTGGGTAATTGCTTATAATCGTACAAATTAAACTGCCACAGTGTTGGCAATGAGTCAGTTGACGAAGAGGCATGAATAGCACGGCTACCAGCGTCTTTCAAAGAAGGTTCGCTTAAAATATCAAATGGCGTAAAGCCATAAGCTTTTAAGTCTAGGGTGCTATCGAGTGCAATCAGTAGGTGCGCGGCATAAAGATCACGATAGCGCATGAGTAATGGGATATATTGGGGTAGCAGCTCTGCTGATAAGGTGGGTAGCCAAAAGCAAGCGAGCTCATAACGTTCAGGGAGTTGCTGCTGGGTGAGTTCTGACAACGTTGATAAATGTGTTTTCCCTTTTTTATTATCGAGATTTTTTAGGGATGTCTGTAGTGCCAAACGTTCAGTTTTATCTTGCACAACCCATAGCAGCTCGGAGCTGTCATTGGAGCTACCATCAGAGCTAGCACTAGTTTGTCTAATAGCAGTAGTTTGCTCAGGTGTTTCTGGTGTGGCTACCTTTATTGCTAACGATGGCAATAGTACATCAATGTAATC
Organism: Psychrobacter sp. K31L; assembly: GCF_017942195.1. Classification (NCBI taxonomy): domain Bacteria; kingdom Pseudomonadati; phylum Pseudomonadota; class Gammaproteobacteria; order Moraxellales; family Moraxellaceae; genus Psychrobacter; species Psychrobacter sp. K31L. Next base: position 211,740 of record NZ_JAGKSC010000003.1, on the reverse strand, counting down.
CATCAAAAGTGGTAAGGTAATGGTTGCGCGACTAGTAGGTTGCGTTGTCATAAAATAGGCCGTTTATTAAGTATTAGTGATCAGTGCCTCTATTAAATCATTTTCATTGATACTATCCAATTGATGATTGACGTTTTGGATCTTTGTTTTGGATGATAGGCGTAATAACCTGAAGGATGGCTCTTGAAATTTGGTTGTTTAGGTCAATGTAGCTAGGGCGTGTCATCATTTAGATTGTGAGGCTTAAACTGAGGAAAATTGCAGTCAAACAAGAAAGGAATGGACGTAAATATGAACATGTTGACAAGATTGCTGACGATGTTTGGCAAAATTTAGCCATTTTAAGACCGCTAAATGTATCAATGTGCTAATTGATGATAGGCCCTAAATGTCGCTATCATTCTAACAATCATAAAAATTGTGCTAATTGATTACCCGTTACAACGTAATTTATCATGCTTTTTACCATAAATAATAATAGGAATCCCTATGTCCACTGCTGAAACCGATGCTCAAATTATCAATCCTGACATGCCAGATGTGCCGCCGCATGCACCAAGTAAAATCAACTTAAAAGATTATAAAAAACCAAGCTTTGATGTGGAAACGGTTGATTTAGATATTAAGCTGTTCGAAGATCATGCACAGGTAGACAGCACCCTGAAGATGGTACGTCAAACAGCAGGAGATCTCGTATTATTCGGTGAGGAGTTGGATCTAATCGCCGTTACGATGAATGGTAAGCCATTGACGGTTGAGGATTATCAACAGCAAGCAGGCACGTTGACGATTGCGAATGTACCTGATGAGCTTGTTTTAGAGATTCAAGTACGCATCTGCCCGCAGACCAATACCGCCCTAGAAGGACTTTATATGGCGGGTAGCGGCGACGACACCATGTTTGTGACTCAATGTGAGCCAGAAGGCTTTCGCAAGATTACTTTTTATCCAGATCGCCCTGATGTGCTCGCGATATTCACCACCCGTCTTGAGGCGGATAAGCGCTATCCGACACTACTAGCCAATGGTAATTTGGTTGAAGCAGGCGAGGTCGCAGATGCGCCAGACCGTCATTATGCGATCTGGCACGATCCAACCAACAAGCCAAGCTACCTGTTTGCCTGTGTCGTCGCTGATTTGGATGTATTGACAGATTCTTATACTACCAGCGAAGGTCGAGACGTTTTACTAGAAATATACGCCAAGTCTGCCGATATCGATAAGTGTGATGTCGGTATGCAAGCCCTAAAAGATTCAATGAAATGGGATGAGGTCAATTATGGCCGCGCTTATGATTTAGACCGCTATATGATTGTCGCCGTTAGTCAATTTAATATGGGTGCAATGGAAAACAAGGGTCTCAATATTTTTAACACTGCTTGTGTATTGTCTAGCCCTGAGACCACGACGGACTCGCGTAGCTTTAGTGTGAAAGCCATCATCGCGCATGAGTACTTTCATAACTGGACGGGCAATCGCATCACGTGCCGCGATTGGTTCCAGCTGTGCTTGAAGGAGGGCTTTACCGTCTACCGTGATCAATCCTTTTCAGCTGATCAACAGTCAAGTGCCGTACAGCGTATCGATGATGTCGCGACTTTGCGTGCCCATCAGTTTGCCGAAGACGCAGGGCCGCTTGCGCATCCTGTACGCCCTGAAAGTTTCGTCGAGATTAATAACTTTTATACGACGACCGTCTATGAAAAAGGCGCTGAAATTGTCCGTATGATTGCCAATACCTTGGGGGCTGATAACTTCCGTAAAGGCACGGATGAGTATTTCCGTCGTTACGATGGGCAAGCGGTTACCGTTGAGGACTTCTTGTCTGCGCTTAGTATTACTGATGATAAAATTGAAGACTTTATTGATTGGTATCGTCAGCCCGGTACGCCAGTGGTGTCTGGTCATCAAGATTACGATAGCGCCACGCAAACGTTAACCATTACTTTAAGTCAGCAAACCCGTCATGTTAGTGGTTTTGATGCGCCTAAACCTTTACCAATTCCCGTAGCGACCGCATTATTTGACAAAGATTCTGGTGGCATCGTTACCGAGCGTATGCTGCTGCTCGATCAAGCAACGCAAACCTTTGTCTTTGAAAATGTGGCTGGTGAGCCGGTCGTATCGCTGCTACGTGATTTTAGTGCGCCAGTCCAGCTTAATTATGATTATCAAGATGAAGATTTGGCATTTTTGCTTAAGCATGAAACCAATGGTTTTAACCGCTGGCAAGTGACACAAATGCTGGTAAATCGCATTTTACTACAGGGACGAGGCTCGAAAAGCAGTCCTGACGTCTATCTGCAAGCAGTCGCCAAGACATTACCTGCATTGGCTACTGACGATGCTATGTTGGCAGCGCGTTTGCTCGATATCCCATCAGCGCAAGAGCTGGCATCTGCTATTCATACAGATTACGACCCAGAATTGGTTAAACAACAGCGCGAAGGCTTATATCAACAGCTAGCAGATGCTTTAAAAAATCAATGGGCAACACTTTATAAACAGCTGCCAATGCAGTCTTATGAAGATAGCGCCGAAGCTCGCGGTATGCGTGCCTTGCGCAATGTGGTATTAGACATGGCATTGACGGCTAACGTTGATGGTGCCAATGAATGGGCACAGCAGCAGTATGATAATGCCAGCTGTATGACAGAGCGTTTCGGCGCGTTAAAGGTGATGGTCAATCATCAACTGGCAGATGCCGATGCTTATTTGGCAGATTTTTATCAACGTTTTCAAGCTAATGACTTGGTCATTGATTTATGGTTTAGCGTGCAAGCATCAGCTGATACGGTCACTACTGAAGCTATCCAATCGTTGCTCACTCATACTGATTTTGATTGGAATACGCCCAATCGTGTGCGCTCAGTCATCAGTGCTTTTACCTCGCAGCCGACCGTCTTATGGACGGCAGAAGGGTTAGATATCTATATCGCTGTGATTAAAAAGTTGGATGATGCCAACCCTGTCTTAGCATCGCGTTTGTTGCAAGTGCTAGCACGCTGGAATACCTTGGCTGAGCCACGTCGTCAGATGGCGCATGATAAGCTGTTAGATTTACAGCAAGCCGTGTCTTCTAAACATGTGCTTGAAAGCTTAACGAGCGTACTAGGTGCCGCGAATAAGTAGGGCGGCTAGCTTAGGGCATGTTCTCAATTTATCTCATTTTCAAAGTGAGGACACGCCCTAAAAAAGCACATGACTTTATAAGTTAAAGCATAAAAAAAGCCCGTTTGACACTAATTATGTCAAACGGGCTTTTTGCTGAGTGGCCTAATAATGATTCATTATGGCCAATCGCTATTAACGGTTAGGCAATACATCTTTTACCATATCACGTAGACTGTATAGCGCAGTGACTGTGCTATCCCAATCTAAGCAACCATCGGTGATAGATTTACCATACTCAAGCTGGCTCAAATCAGCAGTAAGCTTTTGACTGCCGCCTTTTAGGTGACTCTCAATCATCATGCCGATAATGGATTTGTTACCATTTTGAATTTGCTCAGCGACATTGTTAATAACCATCGGCTGCAAGTACGGATCTTTACCTGAGTTGGCATGGCTTGAGTCAATCATAATCTTGCTATTGGTCTTGCCTTTTGCCAGCTCGTTTTCCACTTGCGCAACGGCTGTCTCATCATAGTTGGGCTTGCCATTACCACCGCGAAGTACCACGTGGGCGTAAGGGTTGCCTTTAGATTTGATGATGGAGACTTTACCATCTGATGATAACCCTAAGAAGCTATGGCCTTCTTTAACTGCTTGCATGGCGTTAACTGCGACTGTCATACCGCCGTCTGTACCGTTTTTGAAGCCAACTGGGCATGATAAGCCAGAGCTCATTTCACGATGCGTTTGGCTTTCAGTGGTACGAGCGCCAATTGCTGACCAGCTGATCAAATCTTGCATGTACTGCGGGGTATTTGGATCCAATGCTTCAGTCGCGCAAGGTAAGCCTTTTTCATTCAAATCAAGCAGTAACTTACGAGCGGTACGCAGACCCTTTTCGATATCAAAGCTGTCATTCATGTCAGGGTCGTTGATCATACCCTTCCAGCCGACCGTGGTACGTGGTTTTTCAAAATACACGCGCATCACAACAAATATGCTGTCTTCGATCTCTTTTGCCAATATAGCTAAGCGATCGGCATATTCGTGGGCGGCTTTGATATCGTGGATAGAGCAGGGGCCAATGACCACAAACAGACGCTTGTCTTTACCGTCCAAAATATCTTGGATAGTGTTACGACCTTTTAAAACGGTTTTGTAAGCTTCTTCTGATAAAGGCAGCTCAGTTTTTAGCTCATCGGGAGTGATCAAGGGAATAAATTTTTCAATATTCACGTCGTCAATATCTGCATTATGGGTAGCTGTAGTTGTCATGATTATATATCGTCTAGCTGATTTATAGGAATAATCATTATGAGGACAAAAGTGCTGGTTGACAAGGGCAGTCGTGCAGTTAATTGACTGATAACTGGAATGTCCAAACCAAAACTTAGTTATACTTGTATACACTTAGCGCTATATTTGAATTTTCAAATGCACGTTTAGCCTTTCGTTTTTCCGTCTATTAGGGTCTATTGAACATTCAAATGTGGAACTGGCAGCGGCTATTTTTTAGACAATACGCAGTGAAATTTTTGACGCCTAGTCATTCTAGGGTAGACAATTTCGCCATGTATTGGCAAAAAATAGTACTGCCCTGAAAGGCTGATGCTAAAATCACCGCAAACGTTGTTGTAAACCTAGCTAAGGTCTCGACATTATCGTCGGTTTACGCCTAGTTTGGTGCAATTTTAGCGATCAGCAGTCCTAATATTTGAATGTTCAATAGACCCTAATAACGTTCGGTTAGATTTTTGGAGGCCTAACGTTCAGCTTTTATGCGTGAATTTAGCTATTTGTATCATCGTCACGTATGATAGCAACATCAACGATAGAAGGTTAAAGCCATGCAGGATAATAATGTGTATCGGTCAAAAGGCACTATCGCTGATTTGCTACGTTATATTTTATAATAACGGTTCATTTATTTTATTTGTATATTTCTAATATTGAGAGCTTGTCATGACAGATTCTGCTACGTCTCATCACCAGACTGACCTTATTCATCAAACAGAGACGGATTCTCAGGTACCTAATATAAATGCTGCACCGCTGGTGATAGCCATCGTTGCAGGTGAGGTATCTGGTGACAGTTTGGGTGCAGATTTTATGCAGCAGATGAACAACCTGCGTGATGATATCGTCTGGGTAGGTGTAGGTGGTACAAAAATGCAAGCGCAAGGATTGCAAAGTATTTTTCCATTAGAACGTCTAGCAGTGATGGGCTTGGTGGAAGTCATGGCACAGCTGCCAGACTTACTGAAAGCGCGTCGCGAGCTATTGAGCGCATTTAAGACGGCCAATATTGACTGGTTTATCGGCATTGATGCGCCTGATTTTAATCTACGAGTCTCTAAAAAGCTAAAACCAAAAGGCGTCTTCTGTGTACAGTATGTGAGCCCTTCTATTTGGGCGTGGCGCGAGTCACGTATTCATAATATCAAAGCAGCGACCGACCTTGTGCTCTGCTTATTTCCGTTTGAGCTGCCAGTATATGAGCGCCATGATCATCCAGCGATATGTGTGGGTCATCCTTTACTACGTACTATTGATCAGGCATTGATAGAGACGCCCATCAATCAGAGGCGCAGTGAGTTGGTCTGGCACAACGATGGTTTGCAGCAGTTTTTTATCGAGCGGTTTGATGATGTCAGCCAGCTTATTTGTGTGATGCCAGGCTCTCGGCGCGGCGAGATAACGGCTATTTTGCCTCTCATGCTGGATGGTATTCAAAAGCTCATATTGTTAGATCCAAAGCTGTGCTTTATCATTCCGACGGTCGATCAAAATCATCAATATATTGTCCAAGACGTCATTGACCAGCGCTCAGAGCAGCTGCGTGCCGCGATCGTTGTGGTCTATGATGACAGTCAACCAGCATTCAGTCAGCAGGCCATGGCTGCATCGGATATCGTGATGCTGGCGTCAGGTACGGCAACGTTAGAGGCGATGCTGCTTGAGCGTCCAATGGTGGTGGTGTATCAATTAAATCAGCTGACCTATCAGATCGCCAAGCGTCTGGTCAAAGTTCCTTATGTGGCGCTACCCAATATCCTAGCCGCCACCGCCATCGTACCTGAGCTGATACAAGAGCAGGCGAGTGGCGATAATATCTGTCGTACCGTCATGCGTCTCTTGCAACCGCGTGCTTACGCAGAGCAATTGAAAGCGCTTGTCGCAACCAAACAGCTATTACAGCAGCAAAGCAATCATTACCCTGCTGATAGCGTGATTGAGCAATGGTTTGTGCGAGAAAAGACCAGCATAAATTATAAGGGATAATTGCTCATCATCTATCTTCACCACTCTAAGGCGTGTCTTCAATTCACTCGATAGGCATCTAAATGGGCTAAATCTTGCACAAACATCGTCAAATAGCTGGTTAATATCCCGATATTATCTGCGCTATTTTTCTTGTTTGACGGCAATTTATCTCATTTTTATCACCATTTTTAACATGAAGACACGGCTTAATAAATAAGACAGCAAAAAATCATGAGTATTCAGAACGAAGTTAAAGATTTTATTATCCCGATTGACAGAAAAATTCAACAGATTGATATAAAATCTCAGTACATTGATTTAGCCGCGCCCATCCACTTATCTGGCCAAGTCAATATTGCTAATCTGCTGACCAAATATGCAATAAATACCCAACAGCCCATAGAGCAATCAATGTTGCAAATTGGTGTTGATGAAGCAGGGCGTGGCCCATTGTTGGGTAGTGTCAATGTCGCGGCGGCAATACTGCCTATGACTTGGGCAGGACTGATTGAGGCGCAACCATTAAAACACACGCCTTTATCTATATTGACGGATTCTAAGCAGTTGAGCGAAAAAAAACGCGATATTCTTTATCCGTTGGTGCAACAGCATGCCATAGGTTTTATCATCGCTGACATTCCAGCAGCAGTCATCGATCAGGTCAATATTTTACAAGCAACGATGCTCGGTATGCGCTTATGCACGGAAGTGTTGTTGGAGACTATTGCCAAACATATGGCTATCTCTATGATGCAATTTGAGGTTTTGTTTGATGGTAATCGCTGCCCTGATATAGACTATGTGATGCTGGCCAAGTTAGGTATAGAAATCTCTGCAATTGACTGTCAAGCATGGGTAAAAGGAGACGCACGTCATACCAGCATTGCTGCAGCCAGTATACTAGCAAAAGTTAGCCGTGATACCGCCATGTATATGCTTGATACTGAGTACCCAGAATATGGTATTGCCAAGCATAAAGGCTATCCGACCAAAGCGCATATGGAAGCAATTGAAAAATATGGTGTGTTGCCAGCGCATAGACGTAGCTTTGCACCAGTGCGAAAAGCGCTAGACAATTGATATTAATCAAGAATAGCAAGTTATTAAAATAGTCTAAGTGTAAAAGACTAATGGAATCTAAAAATAGAAACTACTTACTGTGCTGGTAAGTAGACGGGTTTTTGATAAAATAACGAGCGAAAGTTTATAAATTGTAATACAATATATTTTCGTTAATATAAAATCCTTTTAAATCAATAACTAATATTTAATTCTGGGTTTTATTTTTGCTAGTAAGTTATATAAATATTACTATTTTATAGGATAAGAGATGACGGCTAATACTCCTCAAAAAAACCTTGCTGCAGTGCTTTTCTTGGCAGTGTTTTTAACGGCCTGTGGCGGTGGTAGCGACTCTGACAGCAGTGCTACGTCCAATGATTCACCAAGCCAATCACAAGAAGTCATTTCAGAACCAATAACTTCGGCACCAGTAACGGCGACGCCTGATGATCAGGACAATGAACCAACCAATAATGTCTCTGTCAATACAAGCGACGAGCCTACTGAAAATAACGCGCAAGCAGCATTAAGTGCTAATAACCAATTTAGTCTTGCAAGAACCAGCTGTGGTCTAGGCGGTTTGTCTATGGATACTGCGCTTGATGACATTGCTATTCAGCATGCAAACTATATTAAATATGTATTTGCCAATAGCTCACCAACCAGTTTTAATGCACATGTTGAAAATAAAATAAGTGATATTGCTAGTGTGACAGGTAGCAATAATCCGTTTTTTGGTGGGCTAAGCTTTACTGATCGATTATTGAATGCAAACTATCGTAATGCACAATATGGTGCTACTGAAAATATTGCTCAGTCTGCCTATTACAGCTCAGCAGGTGATTTTTTGAGTGTAGATACGGTAGCTACCTCCATGGCCAAGTCATTGTTAGCAGCACCTTACCATCTGCGTTCTTTGATGCTTCCAACTTCAAGTTTGATAGGCACGGGAATGGTTACTTATAAACCTAATGGTAAAAGTACAGCTAATAACCAAGGTTATGTCTTGGTCAGCCATGCTTCAGCGACACAAACGACCAAAGACAAATCAGTTTCAGGTATTTTTACCTATCCATGTCAGGGTATGACTGGAACAGTGACCGCACTATACAACGAGACACCAAACCCTGTTAAAGGTACTGGGCGCAATTTGCGCACTGATCCTATCGGACAACCCGTTTATATTAGTATGCCGTCAGCTAAAAATATTAAGGTTAGTAACATCAATTTTAGAGATACGCAGCGCAACGCAGATATGCCGATTCAGTTAATTGATTTTGATAACGATCCGTATGCCAACACCAATTACGCGCTACCAGCGAACGAAGCTTTTATCTTACCGCTGACCGATGCACTAAAAAGCTGTGAAACCAAGCGCGCGGCAAATCAAAGCCAGCAATGTGGTCTTTATGGCAATACTAAGTATCAAGTGAGCTTTGATATTCTAGTCGATAATAAAACCTTACAAAATAAGTCATTTACTTTTACTACGGGTGAAGTGAATTACTAGTTAATCTGATTGACTGATATTGTAAAACAAGGGCTGAATCAGGTAACTGCTTCAACCCTTGTCATATAAAAAACCTGTAAGACTATTAAAAGGTACAAAAACCTAAAAATAATCTCTCTTAGAATGATGAGTTCGGCTGTTTTAAAAATACTTTTTCGTCACTAGTTGTTTCTCTACCTAGCGTTTTATTACGATGCGGATAACGACCAAACTGATCGATAACGTCTTTATGACGATGTTCAAAGTCTAAAGTAGTCGCGTCATTTAGTTGCTCAAACAACGTCAAATAGCGCTCATGGATAACGGCTGATTCAGAATGCATAAACGGTATAATAGTAAATCGACGCCACTCCATCGGTAACGTGTCAAAATGCGGCTGTTGAATGGCTTCTTGTGCTAATACCACTGCCATACTGTCTTGGGCAAAAGCGCACGCTTGCCCGCGGCATAGATTGCGTGAAAACTGATCTAAGACGATAATTTCTGCCAGACGCCCTGCCAAATTAGTCATTGAGCTATTCACATCATTTTGATTTTCAGACCATCGCCAAGGCGCACATTCACCTTGTTTTGCTGCCTGCCAGATTTTGCCAAACTTATCGTGAATACGCTGATCAAAATCATCATTTTTTGCAAACCAATACTGCTCATTATTTTTATCAAACCAAAAATCCAACACTGCACGTGCATTAGGGTCGAGATGGGTCAAATCAATATTTTTGGATTCAAGTTTGGATAAGTTGGTTTGGCTGGCAGCGCTGGAATAATCGGTTGATAGTGACATAAGATATTCTAATTATGATGGATTTAGTCTACTATAGCGCACTTAATTAGCGATGTCACAATGCTAAGAAAGCACAGTACTAAAAAGCGCTCATACTACAAACAAGCATTGTTATCACAAGCTTTACTACCGCATATACAAGCCATTAGGTTGTCTCTTATGAACTCAACAAAAAATACCAAACCAGTTTCGATGCCAACTTCGATACCAACGCCTTATTATCTGCTCGATGAAGCAGCAATCGTTGCCAATATGCAGATAATTGCGCGACTTTGTGAGTTGTCTGGTGCAAAAGCCTTATTGGCGCTCAAATGCTTTGCTACGTGGGGCGTGTTTGATGTCATGCAACCCTATTTACATGGCACTACTTCGTCGTCACTCAATGAAGTGCGCTTGGGCTATGAGACCTTTGGCAATAATAGCGCTGATAAGAATGATGAAGGGAATGGTAAAGATAAAAAAGAAACGCATGCTTATAGCGTTGCCTATAGCGCTGATGAAATCGATGAAGTATTGAGCTATGCCGATAAGATTATCTTTAACTCTATCTCGCAGCTTAATGCGTTCAAAGACCAAGCTGGCGCAAAAAATATTCCAGTTGGGCTACGTTTAAACCCAAAGACTAGCAACTCATCGTTTATCATCGCTGACCCTGCGCGTCCTTTTAGCCGTCTTGGTGAGCATGATAAAGATAAGATTGCAGCAGTGCTTGCTGACATCACTGGAGTCATGATTCATAACAATTGTGAAAATGACAGTTTTGAGGCCTTTAGTGACAGTTTGACGGATATCGAAGACAGGTTTGGTGACGTTTTAGCACAGCTTGAGTGGGTCAGTTTGGGCGGTGGCATTCACTTTATCGCGCCTGATTATCCACTAGAAAAACTCGCCATGCGATTGAAAGATTTCAGTGAAAAATACGATGTGCAAGTCTATCTAGAACCAGGTGAGGCGAGCATTCATGGTGCTGGATCATTGGTCACGACGGTCTTAGATACGATGCACAACGGAAAAAACCTAGCCGTTGTTGACGCTTCTATCGAAGCGCATATGCTGGATTTGTTGATTTACCGTGAGTCAGCACCCATTGCGGCTATTAACGAAGCGTTGATTGATATTGTGCCTGCCGATATGGCTAAAACAGTGGACATTTCAGACAACACTATTATTTATGGTCGTTCTTGCTTGGCAGGTGATATCTTTGGCGAGTATGCCTTACCTAACCATTTACAGGTAGGCGATAAGATTGCCTTTGGTAATGCGGCGGGCTATACCATGGTGAAGAAAAACTGGTTCAATGGCGTCAATATGCCAGCGATTGTTATTCGTCGTTTGGATGGCAGTATTGATGTGCAGCGTGAGTTTGATTATCAAGATTATAAGGCGAGTTTGTCTTAGTATTCGCCGTTCGATGATGCTTGAGCACAACCAGATTGTATCTTAACCATTAATTATTGCCGAAAAGCCTGCAAAAATTGTTATAATCGCCACGGGCAAAACCAGCTATTTTTGCCCGACGGGTGCGTGGGTTTTCCTCGGTCTTCCTTTTTAATTCACGCATATCATTCACTCGTTTCTGTTTTGACTGGCCATTTCTTAGGCGATGACAGGGACACAAAGGAGGATTGTTGCATTGAATACCAACCAACAAGCTAAGCCCAACAAAAAAGATGTACTCATCATCGGAGCAGGCGGTGTCGCTCAAGTAGTCGCGCATAAATGTGCGATGCATAATGATGTGCTCGGCGAGATTCATATCGCCTCTCGTACTCAAGATAAGTGTGATGCTATTGCGCAAAGTGTCAAAGACAAAGGTAGTTTTAAACAAGCAGCTATTTTGCACACGCATCAAGTTGATGCCATGGACAGCCCAGCACTTATACAGTTGATACAAAATACTGGTGTGCAAATCGTTATCAATGTCGGCTCGTCATTTATCAATATGACAGTGCTAGAAGCCTGTATTGAGACTGGTGTTGCTTATATTGATACCGCTATTCATGAAGACCCACGCAAGATTTGCGAGACACCGCCATGGTATAACAACTATGAATGGCAGCGTAAACAGCGCTGTGCGGACAACAATGTCACGGCGATTTTGGGTGCAGGATTTGATCCCGGCATGGTCAACGCTTACGCGCGTCTTGGCTATGACATGATGGATAAAGGCTCGGTGACTGATATTGACATTATCGATATCAATGCTGGTAGCCATGGTAAGTATTTCGCCACCAATTTCGACCCTGAGATTAATTTCCGCGAATTTACCGGCACGGTCTATTCTTGGCAGGACAGCAAGTGGCAATCTAATAAAATGTTTGAAGTAAAGCGTACTGATGATCTGCCCGTCGTTGGTGTGCAAAATAGCTATTTAAGTGGTCATGATGAAGTGCACTCGTTGTCTGCTAACTTGGATGTGCCCAACATCCGCTTTTGGATGGGCTTTGGTGAGCACTATATTAATGTGTTTACGGTATTACAAAGTTTAGGTCTACTCTCTGAGCAGCCAGTAATGACCGCTGAAGGACAAGAAGTCATTCCGTTGAAAGTGGTCAAAGCAGTGCTACCAGATCCAAGCTCGCTTGCGCCAAATTATACGGGCAAGACTTGCATCGGTGACAAAGTCAAAGGCACCATTAACGGCATCGATACTGAGGTATTTATTTATAATATCTCAGATCATGAAGACGCTTATAATGAAGTCGGTAGCCAAGGTATTTCTTATACCGCAGGTGTGCCACCCGTTGCTGCCGCTATGCTGGTCGCGACTGGCGAATGGGACGCTGGCAAGATGGTTAATATCGAAGAGCTAGATGCTAAGCCGTTTATCAACCTACTCAATAAGATTGGTTTGCCAACACGTATCAAAGATAGCGAAGGCGATAGAGCACTAGCGTTCGACATTTAATACGTTATCTGCATTCAAAAAAAGCCTGTTTAACTTCTCAGTCAGAGAGTTAGACGGGCTTTTTTGTGTGGTCTGTGTCATTTAAATAGAGAGGTGTCTAAAATTGATATCAGCAATGCGTGGTGTATTGATATGACTTTTGACTGACTATATTTAATGAACATCTCATGATTGGGAAGATTATCATTATTTGTATGGTGATTTGCCTATTTGATGTGTTAATTGGTAGCCACGCTTAATAATCATTATCATGGAGTATCTAACAGGCACAAAAAAGCTGAGACATGCTCAGCTTTTTTAATGCTTTCTTGATAGATATTTAAAAACTATGAGCTAGGCTCAGTAGCTTCTTAAAAATTTAGTCATTTTCAAGGAAAGAGCGCAAGTGCTCAGAGCGTGAAGGATGACGCAATTTACGTAGTGCTTTTGCCTCGATCTGACGAATACGCTCACGCGTCACATCAAACTGCTTACCAACTTCTTCCAGCGTATGATCCGTTGGCATATCGATACCAAAACGCATTTTTAGCACACGCGCTTCACGTTCAGTCAAGTTACCCAATACGTCACGGGTAGCTTCACGTAGACCAGCAGACGTTGCATCATCGACAGGACTTGAGATAGTACCATCTTCGATGAAATCACCTAGATGCGAGTCTTCATCGTCACCGATTGGCGTCTCCATAGAGATAGGCTCTTTAGCGATCTTTAATACTTTACGGACTTTGACTTCGTCCATCTCTAAGCGTTCGCCTAATTCCTCAGGCGTCGGCTCGCGTCCCATTTCTTGTAGTAGCTGACGTGAGACACGGTTGATTTTGTTAATGGTCTCAATCATATGCACAGGGATACGGATGGTACGCGCCTGATCTGCGATAGAGCGGGTAATCGCCTGACGAATCCACCAAGTGGCGTAGGTCGAGAACTTATAACCACGACGGTATTCAAATTTATCGACCGCTTTCATCAGACCAATATTACCTTCTTGGATAAGATCCAAGAACTGTAGACCACGGTTGGTATATTTTTTGGCAATAGAAATAACCAGACGTAGGTTGGCTTCGACCATTTCTTTCTTAGCGCGGCGAGCTTTTGCTTCACCAACAGCCATACGGCGTGCCACATCTTTCATGTCGTGGATTTTCATGTCGAGCTGCTGCTCGTAATCCCGAATTTTACGCTGTAATAAAATCACGTCATCGGTGACTTTCTCTAGGGTGCCAGCAAATGCAGGCTTACCTTTGATACGCTCAATGAGCCAATCAACGTTGGTTTCATTACTAGGGAAGGTCTTGCGGAACTCGTCACGCGGCATACGACCACGGCGAATGACCAAACGCATGATTTGACGTTCTTGTTTACGCACGTCGTCATACACGTCATGCATAATAGCCATAACTTGGTCTGACAAGCGGTTGTTTAGCTTGAGCATCATAAAGCGCTCAGCAAGTAGAGCATACGCTGTGTCAGCCTGTACGCTGCCACGGCCATAATCGAGCAAGGCTTGCTTGGCTTTGATAAATAGATTTTCAATCTCTTCTAAACGTAGGCGTACTTCTTCTGGATCGATGCCGCCAGTTTCTTCTTCCTCTTCCTCAGTGTCATCAATATCATCAGAGTCATCGTCATCGAGATCGTCTTTAGCATTGGCTTTTGGCTTGACTGGTGGTGGGTTTTCTTTTTCTTCTTTGATGCGTTCTCTTTCTTCTTTTGCCGCCTCTTTGGCTTCTTGTGCGGCTATTTTGTCTTCTTCGGTTTCAGGATCCAAAAAGCCAGTAATAACATCAGAGAGCTTTTTGTCACCATCTTGTACTTTTTGATATTCATCAAGGACGAATTGTACTGTACCAGGCCAATAAGACATGGCATGCTGCACGTCACGAATACCTTCTTCGATACGCTTGGCAATAACAATCTCGCCCTCACGGGTTAGCAAATCGACCGTGCCCATTTCACGCATATACATACGCACAGGGTCGGTGGTACGACCTGGATCGGTTTCAACTGCGGCTAATACGGCGGCTGCTTCGTCTGCTGCCGACTCATCATCACTCGAATCATCGTTCATCAAGATGTCATCGGCATCAGGTGCAGATTCAAAGATTTTAATACCAACGTCGGTCAGCATTTGCACAATATCTTCGATCTGATCGCTTTCGGTAATAGAGTCGGGCAGTTGGTCATTCACCTCAGCATAGGTTAAATACCCTTGCTCTTTACCCATTTGGATTAAGGTGGCCAGTTGAGATGTGGACTTAGAAACTGACTTATCGTTCATAAATACTCGCTTACTTGCATCGGACATTTTTATATTGTGACGCGCTATCGCTGGCTGGGTGCGTTGATCTTATCAATCGATTGATCAAAATGTGGCGTAGAGGTTGTCAATAATATCAAAAATGAGTGGATATGAATAAAGGCTCAAAACACTACAATAACAGGGCTAAAAAACCACTAAAAAACTGTTAAAAATATATCAAAAATAGTAATACCTAAAAATAATACTTAAAATTCGTGCTTAACGATGCATGCTTATCATCATTTCGTAAGCCATGCCATAATATAGTTAGCAACACAGTTTAACACAGACCAGTGTAATCAAGCACGAGGTAGTGAATGCTCGCTACCATTTTTTACTATCTGCTCAACGATAAAGAAACGGTATGAGCGACTGGCCATAATCATTATTAGTGGGGTCAATCATCATACTTTTAAAGGGCTGGCATTTTATAAAACGTAAATAACACCAAACATTAAGACTGAACCGTGACCATCTGCGCTGATTGTTCGGCTTGCTGTGCACGTAGCCAATCATTTAATAACTGTGACTGCTTACGAACTATTGCCAGCTTAATGTGGTCAGGGTTTTTAATCAAATCTTGCATCTTTTTTTGCAAATGTAGCTTAAGCAATTGCATGACTAAATTTTCGACCAATTCATCAAGGCTTAAAATATTTCTTGCCGTTAACGTTTTATAAAACCCACCCCAACTACGGCTGAGTGTCTCTTGAGTCATCGGCTGTACGTTAGACAATATAAAGTGCGCTGCTGCGTTAGCATCTGTTGGTAGATGCTTTAGGCAACGCTTGATCGTACTAACAATATCCAACAGGTCGGTATCTTGCAGGTCTTCCCAAGCAAGTGGACGCAGGGTATCGCTCGCAGCTTTCTGTTTGATATGCGCAGGCAGCTGTAAGTCACTGATACCTGCTTGTTGCCAAATCGATTCAATAGGGTCTTCGAGTAAGGCGCGCGGTTGGAATAAAAAGCACAGCTGCAACTGCTGGCTGATGGTCATGTCACCATCAAAATCTAGCAGGGCGTCTTTCGCTTCGATGTTTTGACTGCGTTTGCCACCAAGCTTTTGATAAATGTCATTATTCAGCAGGTAACGAAAGCTACTGCCTTTGGGAAGCGCCATGGTTAATGAGCGTACCTGTGACATCAGCTTGGCTTTGCCTTCTACCAAGGTCAAATCGTAGCGTTCGCTTAAGTAGGCAAAAATATACTGTGACAGCGGCATGGCATTTTTGATTTGCTCCCGCATGGCGTCACCGCCCTGACTCTTGATAAAGGTGTCAGGGTCATGATTATTTGGTAAGGTCAAAAACCGCAGCTCTTTATCATCAGCCAGTACAGGCAAAGCAACTTCTAGCGTGCGCCAAGCGGCTTTTTGTCCAGCACTATCACCATCAAAACTCAGTGTGAGGGTTGGGTTGAGGGTTAATAGCCGTGATATTTGGCTCTCATTAATCGCTGTACCCATAGAAGCAATTGCGCCATAGATACCGGCTTGGTAAAGGGCAATCACATCCATATAACCTTCGACCACTAACCAGCTGTCTGCGCGCTGCTGGCGAGATTCATAATAGCCATACAGTACGTGCTGCTTATGAAAAACGGGCGAGTCGGAGGAGTTAATATATTTAGGCTTTACTTCATCATCTAATGCTCGACCACCAAAGCCAATGGTGCGGCCTTGATTGTCTCGAATCGGAAAAATAACTCGATCACGCAATAGATCATAATCGCGTCCGGATTCTGATTGGCGAACCAGACCTAGAGCTTTCAGTCCCTCAATATCCTGCGGAAACTGATGCTCAAGATGCTGCCAACCAAACGGCGCATAACCTAAACCAAAAGTCTCAAAGATGTCTTCCGTGATACCACGCGATAAAAAGTAATGTTTGGCATGCGGGTGGGTCGTCAGACTGTGCTGATAAAACTGCTGAATTTGCTCTAACAGATCGTATAGGTTGCCGTCTTTATCAGAGACACTATTATCACTAGGTAAGCCTGCACCAACATTGGTATCGGTCAACCATGCAGGTGGAGCGCTATCATTAGCTGTATCTTGATAATCGGTGGGATAAGAATCCGTCGGGTAAGGCGCTGAATCGTAAGCGTCTAACGGTGGATAGCCGTCGTAGCTGTTTTCATAGTTATTGTCATAACTGGTGTCATGGATACTGCTGTCATTATAAGTAGGCTGGTCTGCATAATTTTTCTGCTGATAATCAGGCGCTATGCTTGATGGTAATTGCTCATCGGCAGCTGGCTGAAATTTAACGGTTTCAGCCGGCGCACGCGTGGTAGGTTTTATAGCAGGTTGTTTTTTGGTGCGCTGATAACTGACGTTTTGCTGCTCTTCTTTTGGGACTTCAATACCGGTTTGTTTTGACAGTTCATTGACCGCTTCAATAAAGGTTAGGTTCTCATAATCACGTAAAAAACTGATGGCATTGCCGCCGACACTACAGCCAAAGCAGTGGTAAATGTTTTTTTGTGGATTGACATAAAAAGAAGGCGATTTTTCACCATGAAAAGGGCAGCAGCCCTTAAACTCACTTCCAGCACGTTTAAGCGTCGTGTGACGCCCAATAATACTGATTAAGTCAGCTTGGCTATTTAATTGTTCGAGAATGTGGTTTGGAATGCTCATAAGGACGCATATTTTACCACAAGGTCTACATACAATTCATAAATGGGGACTACCGATACCTAAAATAGTTTCAGACTAGGTGAGAAACCGCTTAATTTGTCATGAAATTCGGTGCAAGATTGTAACAGAATTGTGTTAGTGTGTTCGTTTAAACGCTCTCTCACTGCAATGAGCATCCATTTTATAGGGAAGTTATTAAGAGAGCGGTATGAGTTCAATAAGCCATGGAGTGCGCGTACTTCATGAAGATTTGCGTAAAAAACCCTGTCTGCTAATTCTGCTGTAGGTAAAAAACAGTGAAATAATCGGCGCCGTTGGTGACCGAGATCTACCCCATGATAGATAAACATCTGGACGACAGCTAAGGCAGCAGTAGCCGCACCCAAATAGCCATAAAAACACAAACCGCAATGGGATTTGATTATGAACGTCCGTAAAGCCACAGCAGCAGGGTTGGTCACAACCTACCTCATGCTGACAGCGTGTACAACAATGCAGTCCGCGCCGCAAGCAGTACAATCCACGCCGGAAAAAGCCAAAAATGTCATTATGATCATTGGTGACGGTATGGGGCCACAACAAGTTGGTCTACTATTGGCGTATGCCAAGCAAGCGCCAAATTCGGTAATCACCGACGGCACGACAGCCTTTGACCGAATCGCCGCCAACGGCCGTATGGGTATTTCCATGACCCACGCCAACAACAACCTAGTGGTCGATTCTGCCGCTTCCGCCACACAACTGGCAACCGGTCAGCTAGCTGGCGCTGAGATGGTTGGCACAGATAAAGACGGTAATAGCGCAGAAAGCATACTAGAAAAGGCCAAAAAACTAGGAAAATCTACTGGGCTGGTGTCCGATACCCGTATTACTCATGCAACCCCAGCAGGCTTTGCCGCACATCAGAGCCATCGCAGTCTGGAAAATGAAATTGCGGTTGATCTGCTGAACAATAACGTAGATGTCATGTTGTCCGGCGGTCTGCGTTACTGGATTCCTGAATCCGCTAATGACGAGCAATCAGCTGTCCGCAAAGAATTGGAAGTGCTATCAGAAGGTAGCGTCGTTATTAAATCTAAGCGTAAAGACAACCGAAACTTGATCGCCGAAGCACAGCAGAAGAACTATGACCTAGCATTCAATCGCTCACAGATGGAAAAGGCCGACGGCAAGATACTCGGCTTGTTTGCTTACTCAGCGTTGCCAAACGGTATTACCGAGCACCAAACTAAGAATGACACCGCACGCACTATACCAACGCTGAAAGAAATGTCAGAAAAAGCGATTAATTCGTTGTCCAAAAACGACAAAGGCTTTTTCCTGATGATCGAAGCTGGGCAAATCGATTGGGCAGGGCATTACAATGACACTGGCACTATGCTGCACGAAATGCTGCGGTTGAACGAAACACTTAATCACGTATTGGATTGGGCGGAAGGCCGTGACGATACTCTTGTTGTGGTGACTGCTGATCACGAAACAGGTGGCTTTGGCTTCAGCTATTCTGCTAACGATCTACCCCATGGACGTGACCTACCGGGCAATGTGTTCAAAGAGCAACAGTTTCAACCACTCTTCAACTTCGGTGACGTAGCGACCCTCGATAAACTGTACGAGCAGAAGTCCTCCTACGGCGATATCTTCTATAGCCAGTTCGATGCGTTAGAAGTAGACCAGCAAACACCTGCTAGCTTAGCCCGTATTGTAAACGCTGAAACTGGCTTCGATATCACCGAAGCTCAGGCCAAGCGAGTGCTCGCAACCGAAGACAATCCTTTTTACACCGAAGGCCATCCTTATCTGAGCACCAAAACTGTCCCGAAAATGAACGCTAACGGCGCCTTTTTTGCTTACCAAACTGACGACAATCGCCAGAATCTGCTGGCTCGCGAAGTGGCAGAACAGCAAAATGTAGTCTGGGCTACCGGCACCCACACCAATACACCGGTACTAGTATTCACCCAAGGCCCGGGAGACACTACCGCACCCTTTGGTAAGGTGCTGCATCACACAGAAGTAGGTCAACACGCTATTGAAGCATTAGAAGACTAATGTACTAATAACCGCCTGAAGACCTTTTAAATATCTTACCGGCCCTCGATACTTATCGGGGGCCGGTCTACTTTTAATATCTTTATTATCTTCTGCGAACTAAGGATATAGACTCGCTGCGGTTCATGTTGCCCATGTCCTCGATTTCTATAATATTATGCCACTACAGTATGATTGACTTTAAGAAATAAAAAAGTCACGCGATTACATGATGAGGGTTGGAAACGTTGGGCATAAAATGAGGGGACACGTGGAGAGTTTCTAGGCTGAGCTTGTAAGTGTCATTATCGGTGCAATGAGATGCGATCATCATGCGAGTGGAAATGCTGTGATCAATATTTTTAGTCCATTTAGGTGCTTTCGTTCAGATTGAGGACACGCCCTAGTATGAACTAAATAAGGCCAACATGAGCGTTGGCCTTATTTTTTCATACTGTTTTTTGATATGCTAAAAAGAAAAAATGCTATCTTAATTAACTTAGATAAGCCATCTTAACTCTAGAGCATTTATTCATCATCCATATCGGTACTATCGACATCTGAATTTGATGGCGTAATACCAACACCTTGGTCAGATAGCGTTGTACGGCGTGTAGGGTTGATATTTTGTGGATCTACATTCGCTTCTCTAGCGGTAGAGCCAGTGCTCGATTGGCTAGTCACGCGCTCAGTGGACGCCTCAGGCAGACCCAAGCCTACATTGATGCCATTACCACGTGTAGGAGAAGTATTGGCTATCGGTGCGTTGGCAGACGTAGTGTTTTCGCTAGGCAGTCTCAATTGACTGGCATTACGAATAACTTGAGTTTTGGTCGCGCCAGTATAATTACCTTCAGAGACCGAGCTGTCTTTAATACCTGAACGGCCAAGCTTGCCAAAGGTTAGCTTGTTAAACCAAGTACGGTCACGTTTGGTGTTGAGCTTGACGCGTCCATCACTGGTCAGCCAATTCGGATAGTTGATCTGTAATAGGGTTTTGTATTCTTTTGCCAAGTCCGTTAGCCCCAGTTTTTCATGGCTATAGGCCAAAATGGCGATGGCTTCGGGTACAGATTCACTCAGTGGATAGTATTGAAACACCCATTTGGCACGGTTGACAGCGGCGACATAAGCCTCACGTTCAATATACCAACTGGCGGCACTCAGCTCACTTTCGGCAAACTGGTTGTAAATAAAGGTCATACGCTGCGCAGCATCTGGCGTATAAGGACTATTTGGGTATTTATTAATGAGCTCTTGGAAGTTGGCAAAAGCGATACGCAGATAGGCAGTATCACGTTCAGCTTGGTTCAGTTTGAACAGTTTAAGGCCTTCAGACGAGCCTTGCATATTGGCGACACCGCGCACGTAATAGGCGTAACTGACTTGAGGGTTAGAAGGGTAGAGACCGATAAACTGATCGGCACTAGCCGCTGCCAATTCGAACTTACCGCTTTCATACTGGGCATACATCATATCGAGCAGGGCTTGCTCAGCATATTGTCCGGTAGGATAAAAGGTACGCAGATTGGTCAAGTCTTCAATCGCTTGAATATAACGAGATTTATCAATCTGAGCGATGGCATCGTTATAGTAGCCTTGCTCTGACTTTTCCGCAGTTTCGACTGCATCGACGTCTTTGTTGGTCAGGTTCTTAAAAGTTTGACAACCCACCAAGTTGACACTTATTGCAAGCAGGGTGATTGAGGACAGTTTGATAAACGTATTGCCAACAGCGTGCATACTTCTTCTCCGACACAAGGCGCATAATAGCAGCGACGCTATCATACTATATATAAGGTTAATAATAAAAACGATGCTTATCGCACCAGTTAACTGTCTATTATTGAGCGTGCTAGTGGTTAAGACGACTCGTAATTGACATGATTTTTATCAAAGGCAGTTTTTGCTATGACCTATTAAGAGGGACGTTTTTGAAAATACCGTGCCATAGCATACAGTAAAATAACGCTTACTTTATAGAATAACCACCGTTTCGTCTATTTTTTCATCATCTATTTTGCAGTTCATTTATCTAGGCTGCTTTGAATTTTAGCAAGCCTGCAATATTTATCTTAGTGTATGACAGTCTGACCCGCGGATATGTCCTAAACGTCTTTGTCTATTATTTTTCATCTATCACGTGTCAGCTTTGCAGTTTAGCATGAGCCGCCGCAACGAGCGATATCGAATGTCACTGACATCGACAAATATACAGTAAATTACAGCAATGTCATATTTTAGAGAGTTAATCGTCAATGATTTAGGTATCAAATGATATGCATAAAGTGACAGATAACAGTCAGCTTCTATAGGGCTTGAGCGCTTGGCATGCTACACTATGGCAGTATTGCCTCTGCTTTTTTGACCATGATAGGTTTTAATCATCAAGGCACGGCACTGTTTTTCTTATACAGCACTATATTTTCTCATTATGTTTTCCTATTATATTCTCTTATAAAGTGCCTTACAAAAACCTGTCAGGGACTTTGCTATATATAAATATAAATCTGTTATGAATAATAATACTATGACCACCCATTTATCACCGAATCAATCGCTAGATACTGATTTATCAGCGCCACATTTATCAGCGCAAGAGCCTTCCATGCCAAATAAAGTTTTAAAAAGTAATGAATCATCTGATGCTAAGCAGCTAGAAACTGAAGACCGCATCAACGCAAAAACTGTGTCCAATGAAGCCCTCTCAGACGATGCTATGTCACAAGCTTCTGAAAGTATTGTTTCAGAAGGTGCTGTCTCAAAAGATGCTGCCTCAAAAGATAGTGATATGCTCGATGACGAGATGATTGAGGATTATGAAGCCGATGAGGCTGATGAAGGGATTGATGACAGTGACGACGATGACGCTGATTATGAAGCGCCAACTATAGGACAAGCGGTGCCAGTCATTATCGATGCCACTTACACGGTCACCGAAGAAGAAGCTGGTCTACGTATCGATAAGCTAGCATCACTGGTGTTTACCGACTTTTCGCGTGCGCAGTTGCAAGGCTGGATCAGCGATGGTAGCTTGCTGTATAACGATAGCGTACAAAAACCAAAAATTCGAGTCAAAGTAGGTGATGTCATACATCTATCAACGACGCTGCAGCAGCATAGTGAAGATCAGCCAGAAGACATTGATATCGATGTGGTGTATGAAGACGATGATGTATTGGTGATTAATAAGCCAGTTGGCATGGTTGTTCATCCTGGCGCTGGCAATCAGACGGGCACCTTGGTTAATGCGTTGCTGTATCACTATCCACAGCAGCATCATTTGCCGCGTGCCGGTCTGGTGCATCGCATTGACAAAGACACTTCTGGATTGTTGCTTATTGGCAAGACTAAACCTGCACAAATGGCATTGATGGATCAGCTAAAAGACAAGTCAGTCTATCGTCATTATCAGTGTGTGGTGGCAGGGGATGCGGCAAGTTTATTGCGTCATCGCCGTATCGATGCACCGATCGGTCGTCACCGTAGTCAGCGTACCAAAATGACGGTCATGACGGCAGGTCGTGAAGCAGTCACGCATTTATTAAATGTGACCGCGCTCAATGGTAATTACTGTCTGTTAGACGTGGGTCTTGAGACGGGTCGTACGCACCAGATTCGTGTGCATTTAAGTCATATCACCTATCCGATTGTAGGCGATCGCGTCTATGGTGGTCGCCGTCAACTGCGGGCAGGTCTGACAGAAGCACAGCGTCAGGCGATCAGCAACTTCCCGCGCCAAGCACTGCATGCCTATACGTTGGGTTTTGTTCATCCGACGACAGGTGAGGATGTCGAAGTCACAACGCCAATCCCTGAAGATATGCAGCAGCTAATGAGAGTGTTAAGTGATGGCTACGATGAAGAGTAACCGTACTGTGTAAGCAGCGTCAATACGCTTATAATAGACAGATAACAGCAGTAAATAGCTATCAGTGACGTAAAGACGACTCATTAAGACGGTAAATCAGCCATGACTCATAAGCTTCCTATGACATTACTAGCGCAGCTAGAGGATGTGGCGGTTTTTCAGACAGCCGCATTCACCAGTAAGGATGAATGCGAGGCTGATATAACCAGCCAGCTGAGACAAGCGAACTATGGCACGCTCAATTTAGGCTTGCACGTCAATGATAGCGCTGCCAAGGTCTTAGACAATCGCATGCGGCTTCTGACGGCGATGAATGAGCAGTTTACTAGCTTGCCATCAATCAGCGCGCGATATACCCCTATTAAAAGACTGCATTGGGTCAATCAAGTTCATGGCAATTGCATTCATGATACTGACGCCACAGCGCTAAGTATGCGACCGGTGGCAGCTGATGCTATGTTGAGCCAGCAAGCAGGGGTGGGTCTAGCGATAATGACTGCTGATTGTGTGCCTATCGTTCTATACCAACCAGCCAGTGGCAAAATTGCCGCTATTCACGCGGGTTGGCAAGGGTTGGCATGTGGCGTCATCAAAGCAACGACTGAGTGTTTTACTGATTCAGGGCAAATCATGGCATGGATTGGTGTCTGTATCAGCCAACAAAATTATGAAGTGGGCAGTCAAGTTCGCGATAAGCTACTGGCAGGTTGTATAGACAGTCAGTCATTGACGTCAGCCAGTATTGAAAAATTTGATGAGCGCTACGTGATGGCTTCTAAGAATCAGATCGCTGATGACAGTCGTACTGATATGAGTAAAGAGTCGAATATTGATCCTCGATACTTACATAAGTCAGTTGATAAACTATCAAATTACGCTAAAGTAAACGCGGGTAAAATTAAGCTTAACTTACCAAGACTTGCTGCTGATCAGTTAAGCACTGCTGGTGTAATACTGTGCAACGAGTCACCTATAGACTGTAGCTATGCCGATGCTCGTTATTACTCTTATCGACGTCAGACGCATTTACAGCAGCCTGCAACGGGACGGATGGCACTAGTGATTGTACGCCGTTCTGCTACCCAGTCAGAATAAATCTACCGGACGCTGGTAGATACTAAGCATCCTGAATCCGTTTTATTTCTATTCAATTATTTATAGTTATTATTAGAGTTTGTATGAATACATCTGCCACAGCATCTTTGACATCTACACTGACTGACAACACGCAAAGTGTATCGATTGCCGTCATCTATCATAGCAACTACGGTCATACCAAGCGTGTGGCTGAAGCAATCGTCATGGGGGCGCACCAGCAACTTCCAGAAGCGCAGGCAAAAGCCGTCGATGTTCACGATGTCGACTGGGATTTTTTAGATCAGGCAGATCTGCTGGTTTTTGGTAGTGCCGTCTATATGGGCAGCGTGACTGCTGAATTTAAGACTTTTATGGATGAGACCTCAAAGCGCTGGTATCACAGAAAATGGGAAGGCAAGTGGGCAGCCGCTTTTGCCAACTCGGGTGGACTGAGTGGTGATAAACTTGCTGTGCTACAGCAGATTTCTCTATATGCCATGCAGCATGGTATGAATTGGATCGGTTTGCCATTAATGCCGACAGGTCATGAGGCTCACGACTTGAACCGTCTATCTAGTTTTTTAGGATTAATGACGCAATCCCTTGATGGTCCACCTGAAGAGACCCCAGGGAAAGGCGATATCGATACAGCTATTTGGTTCGGTGATCATTTGGCTAAGACTATCATAAAGCATCAACCAGCCACATCAACTTGCTAAAGTACGATTATGATATAGTCAATCTCATATAAATTAGATACGGTGTCAGGCTCGCTTAGTCTACTATTTGTAGTACTTTCACTCGCCTTCCTTGTATCCAAATTATATTGAACCGACTATAGAGCCTGCTGATAATATCATTAGACCTTAGCGTTTATTAAGTAAACCAAAAAAGCAGATATCAATTTGATATCTGCTTTTTTTATTGTCATGAGTAAAGCTATTTATCAATGACCTTGGTTGACAACGCCGTAACAGGAATAGGACTGTCGAAAAATTGAAAAGATTGGCATGCGGTTAATAGCATCGTCGCCGAAAGTATATAAGTCATAATGAGGGGTTTCATAGGGATATCTCAGGACACAGTTGGCATTGTTAAAACAGCGTTCATCATAAACAAATTACCGTGTTATACAACGGCTAATGCCATACATATAGTAAATACTAGGGAAAGCAGGGACAGTATGCTGATTCTGTACTGTGTATGTATTATGTACAGTGGAAATTAAAAATAACAGCTAAATTATGCGTTCATTAAGTTTTTTTTAACTGGTTCGTCACTAGAAAAAAATGAATTGAGCGATTCATAATGATGAGTAGTTGTTTTTCATCAGTATTTTAAAACATCAGTAATAATAATATAAAAAAATATATTAATTAATTAAAAACTCAGTGCTGATTATAGGAACTTTTATTTTTGTAAAAAAATAGGAGGATTAAGTTACTAATCGAACAATTTTAGCAAAATAGTTTTACCTTAGTAAGGAGGACAGACATTCTACGGTAACTAAGCTTGATAATTGCCTTATAAATAATAAAGAAAAATTCGTTATCGACTCTTAATATTTAGTACGAAGAACACACAGCGAAAGTATAGATGAATAGTGGAAGACTTGGATTTTTTGAATGTAGATACGGTTGAATGATAACTGTCACGAATTAAAAATACTTAAAACACCCTAGGTGCCAGCTATATGAGGATATTATGAAGCCACTTTCTATGATGTTATCGATGCTCGTCATTGGTATGACCTCCAACGCTGCGATGGCTGAAGGTGCAAGCAGCGTTAATACAAGCCTAGCCAATGCCAGTTTACCTAATACTAGTTTACCTAATATTAGCCCTGCCAATAGCGAGCTTGTCAATCGCGGTGCCTACATTGCCCGTGCGGCCGATTGCATGGCATGTCATGGTGAGGACTATACCGGTGGGACACCAATCGAGACCCCAATGGGAGAGATTTACTCCACCAATATCACGCCATCCAAACGTTACGGTATCGGCGACTATACCGAAGCGGATTTAAAGAATGCGCTGCAAAAAGGTCGTGCGCCTAATCATATGCTTTATCCTGCCATGCCATACCCTTCTTATAGTGGTATGAAAGAAGAAGATATCAGTGCGTTGTTTGCTTATTTACAGACAGTACCAGCGGTTGACGAAGCTCCTAAAGAAAAAACAGACTTGCCATTTCCTTTTAATATTCGCAGTTTAATGATTGGCTGGAATTTGCTCAACGTACCGTCTACTGAAAAGCGCGACGGACTGAACGAGACCCAAAAACGCGGTGAATATCTGGTCAATAATCTAGAGCATTGTGGCACTTGCCATACCCCACGTAATAGTACGATGGGTTTTGATAAGAGTATGTACTTATCTGGTGCCCAGCTCGGTCATTGGCATGCACCAAATATCACGCCTGATGAGTCGAGTGGTATCGGT
Source organism: Psychrobacter sp. K31L (assembly GCF_017942195.1). NCBI lineage: Bacteria > Pseudomonadati > Pseudomonadota > Gammaproteobacteria > Moraxellales > Moraxellaceae > Psychrobacter > Psychrobacter sp. K31L. The sequence continues at coordinate 184,734 of NZ_JAGKSC010000003.1, read as the reverse complement.
AGCTGGAGTGAGCAGGATATCGTCACTTATCTGCGTACGGGTGAACTTGACCATCGTGCTTACGCTGGTGGTCCCATGGGTGAAGCAGTCGCGCACAGTACCCGCTACTTAAAAAACGAAGACTTGAGTGCCATTGCTTCTTATCTGAAGGCAGTACCTGCTGTCCAGACCGACGATCAAGTGTCTGCGGTAGATGTGTCGCGCCTACCAACGCCAATCAACGAATCTATCACTCATGATCTACTGGCGCAAAAAGAATATTTGAAACAGGCAAAAGCTGAAGTAGGTAATGGCAGTAATTCCCCCGAATCATTATATTTAGCCACCTGTGGTAGTTGTCATGGGGTTGACGGTTATGGTCAGCCTGATGCACGTTATGCTCCTATCGTCGGCCTGAGTAGTATCCGCCGCGAAAGACCTGATGCGCTGGTCAATATGATCCTTCATGGGGTAGAAGGGGCAACCAATACGTCGCCCATCATGCCAGGATTTTCAGACGAATTAAATAGCGAGCAAATCGCTGGTATTACCAATTACGTACGGGTGAATTTTGGTGGTCTTACCAGCAGTGACGTGAATGCCAGCGATGTCGATCGTATCGCAAATACTGGCGTTGATAAGCCTTTTCTGATTAAGTACGCAGGCTTACTGGCGATAATCGGTATTATCGTCGCGATTGCTATTATTGTGTTTATCATCCGCGCCATCTTACGCTCTAGACGCCGCGCTTAGTTTGACTCTATTTAGATAAATGGTCGAACAAAGAACTTATAAAGGCGTTTTAGACGCTGATTACAGTACGAGAATTAAGGTTAAAACGGTAATGCATTAAGGCTTGGTAAGATAAACGTTCGATATAAACTGAGCCGATAATAAAAGCAAAATGCCAAAGACGATTGCCTACCGTTATACACGACGTCTACTTTAAGGACATTATTATGAAAGATATGCTTCAATCACCAACGCGGCGCCAACTGCTCTCGATGATTGGTAAAACCGCAGGCGCGACAGCGATGTATCAGGCAATGACGACATTAGGATTTGCTTCAGAGTCGAGTTTTAAAGAGACCATGGATCTTAAAGGTGCACCTCCGGGCGCTAGTATCGTCATTCTTGGTGCCGGTCTTGGCGGACTGACCGCGGCTTATGAGTTACGCAAAGCGGGCTACGATGTCAAAGTACTCGAATATCAAAATCGTGGCGGCGGTCGTAGTTGGACATTGAACAGCGGTGATAAATATACCGAGCTTGGTGGTGAAGAAGTCACCTGTGATTTTGAAGAGGGCAATTATTTTAATGGTGGGCCGTGGCGTCTACCAAGCCATCACTATGCCGTCTTCCATTATTGCAAACAGTTCGGCGTTGAAATGCAGCCCTTTATCCAAACCAATGATCGCGCTTATTTGCATCGTACTGATCATTTCAATGGTGTACCGCAGCGTTTGGGTGATGTGAAAAACGATATTCAAGGTCATGTCGCGGAGCTGCTATCAAAGTCAGTCAACGTCGGTGGTCTTGATCGCTCGGTCAATACTGAGGACAAAGAAAAGCTATTAGAAGGTTTAAAAGGTTGGGGTGTGCTCGATAAAGATTATCGTTATCGCGCCAGTAATGAGACCAGTAAACATCGTGGCTTTAGTGTCTTTCCCGGCGGTGGCTTAATGCCCGATGCGACACCATCAAAACCTTTGCCGATCAGTGAGATATTGGATTCGGGGATGTGGGCAGATATTTATGGCAATCATATGACTTATGCTCATCAACCAACCATGTTTCAGCCAGTAGGCGGCATGGGGAAAATTGGTGATGCGTTCACCCGTGAATGCCGCGATATGATTGAGTTTAATGCAAAGGTCACTAAAATTCATCAAGATGACAGTGGCGTCACCGTCGATTATGTCGACAGCAACAGTCCAGATGGTGCTACCAAGACCATTCGTGCAGATTGGTGCGTTTGCAATATTCCGCTAACGGTGCTGACGCAGATTGATATCAATGTCTCAAAACCAATGAAACAGGCAATGGCCGCTGTGCCTTATGAGACCTCTTATAAAGTTGGCTTAGAGTTCAACCGTCGCTTTTGGGAAGAAGATGAGTGGATATTTGGTGGTCTGACTTATACCGATATGCCCATTGCGCAAATTGCCTATCCTTCACAAAATATGTTCAAAGACGGTACGGGCGTGTTACTCGGCGCGTATGGTTATGGTCCTACGTCTTATAAGTTTAATACCTTAACGCCACAAGAACGTATTAATGTCGCGCTTGCTTATGGTAAATATATCCATCCTCAGTATCCAAAAGAATTCCGCACAGGGACATCAGTTGTCTGGCACCGTATCCCATGGACGCTTGGCTGTTATGGGATTTGGAATGAGTCGACCCGTCGTCAGCATTACGACACCTTGTGCAGTATTGATAATCGTATTGTGCTGGCGGGCGAGCATTGCTCACATATTCCGGCATGGCAAGAAGGTGCTATTTTATCTGGTATGGATGCCGCGAAGCGCCTACATAAAAAAGCAAAAATGCTTGTTTAATAACGCTTGGTTAATATGAATAACTACAAAATTCAGAGGCTATTATGGACAATGCAATCGTGAAAAAGGCAATCTTGAAGAAAAAAGTCATGAAAGACATGACACTCAAACTGCTGACGGTGATGCTGCTGAGTGGGATAAGCAGTGCAGCACTGTTGGGCTGTAGTCAACAGTCAGATGATGAAGTAACGGTTTCCAGTGTGCAAGATCAGGATTCCCTAACAACCAATGAATATCAAGAAAGCCGAAATACGGGTGCGTGGGGCGGTGTTTATATGAGCCGTGAGGAGCTTAATGCACCTCCTATCAATATTGTCGACGACAGCTCATTGCCCAATATGGAAGATGACCCAAATATTACTAAGTGGAACGCAAAGTTTGAAGGTACAAATGGGTTTGTGACGACAGATGGCAAAAAGCTGTATCACGACTCTTGCGCGGCGTGTCATATGCACAAAGGCGAGGGTGCTGATGGCGCAGGCTATTATCCACCACTGGCGAATAACAGTAAGATGCAATCAAAGTATTACATCATTGATATCTTGATTAATGGCTTTCGTGGTATGCCGTCATTCCATGGGATGATGAACGATGCGCAGATGGCTGCGGTTACTCAATATGTGCTCAGTGACCTAAATGGTTTTACCGATACCGTTACCGCTGAAGATGTGGCAAAACTGCGGCATCCCAATCCATCAGCGGGTGATCCGAGTGATGAGTAACACTATTATTTAAATTCTTAGCTAATAGTTTTTTAAGCGAAAATGGTTCGTACAAAAGTGTCTTAACCATTCTCCACAACATAAAAAAGCGCCTAATTATTTATTAGGCGCTTTTTTATAGGCAAGGCTTTATGGATTAAGAAAGATAATGAGAGAGAGGGTTTATTTAGGGCTGGATGACCAGACTGGTGAGCGAATAGTGCCTTGACCAGACTTACCGAATGACTCGCCACCGTTCAGTGATTTGATGGTTAATATGCCTTTGCCGCCTTGAGTAGAAGCATAGACCACACGCTTACCGTTAGGTGAAAAGCTCGGTGCTTCATCGATACCCGTATTGCCCAAATTCGTAGTGATAGCACCGCCGCTATTCATGATCGCCGCTGAGCGACCACTTAAAAAGGCAATTTGTGAGCCATCGCTACTAAACTGCGGGCTAGTGGCATAACCGCTATTTGATACTTTGGTCGTATTTCCTGATCCAAACTCATAACGGTAAATCTGTGGTTTATTAAATCCTGATCGGTCACTGACGAATACAAAAGATTTGCCATCTGGTGCATAGCTTGGCTGTACCTCGCTGCTTGGCCAATTGGTGATTCGTCTAGGTTTACCGCCGCTGGCACTTATCTCATAAATATCAGCACTGCCTTCAAAGCTGCTAGAAAACAGTATCTTGCTGCCATCTGGTGAGAATGATGGGCTTAAATTGCTACCAGAAAATGGCGTCAAAGCACTTGCACTACCGCCGCTCACGTTTTGTACATAAATAACAGGATATGATTTATCGCGCTGCACAGAATAGGCGATGCGATTACCATCTGGTGACCACGATGGGGAGAATATAGAACCAGCAACTTCAGTAATGGTCTTAGCGTTTTCGCCATCAGCATCCATGACTTTTAAGCGCGATACTTTTTCTTTACCAGTACCAACTTCTTCGATGTAAGCAATACGTCCGGAGAAATCACCTGGAATACCAGTAATCAGCTCATAAACTTTGTCAGCGATGACGTGACCAGCATAGCGCATGCTTTCTTTATTATTGTCAGCCGTTAAGCTTTGCTTGCCTTCAATCACTCGGCCAGATTTGATATCAATTACTTCGTAATCGGTGACTACTTTACCGCGGTTGCTGCGAGTACTACCGACCACTAGGTAAGGAATTCCCATACTTTGCCAAACCGGTAATGTGCCTGACAGCTCGCTAATACTGCGCGGCTGTTGTGGCAAATCTTTACTGGTCACCTTTAATTCAGTTTTGCTCAAATCATTGAGAATAATCGGCGATAGCACAGAATCACCTGCAAACGGCACAAAAGCCACTTGGTTTTGTTGGACTGGAATATCATAATCCAATTCTAAGACGACAGGCGCCGCCAACAAGTTGGAAGAAATAAGCAAGGTTGAGGTGCTGGCAAGTAAAGAAAGGCATAACTTCTGATGAGTACGCATGACCGAATTGAACTCCTGAAATAGTCTAATCGTTATTTTTTATAGGGGCTAAGTTTACCGTTACGGTATGGCAATATTACACACAGTGCAAGCAGTTTAAGGTAACGTTATCAATAATATAGGGACTGGGTAACTGATTAATTGCTACCTTTAAACTGTATGGTAAAAGTAGGGTACTTAGGATCATCAGCATCAATCGGTAAGCTGCCAGTATTCAAAACTGCTTGTTTGGCTGCTTCATTGACCGCGCTATCAGGTCCTGAAGCGGAGACGTTGACCACATTGCCGCTCGCATTGACAGTGATGGTTAAGGTGGCGCGCTGAGTCGAGCCTTTGGCAGCGGTTGGCGGGCTATAATTGCGTTTGATTAAATTGATGATTTCACCATTGCTGGCACCGCGACTGCCGCTTGAGGCAGAGCGACTGCTGCCTTTTGCCATACTAGAGGTAGAAGAATCGCCAGATACAGTCGACTCACCATCTTCTGATAAGCTAAAGTTTTTATTGGCACTGCCAGAGCTGCCAGTGTCAATTTTTAAATTTTTATCAGTAGCAGTAGGGCGTGTAATTCTAGGCGGGTTGTTTTGTTTATTACGGTAATCCCTAAGCTGTTTTTGTTCTTCGATGAGCTGTTGTCTTTTATCTTGTTCAACTTGATTGTGTTCTTCTACTACCGACTCATCTAGCTGTGCTGCCCATTCAGCCATATTGCGTTCATATTCTTGGTTTTGCTCAAGTAAGCGTTGATGCTGCTCTTCACTCATCAGCATTGGTTGACTGGCAGGATCGTCAGAGCGCGTAAAGACAGGCACGCGCTGCGAGTTTGGTTGGTTAGGGTTTTGAATGCTAGCGCTACCGTCAGCCGTGTTCTCTGGCATATCACTGAATGAGCTGCTCGTACCACTATCAGCTTGCATAGCACTGGCAGCAGCGGCACGATTGGCAAGGATTTGCCCTTGCATCTCAGCCAGCTGTTCAGGGGAGACCATGACGGTCTCTAAGCTACCTACCGTTTCAACTTCTGTATTTTGATAGGTATAAATAAGTATGCCAATCACCAGACCATGTGCAAGCAAGCTGAGGAGCGTAGGCAGTGTCAGCCCATTGCCTTCAGGTTGGGTCGGCACATAAACAGCAGGCGCATTATTCATGGCAGTGATACTCATGGACATGATATTGAAGGATGAGGTTCATCAGATTATCTACTTTATTATAACAAGCGGTGCTAACAATAGGATTCATTATGATGAGGGTGTAGGCAAGGGTGCGCCCGTTAATAATCCCACCTTTTGGATACCTGCTTGCTGCAAGCTTGCCATCAAGGTCATGATAGCGCCATATTGATTGTTTTGATCGGCATTGATCATGACCTGTAAAGGCTGCGCGCCCGCATCGCTGCTTTGCGCCTGCAGATTAGACAAGGTATTAATCAGCTCTGACTCACTAATCGGCAGGTCAACATTGTCTTCATAACTGATAAAAATCTCGCCACTATCGGTTAAGGAGACAATCACGGGTAACTGGCTTTGACTCATGGTATTGGTTTGCTCTTTTGGTAGCTCGACATCGACGCCGGTGATCAGCATCGGCGCAGTTACCATAAATATCACCAGTAGCACCAGCATCACGTCGATATAAGGAACGACGTTCATCTCCGCATTCAGCGCTTTTTTCTCTCGGCGATAGGGGTTTGGTTTCATAGCCCTGTCACCTGACCTGCATGACCATTAAGTGCGCTGTCTCTATCTACCACGCTTTGGACGCTTGTCTCACGTTGGAGCATACCTGTCATCTCATCGCAGAATAGTGCACGTGAATCATACAAACGGCTTGATTTGGCCGTAAAGTGGTTGTACGCGAGCACAGCAGGAATAGCCGCAAACAAACCCATGGCCGTGGCGATTAGTGCTTCAGCGATGCCTGGCGCGACAGAGGCTAGGGTCGCCTGCTCAGTTTGGGATAGTCCCAAAAAGGCATTCATAATGCCCCATACGGTGCCAAATAAGCCGACATAAGGTGCAACTGAGCCGATGCTGGCTAAGGTAGTGAGCCCAGATTCTAATAACTGCTGCTGACGTCCTAAGCCGACCCGAAGCTTACGCTCAACCCCATCGATAATGTCATCTTTCGGCTGACGTTTTTTGTGCATCCTGAGATATTCAGAAAAGCCCACATAAAATATCTGCTCAAGTCCTTGGCGCTCAGGGGAGCCTTGCACGCCTTGGTACAACTTTGCCAAATCTTCACCCGACCAAAACCAAGTCTCGAACTGTTGATCAAAGTTCTTAGCCGTACCAAGCCGTGCACTCATACGAAAAATAATGACCCAGCTGAGCAAAGACGCTAGCAATAAGAGCGCCATCACAATCTGTACCAATAGACTGGCTTGGGTGATAAGGTCGATAATATTTAATGATTCAGGCATGTATTGGACTCACGGGTAATTAACAATAACTGGTATACGCGCCATACGTAGACCGGATAAGACCTCTAACAACTATAGAATATAGGGCATCGAAACTAAGCTGGTAATAGCTAGTAACACAAGCTGGTAATAATAGAAGGTATTCAACAAAATGCACTTATATTATGCACGAATAATATTTTTCATATAGTACAGCGTGCAGAATCGATAAAACGATCATACTATGAAGCGTCAATGCATTATGCACACTTATATCAACCGACTAGTGTACTGCTAAATGAAGAAAAGGTCATTTTTTTAAAAGGTTAAAGCGAAAAAAACTGCATTTTATTGATAGAGGTGTAATTTTCGTCGATATAAGGTGGGTTTAAAGGCAGGGTTGGGCAGTAATACAACTATTATCCAGTATTTAAACGCCAAGACAGCCTTATTTCCGTTTTAAACCAGCAAGGCACGGGTAATGATTGAATTTGTATCTCATTTTCTCTAAAATGTTGCTCTTTGTTACCGCTGCCTTTTGATTATGACGTCGCAACCTGCTTGTTGACGTCATCTTTATTTTAGGCACCAATAAATTTGTTCTTTCACTAGCAAGCTGGGCGCGACACTTATGAATGCAATTGAACGCTATTTTGGGATCAACGGTGAAAACACCACGGTCAAAACGGAAATTCTTGCCGGTATTACTACCTTTTTGACGATGGCTTACATCATCTTTGTGAACCCCAATGTATTAGCAGAAGCGGGTATGGACAAAGGAGCGGTGTTCGTTGCTACTTGTTTGGCAGCGGCAATAGGCTGCTTTATTATGGGTATTTATGCCAGATTGCCAGTGGCATTAGCGCCAGGTATGGGCTTAAACGCCTTCTTTACCTACGGTGTGGTGCTGGGTATGGGCTATGCATGGCAGACAGCGTTAGGAGCAGTATTTCTATCTGGTTGTTTGTTTATCCTTTTAAGCTTATTCAAGATTCGCGAATGGATTATTAATGCCATTCCAACGAGCCTTAAGCAAGGTATCGTTGCTGGTATCGGTGCGTTTTTGGCATTTATTGCCCTGCAAAGCTCTGGCATCATCGTAGGTCGTGATGCGACCTTGGTCATGCTTGGTGATATGACTGCATTTGCCCCTATGATGGCTGCTCTCGGTTTCTTTATTATCATCGGCTTGGTGTATAAAAAAGTCCCAGGTGCGGTAACCATTGGTATTTTGCTGATTACCTTGATCAGTTTGGTTACTGGTAACACGCAGTTTACGGGCATTATGTCGGCACCGCCATCGATTGCGCCAACACTCATGCAGCTTGATATCGCAGGCGCGTTTGATATTGGCATGATTAGTGTTATTTTTGCTTTCTTATTCGTTGATCTGTTTGATACAGCAGGCAGCTTGGTTGGTATTGCCAATAAAGCAGGCCTGATTGATAAAGATGGCAATATCCCTAATATGGACAAAGCGCTATTGGCTGATTCAACGGCTACGGTTGCCGGTGCCATGCTAGGTACTTCGTCAACGACCAGTTATATTGAAAGTGCGTCAGGAGTTGCGTCAGGTGGTCGAACTGGTCTGATGGCTGTGACGGTTGGTGTGCTATTCTTGCTCAGTATTTTCTTTGCGCCATTAGCGGGTATGATTCCCGCTTATGCGACCGCAGGGGCGATATTCTATGTGTCGGTATTGATGCTGTTCACCCTCAAAGACATTAATTGGGAAGACTTGACGGAAGCAGCACCAGTAGCAGTGGTATTATTACTAACACCGCTCACGTATTCTATCGCTGATGGTATTGCGCTTGGATTTATTACCTTTACAGCGGTGAAGTTGATGACAGGCAAGTTCTCTGAAATTACGATTCCAGTGTGGATTTTGACAGCCATTTTATTGGCAAAGCTGGTACTTTTATAAGTCGCTAACGTGATGTGGATAGTTTATATCATGTAGCTAACTATACTAGCATTACGTATATTCTGACCCTCTTTATTATGGATTAATAAGGAGGGTTTTTTTTGTGTTTCAAATAAAGTGCCTTGCGATAACTAACCGAAATTCTATGCTCTACAAAACAATTAATGACCAATAGTAAACAAAAAATTATAACTAAAGCGTCATTGCCGTTATGATGGTTATAACTAATTGTTTTTAAAGTAGATATTTATTGTCTTAAATCCTAAATATCGTTAGTTTGAAATTTTTTTTCATGATACCATAGCCAGGTTAAGCGCATCACCTCAATCAACGCCGTAGAGGTTTTTCTTACAGTGAATTAGCGTCATATAAGATGGTAAATTTTGGCTTATTAGCATGATAATCGATAGATTATTGTCCTAATGATATTCAGCCTTGAACCATTAATCGAACTCCTTTCACTACTAACAAGAAGAAGGCACTAATGCCGCTTAACTGTTCGTTGTTGCCTTTATATTGTTAACGTAGCCCGTTTAACACTCGAACGACCTACTTAAACGTTTCCAGCTTATGCTGGATTTGCTCGTTTTACGATGGCGCCGTTTGGTCTTTTGATTATTGCTGTGAGTTACAGTCAATAATTCCTATTAAATATGGTAGGGTTATAGACAGTGAACCAGAGCGCTCAGTTTTCCTCATGGACCATTTATCATGGTTTTTAGACGATAGTGATGGAGTTGGTATGAACCCAGTAGAGCAGTTTACCCCGAAAGAGCCGATTTTATTTAATCCTGTCGATATGCTATCGCCAGACTATATTGACCTGTCTGCAGATGAGCTGTATGCACGCATCTCACCGTTATATAGTGTTGATGAGCAGCGCTGGTTGTCTGACTTATTGCCACTTGCCAAACCGAGTGACGAAGAGCGTGAAGCTGCGAGTGACCAGACGCGCCAGCTGGTTGAGTATGTGCGTAATGATGGCAAAGCGATCAAAATGGTCGATTCATTATTACTTGAATACAGCCTTGATACGCAAGAAGGCATTTTGCTGATGAGTCTGGCTGAAGCCTTGATTCGGGTGCCAGACAACTATACAGCTGATGCGCTAATTCGTGACAAAATGAGTGTGGCAGATTGGAAAAAGCATTTAAAAGATGATAATGGTTTTATGGTCAATGCCTCGACGTGGGGCATGATGATGACCGGCCGTGTCGTCAGTATCGACAACGGCACGACTGCCTCAGGGTTTTTGGATCGAATGACCAAAAGAATGGGCGAGCCAATGATTCGGGCGGCGATGCAAAAAGCCATGCGTATTATGGGGCATCAGTTTGTCCTTGGTGAGACGATTGAAGACGCCAACAAAAACAGTCAGCCGTATCGTAATAAAGGCTATACCTATTCGTTCGATATGCTGGGTGAAGCGGCGATTACCCATAGAGACGCTGAAAAATACTTTAATGACTATTTGCATGCGATCAAAGCGACTGCCAATGTCAAAGTTCAAGAGGGTATGCCAAAGCCGTCTGTTTCTATCAAGCTGTCTGCACTGCATCCACGCTATGAAGCCACGCAAGAAGCTCAGGTGTTGGGATTATTGCGTCAGCGTTGCTTATTGCTGATCGAAGCAGCACGCGAAGTGGATGTGGATTTGAGCATCGATGCCGAAGAAGCCGATCGCCTTGAGATATCTCTAAAGCTGTTTGAGTCGCTCTATCGTGATTCGCTAACCGCTGGTTGGGATGGATTGGGCATAGTGGTGCAAGGTTACTCTAAGCGCGCCATTGCTATTTTTGCTTGGCTTGCACGCTTGGCAAAAGAAGTTGGCGATCGTATCCCGTTACGCTTGGTTAAGGGCGCTTATTGGGATACAGAGATTAAACTTGCTCAACAAAAAGGCTTGTCAGGATATCCCGTTTGGACGCGTAAAGAAGGCACGGACACCGCTTATTTAGCCTGTGCGCGCTTTTTGTTGTCTGAGCATCTGCGCGGACTTATTTGGCCACAATTTGCGACCCATAATGCTCATACTTTGGCATCAGTGATGACCATGAGTGCGCATAGAGATTTTGAATTTCAGCGTTTGCATGGCATGGGTGATGCGCTTTATGACCATATCTTACAAACATACAAGATCCCTGTTCGTATTTATGCCCCAGTTGGTGCGCACAAAGACTTACTGCCATATCTAGTACGTCGTTTACTCGAAAATGGTGCGAATAGCTCATTTGTGCATCAGTTGTTAGATAAGTCTTATCCGATTGATAAGCTGACGGTGCATCCGTATGACAAGCTAGTAGCGAATGATACGTTAAACAATCCAGAGATTCCGTTGCCTTTAGAGATTTATGGCGATCGCCGTGCCAGCTTTGGTCCCAATATATTTGTAGAGTCGCAGTGGCTATTATTCAAAGCCGCGATTGACAGTCATTTAACAAAGACATGGTCAGCGTCGCCTATCATCAATGGGCAAGCAATTCATGACTCTTCAGTGGATGGTAAAGCTCAAAAGCTTGATAGTCATACAGTGCGTGCGCCGTGGAATCATGAAGTTATCGCAGGCGACGTACAATACGCCAATGCAGACTTGGCGCGTCAAGCCATTGATGCCGCAGTAGCCGGACAAAGCGCGTGGCAGACAGTGCCAGCGGCGAAACGTGCGGAAATATTGCGCAAAACCGCTGACCTCTACGAAGAAAACTATGCTGAACTGATGGCATTGTGCCAAGTTGAAGCTGGCAAGACCATGCAAGACAGTATTGATGAGATCAAAGAAGCCGTTGATTTCTGCCGTTTTTATGCGGATGAAGCGGAACGCTTAGACGCAAAAGCGCATGAGTTTACCGACCTATCTGGCAAGCAGTCGCGCCAAGTGTATAAAGCGCGCGGCACCTTTGTATGCATTAGCCCTTGGAACTTCCCATTGGCTATTTATACCGGTCAGATTGTGGCAGCACTCGCCGCGGGTAATACCGTTGTCGCGAAACCTGCTGAGCAAACCAGTTTGATCGCGCATTTCGGTGCGCAGCTGATGTATCAAGCTGGGGTGCCAGTCGAGGCGCTACAGTTTGTCACTGGAGCAGGTGAAGTGGGTGGGGCATTAACCGCCGCTGACAATTTATCTGGTGTCATCTTTACTGGTTCGACCCAAACCGCGCAACGTATCAATCAAAGTCTAAATGATCATGCGCAAGCCAGCGGGGAGTTGCCTGTGTTTATCGCTGAGACAGGTGGTCAGAACGCCATGATTGTCGATTCGACAGCCTTGCCTGAACAAGTGGTCAGAGATGCCGTACTGTCTGCCTTTGGCTCGGCAGGTCAGCGTTGTTCAGCTTGTCGCATACTATGTGTACAAGAAGAAGTGGCTGATGAGTTGATTGAGCTACTGCAAGGCAATATGGCTGAGCTAGTCGTGGGTAACCCGCTGTATGCAGCTACCGATGTCGGCCCAGTCATTGATAATGATGCCAAGCAAGGTCTTGAGGCGCATATCGAACGTATGGTCGCTGAGCCAACGGCGAATATCTTGGCGCAGACACCGATGAGTGCCAGCTCGGTTGTGAGTCAAGAGCAGTCTACCTTTGTGTTACCAACCGCGATTGAAGTCAAAAGTATCGACGTGATTGGTGGTGAGCATTTCGGCCCGATATTACATGTGCTACGTTATCAAGCCCGTGATTTAAACAAGCTTATCGATGCTATCAATGCTACTGGCTTTGGCTTAACGCTAGGTATTCACAGCCGTATTGAAAATATTGTTGAGCATATTGAACGTCGTGCCTTTGTCGGTAATACCTATGTTAACCGTAACCAAATCGGTGCGGTCGTAAACGTCCAACCGTTCGGTGGCTGTGGTCTATCGGGTACGGGTCCAAAAGCGGGTGGTCCACATTACGTCGCCCGTCTCATGCAGCTAAGCTCTGAGTCAGTCGCTACTGAGCAAACAAGTGCTACTGAGAAAAACACTGCTACCAATACTAAAACTGAATCACTTACTCAACCAGAAATCGCATAAGGAGCAGCAACATGGCGACTGAATTTAAAAAAAATCATGCCCAGGTTTGTGAAGCTTGGCGATTACTTGGCGCAGTCAATCGTGCAACGTATCTACAAGCAGCCATCCCAAAACTGGCGCTGCTGACTGGTGATGTCAACAAGGCAAAGCGTCTATTCCATCATTTATTGAGCGCCGCGCCCAGTCTGGATGAAGTACAGCGTATGACGGGTGCAACGGGTGAGTCCAACGACTTATATGTCACTGGTCGTGGTAAGACGATGGTTATCGGCGGTGAGTCTGCGCGTGCAATGGCAGTACTTGGACAGCTAATCGCTGCATTATTGACGGGCAATGAAGTGATATTGCATTGTCCTAGTCAGGCTGAGATGTGTGATGAAGCAGCAAAAGTACTCTATGAAACTGGCATTAGCGATGATGTATTGAGTGTGGCTAATGATTCGCAAACGATCACGCTGTTATACATTGACCGTCTCGCGCAAGTTGCTGTTGCAGGTAATAACAGCGAAATACAGACAATCAGTCAAGAGCTTGCCAATACAGATGGTATTTTGACGCAAGTAATTGCTGTGACTGATATGGAAGGCATGTCAGAAATGCTAACGCCTGATTACCTTCATCGCTTTGTCACCGAGCGGGTAAGAACGATTAATACCACTGCTATTGGTGGTAATGCGAGCTTGCTTGAGCTTGGTACTTAGCCAAGGATTTAAGTAATGTCTGATGTCACAATAAAGACTCTAACTTAAAAAGTAATATGAATAAAAAACCGATATCTGAATCAATCAGGTATCGGTTTTCTCATGTCTAGATAAGCAAATTACGTGCAATTTTGTGCAAAGTTATTCAGCCGCGTCGATCCACACCCAGCCGTTCTCTAGCCATTCGCTCAAATCATCTGCATCAATATCCGTCACATCTTGGCTATTTAGGTGTTCGCCATTAGCCAAACGCACCAATACAGCGCCTGCTGCCTCGTCAAGCCCGTCAATGCGCTGACCATTTGCATATAGCGTAGTGCCCTCACTAGTCTGGCTATAGAGTAGACGATTGCTATAGTCCGCTTGCAACGTGGCACCTTCTGCTAGAGCTTGTATCAACTCATCGGTGTCTAACGTCTCTTCTGGCATCAGTGCATCATACTGGCGCTTGCTGACGACTTCAGACACTGCTTGGCGAATGATATCATCACCACGCTCAGACTGTAGCATTTGTAATAGCTGATCTTTGATGGCATTGATACTATCTGCTTGCAATTCACCTGATGCTTGCAGCGCTTGTGGCAACAGCATTGGGACAAATAAGTCGCTATCGTTGGTAGCGATATCAGCCAAGCTATCGATGATTTGCATTAAATTTGGACGACGACAGCCAAAAGAGAAAGTCAGGCAATCATCTTGTGCGACACCAAAGTGAGATAACTTAGGCGGCACATAAAGCACGTCACCGGCTTCTAGTATTTCATCAAATATAATCTCGCCCATATCATCAAACAATCGAATCGGCTCATCAGCGACGAACTCAGTATTTTTATCACAGAATTTACCCAGCTGCCAACGTCTAGACCCAAATCCTTGCGCTAAAAATACATCATAATCGTCATAATGTTTGCCGACTGAACCACCTTTTGGCGCATAGGAAACCATGATGTCATCACGTTGCCATTGCGGAATAAAGTCAAAGGCTTGCCACAATTGACCAAGTTCTGGTGACCACTGTTCCATATTCTGTACCAGCACGGTCCATTGATCGGGCAAGTTGTCAAAATCAGCCTCAACCAGTGGGCTTTTTTTGAGTTGCCATTGCGCTTGACCTTCTTTTTTACTGGCTGCTTGGGTCAGCAGACGCGCGCTGGCGTCTTCTTCAAGGGCTAGACCAAGCATGTCGTCAGGTTCAAACATGCCAATAAGTTGTGGTAAACCTTGCTTGATAAGCAATGGTTTTTTTTGCCAATACTCGCTCAAAAATTGCTCAGGAGTAATGGCGTCGGGCAAACAAAGGGGAATTGAGGTCATTGATAAGTCCATATCTGAAAATGGGTATAAGATTAATCGTGAGGAGTGCTTTATAGGAAGGTTCTAATAGTTTATGATTATCGCTTATCTGATAACCAGTCTTATTGACGTTAATTGCTACTTGTTAATGGTCAATATCAGAGCACCCCATCAATCGTAGGAAGTTTATGAAAAAATTACATTTTATCGTCATTATCGCTAGTATTTTTTTACTACAAGCCTGTGTACACAAGATAGTAACCGTACCAGCTAAAATCGCTTATAAAACCACTAAAGGTGTGGTTAAAGGTACCGTCGCTGTAGGTAAAGCCATCATACCGGGCGACAGTGATGACGACAAAAAAGATGATTAGTTTATTATTTGGCTGTTGTTTCTGGCTACTTGATCACGACATTATCGTGACGAATTTGAAATAGAGTAATCACCGCAGCAATCAGCCCACCGAGTAGTGCTAACGCCATGTCTTTGTGGGCATCCCAACTATCACCTTGCTGACCATTGTAAGCCTCTGCCGCTTCTGGCGATAAAGTCGCTGCAATTCCCCATTCTAATAGCTCGTAAAGCAGGCTTGATGACATATTAATCATGAGTGCAATGGCCATCAAAAGTTTGATGGATGATATCTTAAAAATAAATTTTGAGCTCTCAACCATCGCACTGAATAGCAAAAGCCCATAGCTAAAATGTACGAGCCTGTCATACATATTACGCTGCCAACCAAACAAATCGTTTAAGCTGACACCAAATATGAGCTGTGTCCAATCATCATAGGGCACATATGAATATAGATAACGTGCGCCTATAATATGAACGAATAGGAACATCGAAGCGAGGACATAGGAGCATGAGCTAATATGCCAGTAGCGATATGAGAACAGCATCAACCCTAAAAAAATCAAGGTACCCAACTGATGTAGTAGGTAGCTTGACCATTCTAGAGGCTCAATACTTGCCAGCACCATTACGATGAATACCGCAATGGTACTGACAGCTACTGATTTAAAGTTTTGCAATCCAATCTTTAATGGTAAGGGCTTGCTCAGTAGCATTACCAATATAAGTCGCTGGTGTCATGTCACGTAGGCGTGCTTTATCCGCATCGCTAACGGCAGACAACTCATCACTTTCAACAAACGTTAGCATGGCTTCGCGAGTCATGGCGTTCCCACGGGTCAATGCTTTAAGCTTCTCATATGGGTTTTCCACACGGTAGCGACGCATCACGGTTTGAATCGGCTCAGCCAATACTTCTTGTGCATTGTTTAAGTCGTCATTCAAACGCTGTGCATTCAATTCAAGTTTACCAACGCCTTTCAAGCAAGCGTCAAAAGCAATCATACTTTGCGCCAAACCAACACCGATATTACGCAGTACGGTTGAATCTGATAAATCGCGTTGCATACGTGAGATAGGCAGTTTTTCGCCCAAATGTGCCAACATCGCATTCGCAACGCCCAAGTTGCCTTCTGAGTTTTCAAAATCAATCGGGTTGACTTTATGCGGCATGGTAGAAGAACCCACTTCGCCGTCTTTTAGACGCTGTTTGAAATAGCCTAAGCTGATATATTGCCAAATATCACGGTTAAAATCGATCAAAATGGTATTGAAGCGTCTTACTACATCAAACAACTCAGCGATGTAATCATGCGGCTCAATTTGCGTGGTGTAAGGATTAAAGGCTAGCTCTAAACGCTCATTAATAAATTGCTCAGCATGCGTTTGCCAATCAACATCAGGATAAGCTGAGAAGTGCGCATTATAGTTACCGACAGCGCCATTGATTTTACCCAATAATTCTACTTGGTTGATTTGCTTGATTTGGCGCGCTAGGCGGTAGGCCACGTTTGCCATTTCTTTACCAAGGGTCGTGGGGCTAGCTGTTTGACCATGGGTACGTGACAGCATCGGCTGGTCTGCATGAGTAATAGCCAAATCAACGATGCTATCGGTCACTTGTTGCATCTTAGCAACTACAATCTCACGGCTGTCTTTCAGCATCAATGCATACGATAAGTTGTTGATATCCTCACTGGTACAGGCAAAGTGGATGAACTCAAGAGAATCAACCAAGGCGTCCTGACCACGGAATTTGTCTTTGATGAAGTACTCAACGGCTTTTACATCATGATTGGTCGTGGCTTCAATGTCTTTAATGGCTTGGGCATCTGCTTCACTAAAGTCATCAACGATTGCATTCAAAAAAGCATTGGTCTGGTCATCAAATGCTGCTAATTCACCAATTGCGCTGTTGTCAGCCAATGACTGCAACCAACGAATCTCAACGGTGACGCGAGCTTTGATTAGACCGAATTCAGACAAATAAGGACGTAAACTGTCAGCTTTTGATGCGTAACGGCCATCAATCGGGGAGAGTGCGGTAAGTGGAGTCATGGTCATGCCTCATTGGTTATGAAAGTGAACGAAGTTAAAAAATATTAAAATACAAGAAAAAATATGCTTAAAATCCGCAAGGCGCATCAATTGACGCAATCACGCCACCGCCTAAACAAACCTCATCAATATAAAAAACGGCTGACTGACCCGGAGTGACTGCGCGTTGTGGCTCGTCAAACACCACTTTTACCTCTAAACCTTTATCATCAATAGCAAATACATGACAGGCTTGATCTGGCTGGCGGTAGCGTGCTTTTGCCATACAGAGTAAACCCTCTGTGGTAAAAACTTCCGCAGGTGGTAGACCATCAACCCAATCCATTTTATAAGCGGTTAGCTCATTACTGAGCATCATTGGATGTTCGTGCCCTTGACCAACGATCAAACGGTTTTTGTCTAGGTCTTTTGCCAATACAAACCAAGGCTCTTCAGGACGATCTTTCACGCCGCCAATACCGATGCCGCCACGTTGTCCTAAGGTGTAATACATTAAGCCATCATGAGTACCGATGGTATGCCCATCGTCAGTCACGATATCACCTTTTTGGGCAGGCAGGTATTGTTGTAAAAAGTCCTTAAAACGGCGCTCACCGATGAAGCAGATACCTGTAGAGTCTTTCTTTTTGGCAGTCGCCAAATCATGCTCTTCTGCAATCTGACGTACGACAGGTTTTTCGAGCTCGCCAACTGGAAATAACGTCTTGGCAATTTTATCGCCACCAACCGCATGTAAGAAGTAACTTTGGTCTTTGTTATTATCCAAGCCGCGTAATAGCTGAGCGACCTCATCACCATCGGCATTGGTATAATTCATACTGCGGCGCGTATAGTGACCAGTAGCGATGTAGTCGGCACCAAGCGTCAAAGCATAGTCTAAGAACGCCTTAAACTTAATCTCTTTATTACATAAAATATCAGGATTGGGAGTGCGTCCAGCTTTATATTCCGCTAAAAAATGCTCAAAAACCCGATCCCAATATTCCATGGCAAAATTGGCAGTGTGCAGCTTCATACCTATTTTATCGCATACCGCTTGCGCGTCGGCCAAATCGTCCATCGCTGTACAGTATTCCGTACCGTCATCTTCTTCCCAGTTTTTCATAAACAGACCCTCGACCTTAAAGCCTGCTTGCTGAAGCAAGACGGCCGATACGGAAGAGTCGACCCCGCCTGACATACCGACAATCACATGCTTGCTGCTAGGATTATCGATATCGGCAAGCGTTAAAGTACGCTGGGCGTTAAAAGAATCAGAAACGGGTATGCTTGAAGTATTTGGCATGACTGACATAGAGCGGCTCAACTTTTTATACCTTATCCAAATTTGAACGACTACTGAAATTAATGTAACCCCTAGGGTAACAGGCTTAGCGATTTGATAATCTCAGCTTATCTTTTGGACTTATCTCTTAGACTGGGTATTATGATAAAATAAGCGTCATATTATACCAGTTAATTAAAACTGGTGGCGAGCTAAGCGGTCTTACCGTCAGAAAATAGCTTTAAAAATTCAGATAGTGGTTTTCAATTATTTTAATCACGCTCAATTTGGAACAATAATGATAAAAATTGGTCAAGGTATTGACGTTCATGCTTTTCATAATAATGGTCAGCAGCAGCAATATGTCATATTAGCAGGTGTGCCCATTGAGCATACTCACAGTTTGCTGGCGCATTCTGATGGAGATGTAGTGCTACACGCCCTCGCGGATGCGCTGCTTGGTGCACTGGCACTTGGTGATATCGGTCAGCATTTCCCTGATACCGATGCGGCGCATGCAGGCTTGGATTCACGAGTTTTGCTACGTTATGTCTATGGTAAAGTACAAGAAGCAGGGTATCGGCTAGGCAATGCTGATATCACCGTAATGTGCGAACGTCCAAAGCTGGCGCCGCACAGTCAAGCCATGCGTGACAACATCGCCAGTGATTTACATACTGATATTGGAAATATCAGCGTTAAGGCTACCACCACTGAAAAACTAGGCTTTACCGGTCGGCAAGAAGGCATCATGGCTAATGCCGTGGTATTATTAGTTCCTGCCATCTAACCTAACGTCATCGAACCTAGCTAGAGAGCGATTGACTAAAAGAATGATTGGCTGAACCGATATGTAGATTTTGCTTGTAATACTATGGCGATTGCCCCATATCTTCATATAATTATTTTGTTATATAAATAACCGTTTTAATGAACCGCTTTATCAATAGGAGCTTTTATGAGTGAACAAACCCCAAATACTGCTGCAAACGATGTTGAACAATTGATCCGTGATCAAATCAAAGATAATAAAGTTATCTTATACATGAAAGGCACGCCGCAATTTCCACAATGTGGCTTTTCTGCTAAATCGATTGAGGTTCTTACTCAGATCGGTCGTCCGTTTGCCTTTGTAAATATTTTAGAAAACCCAGAAATCCGTGCAACGTTGCCAAAAGTTGCCAATTGGCCAACGTTCCCGCAGTTATGGATTGATGGCGAGTTGATGGGCGGATCAGATATCATTTTGCAGATGTATCAATCAGGTGAGCTTAAGCCGTTGGTTGAAGCAAACAGCCCTGCTGCCTAATATTTAAGCGCTTTTATTGGACTGTATTAATGTCTAAATAATCGTCGCATAATAATGACGCACAGCGAATCCGAGTAGCCTCTCTTAACAGATTGGACTGGCTGCTCGGGTTTTTTATTGTCTATGCAATTGATTGTTTTTATAGGTTTTAACCCCATATAGTGTTCAAGATAAACCCAGTTTACATAATAAGAGAGCCTTATGAATACTAAATTAAATAATAATGAACTCACTGAACCACAAGCGGCTGATCAAGAAAATGACCAAAAAGATAAGCAGCAAGAAGCCGCCGAGCAAGCTGCGATTGAAAAGCGCCGTGACTACTTAAAAAGTGAATCGACGCGCATTACAGAAATTGCAGGTAACGAGCCAAATTCAGCACTCAAATGTATTCATCAGCTTAGTGTGGCAGGCGGCGCGACAGAAGCGACGTATATTGCTATCGAACAGCGCATTGTCGCTGATCAAGATACGGCAGGTGCTTACCATTTAGCTTTGCTGGCACAAAACACGCCAGATCTACCGATTGACGCGCGCCAGCTTATTGAGCTGGTTGTCAATAAAGGGGATAACGATCAGCGCTTGGCACTACTTAAGAACTTACCATTGCCGCCAGTAGATATGATTAAAGAACAGATTTTAGCCAGTGACGATGGTGATGCCATTGGTTTGATGAATGCATATTTACAGATCAATCCAGAGGGTTATGGTAGCCATCATATGCTGGGTAGTGGTCAGGCAGATCGTATTGTACCGCTGAGTCCTGGTAACAGCTTAGACCTGAAGTAATCATGATAATTTAGCATTTGCGAGAAAGTGCTCATGGGTTAAAGGGTACTGCGAAAGCTTAATTTCAATAGTTTTTGCAGTAACGTTTTTTAAGCATCAAAAAATTGTTATAATGATGGGTTATCTATTAAGCTCCTTTTTTTTCTAAAGGTCTTTAGCGATTTACCTTATCCGTTCTTAAAATACGATTGACGCCTATTTATCACGCGACAAGTTATGGTCAATAATCCATAACTTGTCGCCAGAAATATCGTCATTCAAGCGAGGCATGCATGCAATATCCAAAACATTACGACGTGGTAGTTATCGGTGGCGGTCATGCCGGTACGGAAGCTGCCTTGGCAGCCGCACGTATGGGCGCGCAGACCTTGCTGTTGACGCATAATATTGAGACGTTGGGGCAGATGAGCTGTAATCCAGCGATTGGTGGAATTGGTAAATCACACTTGGTACGTGAGATTGATGCGTTGGGCGGTGCCATGGCGCTAGCAACTGATAAAGCGGGTATTCAGTTTCGCGTATTGAACAGCCGTAAAGGTGCTGCCGTACGCGCGACACGTGCGCAAGCGGATCGTATTCTTTATAAAGCCTCTATCCGTCATACATTAGAGAACCAGCCTAACCTGGATTTATTTCAGCAAGGTGCTGATGATATTTTGGTAGAAAATGGTCGCGCAACGGCGGTTGTCAGCTCGACAGGCATTATCTTTAAGACTGAAACAGTGGTTTTGACTTCAGGCACCTTCTTAGGCGGTGTTATTCACATCGGACTTGAAAACTCAAAGGGTGGACGCGCAGGAGATCAACCGTCTATCAAGCTGGCTGATCGTTTACGTGAATTAAAATTACCCGTTGGTCGCTTAAAGACAGGCACGCCCGCACGTATCGATGCACGTAGCGTTGACTTTAGTGTGATGACGGTACAGCCGGGTGATACACCGTTGCCAGTGATGAGCTATATGGGTGATGTATCCATGCATCCTGAGCAGGTCAACTGCTATATCACGCATACCAATGCGCGCACTCATGACATCATCCGTGAGAATTTAGACCGCTCACCGATGTTCTCTGGCAAAATCGAAGGGGTTGGTCCACGTTATTGCCCATCGATTGAAGACAAAATCCATCGTTTTGCGGATAAAGACAGCCATCAGATATTTATCGAGCCAGAAGGTCTGACCACGCACGAGCTATATCCAAACGGTATCTCAACCAGTTTGCCGTTTGATGTGCAGTTAGACTTTATTCATAGTATGAAAGGGTTAGAAAATGCGCATATTACCCGTCCAGGTTATGCGATTGAATATGATTATTTTGATCCGCAAAACTTGAAGCCAACGCTTGAGACCAAGTCTATTGATCGTTTATACTTTGCTGGTCAAATCAACGGAACGACTGGCTACGAAGAAGCGGGCGTGCAGGGTCTACTAGCAGGTACTAATGCGGCACTCGTCACCACTAATAATAGTGAGTTTGAGACGTGGACACCGCGCCGCGATGAAGCGTATCTTGGTGTGCTTGTCGATGATTTGATTACCCATGGAACGACTGAGCCATATCGCATGTTCACGAGCCGCGCAGAATATCGCCTACTGCTACGTGAAGACAATGCAGATCAACGCTTAACTGAGACGGGTCGTAAGCTTGGCTTGGTAGATGATGTGCGCTGGCAGGCTTATCAAGAAAAAATGGAAGCGATTACGACAGAGACTTCACGTCTAAAAGACATGTGGGCAACACCTTCTAATGCGCTAGGTAAACAAGTCACTGAGCAAACTGGTGAAGTGCTCTCTAAAGAATCGACAGCCTTTGATTTGCTTAAGCGTCCGCAGATTCACTTTGCTGATATAGCTGCTATTACAGACTCAAAAGTCGACACACAGGTGGGTGAGCAGATAGAGATTTCTGTCAAATACGCAGGTTATATCGATCGTCAGCAAGAAGACATCGATCAAATGAAGCGTCTAGAAAATACAGCTTTGCCGTTAGACTTTGATTATAGTGTGGTGTCAGGTCTATCAAACGAGATAGTACAGAAACTTACGCAAGTCCGTCCTGCCACGTTGGCTCAAGCTGGACGTGTGAGCGGCGTTACGCCTGCTGCCATACAGCTCTTGGCAATGACGGTCAAAAAACACAAAAAAGCGAAAGCGGCTTTGGGCTCTTAAACTTAGCACAATCACGCATATAGAGTACAAAAAAACCCGTGATAATACGTTATCACGGGTTTTTATTTGTCAAAAATACAGTTGCCATTAAAAGAAAACGACACAACCTTGTTTTACAGGCTACTTTGTCTCTATACTGGGTCAGAGAGTTTCATTATTACTTGTTAATTTATCTCGTTGATGTCCATATTATGATGGGCTTGTCATCGAATTGAGCCTATTTATGATTGATGCTATTGTCTTTGCCATTACTATTGTCCTGCCCAACCTTGCCTTGATGTGGTTGGGTTTTTTTATGCAAAGACGTGGTGAGGCAAGCCAAACGTTTATTGACCAAGCATCGAGCTTTGTCTTTAATTACTGTTTGCCGTGTTTGCTTTTTTTTAGCGTTGTCGATAGTGATGTCGATTACAGCAAACAAATCACGCTGATAGTGGCTGGTATTTTGGTGACATTTATTTTGTTTATTGGTGCAGAGATTTACGCCAAATATTTTGTGAGCAAACCAGCTGACCAAGGGGTGTTTGTACAAGGCATATTTCGGAGCAATATGGCCATTATTGGACTGGCAACGGTGGCTAATGCCTATGGGGAGCGGGGCTTAAGTATCGGCGCAGTCTATATGGGTGTGGTCACGATATTGTTTAATATCTTAGCGGTTATAACCCTCAGTCGCGTGTCTAAAAGCATGGATGATACGTGGGTTAGTCGCAGTACCATGATTGTCAAAAAGCTGTTTACCAACCCATTGATCATCGCATTAGTAGCGGCATTTGCTTATAAGGCATTACCGCTACCACCTATTACAGGTGTGATTCATACGACTGGTGATTTACTCGCCGCGGTGGCATTGCCGTTAGCCTTGATTTGCGCCGGTGCCAGTATTGATTTGAAGTCAATGCTGCACCCTTCTGGGTTGTCCATGCAGGCCAGTATCGGTCGTATTGTCATTGCGCCATTGATCGCCATCGCTATTGGATTGGGTTTTGGTCTATCAGGTGTGCATATGGGTGTATTGTTTTTGATGGCAGCCTCACCCACAGCTGCCGCCAGCTACGTGATGGCAAAAGCCATGGGTGGCAATGATGTGTTAGCGGCGAATATCTTAGCTTTTACCACCGTCGTAGGCATGTTTGGAATGGCGATTGGCGCGGCAACGTTGCGTGCATTGGGGCTGATGTAGCACCCGTTTTAACATGATAAGATAAGAGACGAGTTCAATAATAAAAATCCAAAGAGGAGCCATGTCAATGCAATTATTAAATCAAGCGGTAGTGACCGAACATCTCAATATGCAAGCTGCGATTGAGGCGATTGAAACCTTATTAACTCAGCAAGCAGCACATCCTAATTGGGTTAAAGCACCTGAGCGCTTGGTTATTGAGACCTTTAGTGAAGATAAGAGTCACAGCTCAGGCTCGCATTTATCAATGCCAGCGACTATTTATGATGGTGACCAAGAGTACACCACGGTGAAGCTAGTCACCATTTGCCCTGATAATCCCAGTCGTAATATGCCAACGACCACCGCTATCATCACTGTCTCCAACAATGATACAGGTGAGATATTAGCGATTATGGATGGCATCTATATTACGCAAGTGCGTACGGCCGCCTTATCAGGTATAGCAACCAAATACATGGCAAAGTCTGATTGCCAAAGTGTGGCGGTTGTCGGTTGTGGCGGTATGGCTTATGAGCAGCTGCATGCTGTAATGACAGTGCGCCCTGATATTAAAAAAGTGTATTTATGGAACAGAAACAATGAAGGTGCTGAGCAATTTAAGACTAAATTTGCTCGTGATTATGCGCAGTGGGACGTTGAGATTCAGGTTTGCAAAGAGATCGGTGAAGCTATCCGTGATGCCGATATTATCAACGTAGCGACTCGCGCAACCGAAGGTCTATTTGGCATCGAACAAATTAAATCTGATGCACATATCAATGCCGTTGGTGCTTATCAGCCCTCGATGAAAGAGATTAGCAATGATGTGGTAGCAGGTAGCAATACGGTCGTCGTGGATGATTTGGCTGGTAGTCGTCACGAGGCTGGCGATTTGATTCAAGCGCATAATGCTTCTGACTGCTCATGGACATGGGATGACCTTAGTGGAGATTTACAAGCACTGGTAACAGGCGAGCTAAAAGAAGATATGACTAAGTCTAAAAAAGGCATCACCCTATTTAAATCAGTAGGTGCCGCCAGTTTCGATGCGGCAGTCGCTCTGTATATTGCCAAGCAGGCTGTGCAAAAAAATATCGGCTCATCAGTTGATTGGTAATACTGTTTATCACAGAACAATTGGCAAAAGTGCTATACCTTAATCAGCAATAAAAAAGCCCCCTTTTCAAATAAGAAAAGGGGGCTTTTGACATTAGCTTTAGTTATCTCTATCGCGTTTATCTTCACGGCGCTGCTTGCGTTTTGGACTGGTACGATACGTTAAATACCCACCAACGACCATAACAGCGATGAACGCTATAATGTACAAAAATATTGACGAACCAATAAAGGCAGACGGTTCCATAACCATAATCTCATTAAAAGTTATGAATAATTATGCAAGTGCGGCTGCCGATTGTAAAGTAAATAAGTTTAGCTCAGGTGTAAGTTCAAGTGAACGCAAACGTGCTGCTTGATCATAGACGTTTGCAGTGACAATCAACTCATCTGGCTGATATTGGGCAAGGAACTTAGCCAATTTGGGCTTGACCGTTTCAACAGAGCCAATGAACGAGATCGATAGCGCATTGTCCACCATCATTTTCTCGGCTTGACTCCAGATGCTATCCATATCGTAAGTTGGTTTTGGCATTTGACCCGTTTCACCACGGCGCAAGCGTACGAAGCTCTGCTGCGCTGAGGTAAAGTGATAATGGGCAGTCGCATCGTCATCAGCCAAGAGTAAGTTCGCTGCTACCATCACATATGGCTTGTCTAAATAAGCTGACGGCTTGAACTGTTCACGATAAGTAGAGATTGCCTGACTAAGCATTTGCGGTGCAAAGTGGGAAGCGAACACGTAAGGCAGTCCTAAATGTGCGGCCAATGTCGCCCCAAAAAGCGATGAGCCTAATATCCAGATAGGAATATTTGATTTAGCGCCAGGGAATGCTTGGACAGGACTGTTGTCAGTCGTATTGCCTAAAAAGTACATTAATTCCTGTACATCTTGTGGAAAACGATCAGCATCTTGCATTTGACGGCGTAGTGCCTGAAAAGTCGCGCCATCTGTACCAGGAGCACGTCCTAAACCTAAGTCGATACGGTCGCCATAGAGCGCTTGTAACGTCCCGAATTGCTCAGCAATCACCAGTGGAGCATGGTTAGGAAGCATCACACCACCAGCTCCGATACGTATGCGCTTGGTTTGACTGCCGATATGCGCTAGTAGTACTGAGGTCGCCGCACTCGCAATGCCAGGCATGTTGTGATGTTCTGCCATCCAATAACGGTTTAAGCCGACTTTTTCTGCAAGCTGTGCGGTCTCAATCGTCTGGGCGATACCTTCAGCAATGGTATGACCTTCAGGAACGGGGGCTAAGTCTAAAAAAGATAAGGGAATGGTATTACTCATAGATCACCTGTTTTATAAAGTTAAAAGCATTCATGGTCGTTCTGACAGTCTTATATAGGCTGTTTATAGCAACCATTGAACGCTTGTCACTTCATATAATGGGGTAGTTATTATGGATATAAAGGCAGATGTAAATAAGGATAACAAAAAAAGGCATCGCTATTTGATGATAGCGATGCCTTTTCTTCTTTAAGTAAATGTCATTTTAGCTGAGCTTATGGAACTGAATTTACTGTGCTGAGCCTGAGCCTACTGGCTAAACTGCTTTTGGCATAATTCCATAAAAGCGCGCCCATATTGGCGAATTTCGGCATCGTCACGTACGGCCATCCAACTGGTAAAGCGGCCAAAATGATCTACTGGAATAGCTGTTAAGTTCTGATAGTGACTTGGCTCAAAAGCCATTTCTGCGATAATACCAATCCCTAAACCAAGACCAACATAAGTGCTGATCACATCGGCATCGAGTGCTGCTAAAACGATGTCTGGCTCAAGACCTGCATCTGTAAATGTTTTATCAATCGCACCGCGTCCGGTAAAACCACCGTGATAGGTAACAATTGGATAGCTGGCGAGGGTCGGCAAATCAATAGATTCGTAACTGGCAAGCTCATGATCGCTTGGCACGATAACGCGATGTGTCCAGTCATAATAGCGATAACAGCGCAGATAGTTATTATGGAGCAACGACTCGGTTGCAATACCGATGTCAGCTTGCCCACGTATCACCATCTGGGCGATGGTCTCAGGATCCGCCTGTTGCAAGATTAGATTCACTTTAGGAAAGCGTTCTTTAAACTCTTTGACCACTTGCGGCAACACGTAACGCGCCTGCGTATGGGTGGTAGCAATGGTTAAGGTACCGACATTGGGGTTGTTAAAATCGAGGCTTAGATTCTCAATCGTACGGATTTCAGCAAAGATGGACTCGATATGCGGCATGAGCGCTGTGCCCATGGTCGTCAGACCGGTCAAGCGCTTGCCTTGACGCACGAACACTTCAGTTTTTAGTTGGTTTTCAAGCGCTGCGATATGCTTGGATAAGCTTGACTGACTGGTGTGCAGTACCGTTGCCGCTTGACTTAGGTTATAGCCATTGATCACCGTATGCCACACCGTCTCCAACTGCTTGAGTTGAATTTGCAAGTGCCGCTGATTGACCACTACGTCGATTGCCATAACTGAATCCTATTGTATAAATATACAAATCCTGTTTGTATATAGAAATAAAAACGAACAAATATGCCGTAAGCGACCAGTGTAAATCAAATCTATTATTCTTGTATATAATAAATAGCTATGAATTAATAATAATTAGGAATATAGAAGTTATAATCTAATTGCTATAGTCAGTGAAAAGTAATATCGATACATGACGCACTGCTGATATCAATTTTGCTTTCTTGCTGTACCTGTGCCGACAGAGGCTACAAAAAATTAATATCAGCAGTATCGTAGCGTTTTTAGGGTATTGTGACTATAACTAGGGCATGTCATCAATTAGCACATTGATACATTTAGTGGTCTTAAAATGGCTAAATTTTGCCAAACATCGTCAGCAATCTTGTCAATATGTTCATATTTACGGCAATTTCTTCCTTGTTTGGCTGCAATTTTTCTCATTTTAAGCCTCACAATCTAAATGATGACACGCCCTAGTTTTGAAATTGCAATAAAAGCGCATTATTCAACAAAAAAACAGCCACCTTTTAAAAGATAGCTGTTTGTAGAGTTTGGATTTAATCCGTACCGTCAACCTTAATAAATAGCGTCAGACTAAGTACAAAAGGCTAGTCAGCGATATCAAAACGATCGGCATTCATGACCTTGTTCCAAGCACGAACGAAATCACGAACGAACTTCTCTAAATTATCGTCTTGCGCGTATAGCTCAGCATAAGCGCGTAGTATAGAGTTTGAACCAAACACTAAGTCCACACGGCTCGCTTGCCATTTTATCTTGCCAGTACTGCGTTCGCGTACTTCATAGTTACCGGCAGTATCATCACCTGTTTTTACAGGGTGCCACGTGTGGTTCATGTCTGTTAAGTTGACAAAGAAGTCGTTGGTAAGTACGCCAGCACGGTCAGTAAAGACGCCATGTTGGCTTTGACCATGATTGGTATCGAGAACTCGCATACCACCAACCAATACCACCATTTCAGGCGCGGTCAAGCCCATTAGTTGAGTGCGATCAAGCAGCATCTCTTCAGGCGATACCGCATAGTCTCGCTTGACCCAATTACGATAACCATCGTGTAAAGGCTCCAAATCTGCAAAAGATTCAGCGTCGGTCATGTCACCATCAGCATCACCGCGGCCTGCTTTGAATGGTACAGTAACGTCTACGCCGGCCTCGTTCGCTGCTTGTTCGATACCGGCATTACCAGCCAACACAATAAGATCAGCCAAACTGACATCTTTGTCAAAACCAGCTTGAATGCGTGTCAATGTCTCAAGCACGCGTTGTAATTGCTCAGGCTCATTGCCTGTCCAGTCTTTTTGCGGAGCCAAACGAATGCGTGCACCATTTGCACCACCGCGATAGTCTGAAGCACGGAATGTGCGAGCACTATCCCAAGCGGTAATGATTAACTCACGGCGGCTCAGATCGCTGTCTAATATTTGTGATTTTAGCGTCGCAATATCATCAGCAGTTAGGTCAGCATTTCCTGTTGGAATAGGGTCTTGCCATACAAAGTCTTCGATTGGCACGTCTGCACCTAAGTAGCGAGCTTTAGGACCTAAATCACGGTGAGTCAGCTTGAACCATGCTTTGGCAAATACTTCATCAAAATATTCAGGGTTTTGATGGAACTTCTCTGAAATCTCAAGATAGACAGGATCTTTAATCAAGGCCATATCCGCATCGGTCATGATTGGATTACGACGAACGCTTGGATCATGAGCATCTAACGGACGATCTTCTTCTTTGATATCCGTTGGTTCCCACTGCCACGCGCCTGCTGGGCTTTTGGTCAACGCCCAGTTTTGGTTTAAGAGTAACTCAAAGTAGCCATGATCCCATTGGGTAGGATTGGTCGTCCATGCACCTTC
This sequence comes from Psychrobacter sp. K31L, assembly GCF_017942195.1. NCBI lineage: Bacteria > Pseudomonadati > Pseudomonadota > Gammaproteobacteria > Moraxellales > Moraxellaceae > Psychrobacter > Psychrobacter sp. K31L. Next base: position 155,097 of record NZ_JAGKSC010000003.1, on the reverse strand, counting down.
GATACCACTTGAGACGGTATCACCTGCATTGCCATTGCCTTTAGGGTTGCGCCAGCCTAGACCTTGTTCTTTGACATCGGCAGCTTCTGGCTCATCTTCTAATATCGTCGCATCACCATTACCATGACATTTACCAACGGTATGTCCGCCAGCTGTCAAAGCCACAGTTTCTTCATCATTCATCGACATACGAGCAAAGGTGGTACGCATATCTTGCGCTGTTTTGAGCGGGTCAGGGTTGCCATCGACCCCTTCAGGGTTCACATAGATCAAGCCCATTTGCACTGCTGCTAGTGGGTTTTCGAGTGATGCACGGTCTTCATCGCTGTCATAACGGTTTTCGGTAGCAGCAAGCCATTCACGCTCAGAACCCCAGTAGATGTCTTTTTCTGGATGCCAGATATCAGCGCGGCCACCAGCGAAACCTAAGGTTTTAAAGCCCATAGATTCATAAGCCATGTTACCTGCCAAAATCATCAAATCAGCCCAAGATAATTTATTGCCATATTTTTTCTTAATTGGCCACAATAGACGACGGGCTTTATCAAGGTTGACGTTATCAGGCCAGCTGTTCAATGGTGCAAAGCGTTGGTTACCAGTGTTAGAGCCGCCGCGACCATCAGCACCGCGATAGGTACCAGCTGAATGCCATGCCATACGAATCATCAAGCCACCATAGTGACCCCAATCGGCTGGCCACCATTCTTGTGACTCAGTCATTAGGTTTTTTAAATCAGTTTTGACAGCTTCTAAATCAAGCTGCTTAAAAGCTTCAGCATAATCAAACTCTTCACCCATTGGATCAGTTTTTTTGTCTTGCTGATGCAATATGTCTAGGTTTAGGCTGTTTGGCCACCAATCAGTTGCAGCAGAGGCAGTGGTAGTATGTGCTTGATGCATAACTGGACAGCCGCCCATACTAGGTCGCTGCGGTGCATGCGTATGATCGACGTTTTCACTATGAATCGTCGGTCCCTTATCATCACCTTGATCATAGGTCGTGTTAGTTGGTGCATTATTGTCTCCGTGGTTTACGGGACAACCGGCAGTATCCTGCGCTGTGTTTTTGTCAGTTATGTTATTGGTTGAGTCGGACATGTTATAACTCCTAGGTTGTGATAATAAAAAGAAAAAACAGTTAATCGAGATAATCATTGTTTATACATAGAGCATAGCGAAGCTCTATATATTTATAAAACTAATATATAAGGATTATAGATTTTAAATTACCAATCATAAAAAGCTTGATGTTTTGTTTATTTAAATCTTTATTAACGCTTGTGTTTATCATTGCCAGTTAAAGTTAAACCTATAGAGTACGCCCAACCAATCAAGCTTGCGTCAATTTTATTGCTACCTTTATATTACCTATAAATAATGTCATTGTCAGAGATCTTTCAAAAGAGGATGTAGTAAGAAATAAGAGAGCTGAGGTAACCTTGCTGAGACAATACAATTTTTTGCGTGACTATCAAGAAATATAAGCCATCGCATGACGTATGCTATCAATAAGTTAATGCAAAAATATCTAGTCAAGGTAGGCGTTCTCAAGTACCATAATTGAATTTTGTGGTAATGCTCGTTTTGTGCAACGCTGAGCAATTTTTATCAATCCTTTTTGGCGACAGCTGATAGCGGATTTTTGTTATAAATGATTGATAAAAATTGTGCGCAGTTGTGTTTTTTGTCTCAAGTTTCGGTGAGTTATTATGTCTGCTGTTAAATCTGTGCCACCCAATCAGGCACTTGTCAAAAAATCCTGGGGAGAGGCTGCTAAAGCTTATCTGGATCCCCGTGTCATTATTATGTTGTTTTTGGGTTTTTCAGCGGGTATTCCGATATTGCTTATTTTTTCAAGCTTATCATTATGGCTTCGAGAAGCAGGCATTGACCGAAATGTTGTGACCATGTTTAGTTGGGCAGCATTGGGTTATTCGTTCAAGTTTATTTGGGCACCATTGATTGATGCGCTCCCTGTGCCGTTTTTGACAAAATGGCTTGGGCGTCGCCGCAGCTGGATGGTCGTGTCGCAGCTACTCATTGTGTTGGCGATCATTTTGATGGCAAAAGTGAACCCTGTCAGTGAGGATGTACTGGTCTATATGGCAGGCGCTGCCGTGCTGCTTGGCTTCTCTTCTGCCACACAAGATATCGTGATTGATGCTTATCGTATCGAGCTGGCACCGCCCTCTATGCAGTCTATTTTGTCTTCTATCTATGTGTCAGGCTATCGTATCGGTATGATCGTGGCTGGGGCGGGCGCTTTGTATTTGGCGGATTATTTCGGCTCAAATGAGACTTTTTATAGTTATGAGGCATGGCGTAATACTTACTATATCATGGCAGGAGTCATGACATTAGGGGTGCTAACGACGTTTGCCAGCTATGAGCCAACCGCTGAGACGGTACAAACCCAAAAGCAAAAAAGCAATTTAAAAATATTCCTTGTGTACTCTGGTTTACTGCTCGTACCGGGTTTGCTGTTTGGTGTTATCTACCTGATCAATATTTTGATCAATACAGTGTTTGATAGCACGGTGGCGTTGATACCACTAATGCTGATGCCAGCTATTAAGTTTTACTTTTTGGCATTGGTCGCGTGCGCACCGTTGTTGCTACTTTACTTCATTATTAACCAGCCCAAAATCATTAATAAAGCGTCATTGGTCGCTGAAACTCGTGAAGACTACGTCAGATTAGTAGCATTGTTTGTGTTTTCAGTGATTGCGTTTATCGCCGCTTATATAGTGATGGGACAAGTCCTGCCAGTGTTTGAAGGGGCGTTTGTCAGCTTCCTTGTAGAAACCTTGCATCTGCTCGTGAGCTTAGGTGCGGCGATGGTGGCAGGCTATGTATTGGTACAAGTGGGTCTGGTCAAAAAAGAAGTGGCCATGGCAACTTGGGTTGAGCCAATTTTAGATTTCTTTCGCCGTTATGGCAAAAAAGCGCTATTACTATTATTATTGATTGGTCTATACCGCATCTCAGATATCGTGGCAGGGGTTATCTCAAACGTCTTTTATCAAGATATGGGCTTTAGCAAAACAGACATCGCCAATGCCGTAAAACTGGTCGGTGTGATCATGGCGATTGCAGGTGGTTTTTTAGGCGGGCTATTGGCTCAGCGTTTCCGTATGATGCATGCCATGATGATTGGCGCGATTTTAGCCTGTGCGACCAACTTACTGTTTGTGCTATTGACGTACAATCCAGGCAGTTTGCCATTCATGTATTTGGCGGTGATTTTTGATAACTTGGCAGCGGGCCTTGCAAGCGCCGTATTTATTGCCTTCTTATCGGCATTGACATCCATTCGTTTTACCGCGGTACAGTATGCAATTTTTTCCTCACTCATGACCCTGATACCCAAAGTGATGGGCGGCTATTCGGGTGCCATCGTCGATAATATGGGTTATCCATTTTTCTTTATCTTTACCTTTGCGATTGGTATTCCAATCTTGGTGTTGATTTACTTTGTCGATAAACATATCGTCATTGGTGACAACGATGATATTTATGGCGATGACAATAATGATGAAAACAGTGGCAATGGTATAGGTGATAAGCTGAGCAAAACCAATCCTAACCTGACCGACACCAAAGAATTACCGCGCGCGTCAGAGTAAGCTAAGCAGTATTTTCGTCCACCATATTTTAAGAGTTATCTATGACCGTATCGACCATTCGTAACATCAAGCAGCACATACAGCAATTGACGAATGATGAGTCAAATAATCAGCTACCGTCGTTTTGGTTTACGGATTGGCTACTGTATGTCATTGATAAGCCTGCGATAGCGTTGATGATGGATGAAGATTATCAGCTAACTGATAGAGAGATGTCGCAGTTCAATGCTGGTGTGGTGAAAATGCAGCAAGGCATACCGCTTGCGTACTTGACTGGACAGCAGGAGTTTTGGTCGCTTAACTTTAAGGTGAACGAGCATACTTTGATTCCTAGGCCTGATACCGAAGTATTGGTCGAGCAGGTATTAAACTGGATAAACGCTCAGCCAACGCAACTCGATAATAAGCGATTGCTAGACTTGGGGACAGGTTCAGGTTGTATTGCGATCAGTCTCGCTCATGAGTTAAAGCACGCTAATTCGCAAGTTGTGGCAGTTGATTTATCGTCAGAGGCGCTTAAAGTGGCTCAGCATAATGCCGTGAGCAATAATGTTTCCAATGTTGAATTTATTCAAAGCAGTTGGTATCAGGCACTGCCTATTTTCGATGAGCCACAGTTTAATATCATCGTGTCAAACCCTCCTTATATTGACGAGACAGACGAGCATTTGGCCCATCTAACAGCTGAACCGATCAGCGCATTAAGTGCGCCCAATCAAGGTCTGGCTGATATCGAGCATATTGTCTCCCATGCCACGACATACCTATGCGCAGGTGGATTATTGGCTATCGAGCATGGATATGATCAAGGTGATGCTGTTCGACAGTTGTTTTTGGATAGTGGGTTTGAGTCAGTACATACCGTAAAAGACTATGGTGGTAATGATCGCGTCACGCTAGGGCAAGTTCAGTAGACAGGTTTTTTATTAGTAAACTTATTTGATTATAGGCTTTGAATGACTATGGTAGAAGCGCTGGTACAGCTATCAGATGACGAGCTGCTCCGTTATGCACGGCAGGTATTATTAAATGGTTGGGATATGGATGCTCAGCTGCGACTCAAGTCAGCACGCGTGGTGATGATAGGGGCAGGCGGTCTAGGCTGCCCTGCGTCTGAGACATTGGTACGTGCTGGAGTAGGCCATGTCCATCTGATCGATGATGATGAAATTGAGGCAAGCAACTTACAACGCCAGACGCTGTTTTTACCTGACGATATCGGTAAGCCCAAAGCACTGACCGCAGCAGCCATGTTAGAGCGCATCAATCCTTTGATAAAGACTCGCGGCACAGTGGCGCGGTTAGATGAAGACAATGCCTATGAATTGCTCGATATAGCCTCTGGTAAGCCTGACTTGCTACTGGACTGTACGGATAATTTTGCCACGCGTGATATTATCAATCGTATCAGCGTGCGCTATCAGATTCCGCTGTTATCCGCCTCAGCGATTGCGATGCAAGGTCAGCTAGCACTGTTTGAGCCACATTTGGACACTGGCTGCTATCACTGCGTATTTGGCTCAGTAGTGCTCGACGAAGCCGCTGAAGAACGTACATGTGCTAATTCTGGTGTGCTTGCGAGTACCACTGCTGTCATGGGCAATTTGCAAGCCAATGCCGCGTTGCAATATTTGGGATTAACCAAAAATCCACTGACAAACAAGCTGCTCATATGGGATGGTAGTCAGATGCAGCAGCGGCTGATGGGATATCGTCAAGATCCACAATGTCCTGTTTGTAGCAGTCATTAGCAATGGCTCGATATTTAGCTTTTGTAATCATCTATCCCCAAATATCCCTTTTATTACCATAGTTGTTTCTTATGAAAATTCATCGTCCGCATTTAATAAAGCATACTTTTAATGTTGTTAATCGTGTTCGCCAAACAGCTAGCGTGGCAGGTTTATCTGCGCTGAGAGTGGCAAAAGGTGAAAAACCTGACGCCATGCTACTCAAAGAAACCTTTGAGCAGTTGGGTACGACTTATATCAAAATTGGCCAGTTTATTGCCAGTACGCCGTCGCTGTTTCCACGCGATTATGTGAAGGCATTCCAGAGTTGTTTGGATCAGACGACGCCATTGTCTTTTGCGTATATTGAACAGGTGCTCACAGAAGAGCTGGCGATTGATGGCATGACGCTTGATGATAAGTTTGCCCATATCGACCCAAAGCCACTAGCGTCAGCCTCTATTGCCCAAGTCCATGCAGCGCGTTTGCACAATGGTGATGAGGTTGTGCTAAAGGTGCAAAAGCCGGGCGTCGAGACCATCATGCAGACGGATTTGGGCGTATTGCATGGCGTCACTAAGTTAGTTGAGCTACTCATGCCATCGATGAAGTTTGCGAGTATTGCACCTATTATCGATGAGATTCGTTTGCGAATGCTTGCTGAGACGGACTTTATTGCCGAGGCACAAAACATCCGTGATTTTCAGCAGTTCTTAGCAGTATCAGGTAACACTCGCGTGGTCGCGCCCAAAGTATATGAAGCGCTGACCACCAAGCGCGTACTAACCATGAGCCGCTTATACGGCGTCTCTATGGTCGATGAGTCGCTCATGCGCCAATACTGCGCTGATCCTGCGCAAGTTATGGCAGATACGTTAAACACATGGTTTGCCAGCCTCATGCTGTGCAATAGTTTCCATGCTGATCTGCATGCGGGCAATTTGATGCTGCTGACTGATGGCCGTATTGGTTTCTTGGACTTTGGGATTGTCGGTAAGCTTAAAGCCGAAAGCTGGCGGGCTTGTATGGGCATGATGCAAGCCATGCAGGACAGTGACTATCAATCAATGGCACGCCATATGATTGATATGGAGATGACGCATGGTGGTAATAAAGTCGATGTGGTGGCATTGGGCAATGATTTGCAGCGTATGATGAAAACCATCATGGCGGAGGACAAAGCCTTTACCAGCGGTGTGCCTTTTAACAGCAAAGAGCAAGCCGATGAGATGAATAAAATGATGCTAGAAATCGTAGAAGTCGGTAAGCGTCATGGTATCCATTTTCCACGTGATTTTGCCTTATTGACCAAGCAGATGCTCTATTTTGACCGTTTTATGCGTACGCTTGCACCTGATATGGATATGTTTAGTGATCAACGTGTGCAAATGCTGGGACATACAGAGACAGATGCAACCATGCCACCAGCACTAAATGTATCGTAAGTTTTTATTGTATGTTTCATTATTAACTTATCGCTGCTTTTGAATGCTTTAACACAAAGGATTGTGTGCTAATGGTCGCAAAAATAGCTCTGTCATGATGACGGCTTTTAAAAACCGTATTTTCCCTACGATTACCAACGAAGCTGCCATTGCCTGTATCGGTCTTTACTGCATGGCAGTGGTTATGGGCTATGGACGTTTTCTCTTTACCGCCACCTTACCTGATATTATGGTGCAGTTATCGTTATCGACGACGATTGCAGGCTGGTTGGCTTCAATCAATTATATTGGATACTTTATCGGCGCGCTCATTGCCATGTTCGTACCTCAGCGCGCTACATGGCAGGTCATGACGCTTTGGGTCATGGTCAGTATCGTCACAACGATGCTGCTGGTTGTACCGTCTATGTCGTTAAATTTATGGTATATCATTCGCTTGCTGGCAGGCATTGCAAGCGGTGTGGCAATGATTTTAAGCTCTTCGTTTGTGATTCAAAATCTCAGTCCTGAGCGTCGCTCTGTACTTTCGGCAGTACATTATGCAGGTATTGGTGTTGGCATTAGCGCCTCCGCCATACTGACGTGGTGGCTGTTAATATTGGGTTATCATTTTGATGTGATTTGGCTAGTAGCAGGTCTTACTAGTCTGCCGCTTTTGTGGCTGCTCTATGCTATAAAACCAAGACAGTCACAGCATACTGAATCTCAGCACATTCGCGCTAAACACCACATATCGGTGCATCAAACCTATTTAAATTTTAAGCATTCCTTATACGAAGCCGTTGCTGGTCGCCATAAAGCCCTTGCGCTACTTTCTGTGAGCTATGTACTTGCTGGGTTTGGTTATATCAGTTCTGCGACTTTTTTGCCAGTGATGGCAGCGCAGCGGTTAACAGCGCAAACTTATGCTGGACTATTGATTTGGCTGGTTGTTGGTATTTTTGCCATGTTATCAAACCCCTTGTGGGGAGCACTTGCCAAGCGAATTGGGGAAACCAAAACCTTGATGGGTTTGACGGTATTGCAAGCATTTGGTATGTGCTTGCCCATATGGTTCGACGGTGCGCTTGGCTTGTATGGTAATGCCGCTATCTTAGGGCTAACTTTCGTTGGTATGGTATCGATGACACTCACTTTGTTTAAAAATATCAATCCTGCCTATTCTAATTTGCTGATCGCATTGGCAACACTGGCTTATGCATTGGGGCAGTTTTTAGGGCCATTGGTGACTGTGGCCTTGGCAGGGCAGGACGACAATTTTAATGCAGGGTTGCTCGTTGCTGCTATTGGACTTATTATTGGATTAATATTGCTGATATTGTTCCACCGACAGTCACCCACAAGTGCTTAAACCCTTTACACCACGCTGCGGCTAAACACTTCTCGTAGCTCAAAACTGGTATGCACTTGCGCCACGCCTTCGATACGATTGAGCCGGTGTAATAAAAACTCCTCGTAATGCGCCATATCGCGCACTCTCACTTTAATAAGATAGTCTTCTGTGCGCCCTGTGACGATGCTACAGCTGATCACTTCCTCAAAACTCTGGACCTTGCGCTCAAACTGCTCGAAACGCTCAGCCGTATGACGATCCATACTGACTGCGATAAATACGGCGAGCGGGTAGCCAAGTTTTTGCGCATCTGTTTTGGTATGATAGCCAGTGATGACGCCAGTATCTTCTAAGCGTTTGATGCGGCGGGCACAAGGGGTCGCAGATAAATTAACACGTTCGGCAAGCTCGGTGATACTCGTTCGGGCTTCAGTCTGTAATAAACACAATAAACGTCTATCGGTCTCATCAATATCAGTCAATATGGGACTATCAGAATGACTACTAGGCATGGAATAGTTACTCGCTAGTGAAATAATCTAATTATATCTACAAAAACGCTTTATTTCACTAAATAAAATCTAATTATAGTGTAATAAAGCAGGTTTCTCTCTCATAAACTTTGCTATTATTAGAGTATAAGTTTTAGTTATCTCGTATGCTCAATACTGATCTAATCAGCAGCCTTATTCGCTAAAATATAAATTTCATATTACCTAAGGATTGATTATGTCTGACCAAGCCACACGCACTTTAGCCACGCCGACTGCCAAAAAGACACCAAAAAGTGCCGCTTTTGACTATCAAAAATATCGTCCATTTGCGTTTGCGCCCTCATTACCAGATCGCAGATGGCCAAGCAAAATGATTGAGAAATCACCAATATGGGCAAGTGTCGATCTGCGTGATGGTAATCAGGCTTTGATCGATCCGATGACTATTGAACAAAAAATGCGCTTTTTTGAAACTTTAGTCGATGTAGGGTTTAAAGAAATCGAGATTGGTTTCCCATCAGCGGCGCAAGTTGAGTTTGATTTTGCCCGCAAACTTATTGAAGAAAACCATGTGCCTAATGATGTGACGTTGCAGGTCTTGGTACAGGCACGTGAACATTTAATTGCCCGTACGTTTGAATCATTAAAAGGCGCAAAACGTGCTGTCGTCCATGTCTATAATTCAACCAGCCGTGTCCAACGTGAAAAAGTCTATGGCAAAGACAAAGCTGAGATTAAAGAAATTGCTATCGTAGGTGCCAAGCTATTGAAAGAATATGCGGCAAAATACCCTGAAACAGAATGGGTGTTTCAATACTCGCCTGAAAGCTTTAGCCAGACAGAGACTGAGTATGCGGTAGAAGTCTGCGATGCGGTTTGTGAAGTTTGGCAGCCGCAGAATGGTCAAGAAGTAATTTTTAATTTACCGGCGACCGTTGAAGCATCTATGCCCAATGTCTTTGCCGATCAAGTTGAGTATTTCTGTCGCCATCTTGCTATGCGCGAGCATGTGATCGTCAGTTTGCATACGCACAATGACCGTGGCTGTGCCGTTGCCGCTGCTGAGCTAGGGGTGCTTGCGGGTGCAGATCGTATTGAAGGCACGTTGCTTGGTAATGGTGAGCGTACCGGTAATATGGATATTATGGTCATGGCGATGAACTTATTTAGCCAAGGTATTGATCCTGATCTTGATTTTAGCAATATGAGTGAAATCGTTCAAGTGGTCAGCGAATGCAATAACTTGCCGCTGCATCCACGTCATCCTTATGTTGGTGAATTGGTCTTTACTGCCTTCAGTGGCTCACATCAAGATGCCATAAAAAAATCTCTCGATTATAATGAGCAACATACAGACCAAACCGATAACGTTTGGGATGTGGCATATCTACCTATTGATCCGGCACACATTGGTCGCAGTTACCAAGATGTGGTACGTATCAACAGCCAGTCTGGCAAAGGTGGGGTCGCTTATATCTTGCAACGCAATTATGGCTTTAACTTGCCACGTTGGATGCAAATTGACTTTAGCCGCGTGGTTCAGCAGCAAGCCGAAACAGTGGCGCGCGAATTACAAAATGATGAAATCTTACAGACCTTTGAGGACACCTATTTACGTCAAGGCAGCTTTGAGCTACTAGACTACAGCGTGAACAATAAAGGTGGACAGGTTTATTTCAACGGTCAAGTACAGATGAATGGCGATACCATTACTATCGATGGCACGGGTAATGGTCCATTATCCTCATTTATCAATGGTCTTGCTCAGCATACTGGCAAGTCGCTACATATCATCAATTATGCTGAGCACGCGATCAATCCGCAGCACAATAGCGGTAATGGCATCGATGATGATAACAATCGTGATAACAAAACCAATGCCAATGCTGCCGCTTACATTCAATTGAATGTTGATGGCGAAGTTTACTCTGGTATTGGCACCTGTAGCAGCACGGTATCAGCGATGTTAAAAGGAGCATTATCCGCCTTTGCTCAAGCATTAAATACTACGGCTGCTTAATAGTTTAACAGTAGTACATAGCGCGCTAGTAGCGTTGATACTGCCCACGCATAACGTCATGGTTCTTTACGATTCGTCAGAGAGAACCATGGCGTTATTGTTTGAGTGGTTAAAACAGACACGTGTGATAAAATAATTAATAAGCTATTAGATTCCGTGTGTCATAAACCCAATAGCATAATGTTACTTGTGTTTTTGGTGTCTAAGACTTACGCTAATGTGCGTATTGCTCAATTATTATAAATAAAAAGGTTGATTATGGAACCGATATCATTTGCTTCATTTACATTGGCCTCTATTCTGGCTTCCTTGCCAGTGAATGGCGAAGTAGTTAGTAAGCCGACGATTACGACGCATATTAGTCCTGCCATTGCTGGACAATGGGAAATAGACTTAGACAGTAGTATGACCATGACTAAAGAGGCTGAGGCTAGGCAAGCGGCATTGGTAGACACGCCAGCAAGCAAAGGTGATGAGCCAAAAATAAATGCTGGTACAGACGGTGGGATTCTTACACAAAGCGAAGAGCGTGTTCTCAATATTCAGCCGAACACTCGCAATAATTTAATGGCGTCAGCGTTGGCTTCCAATCAATGCCGTGAGTTATATAACTTTGGTGCCGACAATGAAATGTGGGCTGTCAGTGGTGAAGAATGGACGTACGGTCGCTATCTGGTCACTCATCGCGAAGAAGGCTTACCTGTGATTGCCATTCGAACGGTATATGACAATAATGAAGTAGACTGCTCTGGTAATAAGATTGATCAAACTGATGAAGCGCTGATAGCGTTTTTGAACCATGATGGCAACCAAATGCAGTGGTGCGCTGACCCTGATGGCAGAGAATGCTTTATGAACTTCAACAGAGTATTGCCATAATGTTTGATACATTCTATTAATATTATTATCTATAAAGAAAATTAAATTTTATGTGAGCCCATTAAAAAACCCGCTATCTTAATAGATAGCGGGTTTTTTAATTCTATTTATCAGGTCTGTTTACCAAGTCTATTTATCAACGCTAAATGATGATTTTACTCATTATCGTTATACAAAAATAAAGTGGCAAACTAAGACTTTGATTTGGCTTTGTGTGCTGTTAATAATTCTCTTTCTAGATAGTGAATGTTTTGTGCTTCTTGTACAAAACTATCATCCGCTAATATCACGTCACGATGTAAAGGAATATTGGTTTTGATGCCCTCAATCACCAATTCATCAAGCGCATGTAGTGTCTTAGAGATGGCTTGCTGGCGAGTTTGACCGTGACAGATAAGCTTACCTATCAACGAATCATAATACGTCGGTATCTCATACCCAGGATACAAATGCGAATCGAATCGAACACCAGCACCACTTGGGGCAAACAACTGATTGACGGTACCAGGACATGGCATAAAGGTCGCTGGATCTTCAGCATTGATACGGCACTCAATCGCATGACCTTGAATTTCAATCTCGCTTTGACGGTAAGACAAGCCGTAACCTGCGGCAATTTTTAGCTGCTCAACGACGACGTCGATACCCGTAATCATCTCAGTAACGGGATGCTCTACCTGTACCCGAGTATTCATTTCAATAAAGAAAAATTCGTTGTTTTCAAATAAAAACTCAAACGTACCGGCACCGCGATACTTGACCAGCTCGCAAGCTTTGACGCATGCCCTTAAGATAGGCTCGCGCACATCATCAGGGATATCGGGCGCAGGGGCTTCTTCTAGGACTTTTTGATGACGACGTTGTAATGAGCAATCACGGTCATACAGATGAATCGCATTACCATTGCCATCGCCCAGTACTTGTACTTCGACATGACGTGGGTTTTGTAGATAGCGTTCCATATAGACGGTATCATCACCAAACCATAGCTCAGCTTCTTGTTTTGCTGCTTGCACTTGTCCGATGACCTCTTCGAAGCGCTCAACCACACGCATCCCACGACCACCACCACCAGACGCCGCCTTGATCAATAGGGGAAAACCAATGTTGCGTGCTTGTTCTTCCGCATTGTGCAAGGTCACCGCTCCAACAGAGCCGGGCACGGTAGGTACGCCTGCTTTTTTCATGGCATTAATAGCGGAGACTTTATTACCCATGAGTCGGATATGATCGGCATTAGGGCCAACGAAGGTTAGGCCTGCTTCTTCGACACGCTCAGCGAATTCGGCATTTTCAGACAAAAAACCATAACCGGGATGGATAGCATCAGCACCAGAGATTTCTGCTGCGGTTAAAATAGTATTGATATCAAGATAGCTTTGATTGGCATTTGGCTTGCCAATACAAATGGCCTCATCAACAAAACGCAGGTGCATCAAATTGGCGTCAGCCGTTGAGTAGACGCCTACAGTTTCGATTCCTAGCGCTTTACACGCACGAACGATGCGTAGTGCGATTTCACCTCTATTGGCGATGAGCAGTTTTTTTATCATGGGGTCATCCTTGTCGAAGCGGTAGTTAACGATTCACTCGCTATGCCAGTCATCGATTGCCATCATCAAATGTAATGGTGGGGCGCGATGAGCAATAACGAGATATCAATCATAACGAAGTAAAGTTTGGCGAATCTTATTACGCTTTATAGCGAATCATAGGCTGGCCAAACTGTACGACTTCAGAGTTATCTACCAAAATTTCGTCAACGACACCACTTTGAGTCGCTTCAAGAGGATTCATGATTTTCATGGCTTCGATAATGCCAAGCGTATCACCTGCTTGCACCTTTTGTCCGACTTTCACAAATGGTGGATCATTCGGGCTAGGCGCTGAATAATACACGCCAACCATTGGTGAGGTTTCAACGCTACCAGCTTTTATGGCCGGTTTTGTGTCAGCAGCAGCAGTCGCTACTCCAGCAGCAGGCGCAGCCATCATCGTTGGTACTGGCGTGTCATAATGCCTTGTCAGACTAATATGCTCATCATCCGAACTGATTTCTAAATTGACCAGTTCACTTTCTTCCATGAGGGCGATTAGGGTACGTATTTTTTCAATATCCATAGTTTTTATAATGCCTTGTACTAAATTCAAGAAATAGTGTAACGAAATATTGTCTAAGTAATTGCTAATGATACCTAGATTCATGGCAATGAGCAATCAATGTACAGTTGTTAACTGAGAAATTTTACATATTTTGACGTAAGCTTTTCTTATGAGTAAGAAATCATCAGTGATTTATCATAGTCTATGTGGCCAAGTAGTGCCAGCATTGGTTACTAGACACTACGATTAGATAAGAATGATATAGTCGTCAATCCTATATAAGTTGGATACGGTGTCAGCCTTGCTTAGTCTACTCGTTGTAGTACTTTCGCTCGCCTTCCTTGTATCCAAATTATATTGAACCGACTATATTGAACCGACTATAGCAACTTTAAGCCCAAAGTATCCTGAGGCGCTTTTGTTGATAGCGTAGACGCAAGGTGAGAAGGATAGAGGATAAAAACAAACCCGTGATCAATGCCATCCAAAACCCTTGCGCGCCCACATCCGTGAAACGCACCAAATAGATGCCAAGTGGCAAGGCAACCAACCAATAGCAAAATAGCGTCACCCACATCGGTATCGTGGTGTCTTGCATACCGCGCAGTATCCCCGCAATGTTGACCTGCCAGCCATCAAATAGTTGGTAAGCAAGGGCAAAGATTAGGAGGTGCATGGCTTGCGCTCTGACTTCTACATTGTCCGTGAACGCGGCTGCCAGTTGTGGGCGGAACAGCCAGATTCCAAGCATACAAACAATGGCAATTAGCACGGTCCAGATAAGTCCAGTCGCTTGTACATGGCGCAGCGCCAGCAGGTTCTTTTCACCAAAGCGATTGGACACCATAATGGTCAGTGCCATGGCAACCGAGATGGGTATCATAAACAGCTGCGATGTCACCGCCAGCGCCACTTGATGCGAGGCAGTTGCCAGCTCACCCAATGGACTGATGACCAGTGCTCCCAAGCTAAATAGACTGGCCTCAAAGAAGATTGAGATGCCAATCGGGATGCCAAGCTTGAGCAGTTTTTTTATCTGTGTGCGATTGGGTCTGGCAAAACTATAAAAGAAGCGCGTGCTGGCAAATTGCTGGCGCTTAGTAAAGCTGGTATAAGCGACGAGCAATAAGACGTTTATCCATAATACTAATGCCGTTGCGACCCCGCAGCCAGCGCCGCCCATTTCTGGCATGCCAAACAGACCATGGATAAAGATATAGTTGAGTGGGATATCTGCGATCAGGCCAATGATACTAATCACTGTCACCGGCTCAGGTCGCCCAAGCGCCTCGCAATAACTGCGTAGGACGGCATAGACCGCCAGTGCAGGAAAACCAAACGACACCCCATGTAAATACTGTGACGCTATCGGTTGGATATTTTCGGGGACGCCCATGATACCAAGGACATTGGGTGCAAGATTGACAATAATAAACCCAAGAATCCCAATCACACCCGCTGTCCATAAGGATTGCTGAGTGATATGTGGTACTTGGTTGTGTTTATTCTGTCCTATAGCTTCCCCAATGAGAGGGGTGGTGGCGATTAAAATACCCGTGGCTAATAAGAACAGTGGCAGCCAAATACCAGAGCCAACAGCGACCGCTGCCAAGTCGAGGGCAGAAACTTGACCTGCCATGATAGCATCGACGACACCCAGTGCTGCTTGGCAAAACTGAGTAATCAAGATGGGTAAGGCGAGCACGCCCAAACGTAAACTGTAGCTTTTGAAATCGGTAAAGGATATTGGCAAAGCCATAATTAGCAACTTTTCATAATTCGCGGTGGTTAGTGTTGATAGACAAATACTGTCATCGACCACTCAATAGCGAGACAGCAACAGTGGCGTTGTACTGACAATAAATAAGACAAGCAATTCGATAAGTAAAGACACTTAAATAAAAATAACCCGTCAATCCAAGTGATAGATTGACAGGTCATAAGTAGATAAGATGGTAAAGAAGCCAGACTGGGATGTCAACGTTTTAGAAAGGTTTTATGGCGCTTAGTAACATCCATCACGTGGGTTAAACCTAGGGCGTGTCTTCAATTCACTCGATAGTCATCTGAACGGGCTAAAAATGGCTAAATCTTGCCAAACATCGTCAAATAGCTGGTTAATATCCCGATATTATCTGCACTATTTTTCTTGTTTGACGGCAATTTATCTCATTTTTATCACCATTTTTGAAATGAAGACACGCCCTAGGCTTCTACAAGAAAGTCTATTATATGGCCAAAATTTATCGGGATTCTGGCAAATCTTGTACCACTGCTTGATAGCCGATCAAGTTGTTATTAGCATCGAACGCTTGCACTACGATAGCGTAGTTGGTCGAGCTGTTTGGAATCACCGGTGTAAACTGTGTCTCAAGGTTGCTCAACACGAGGTTTTGGACGTAACCGTTAGCACCAGACTCGGCTTTATTAACATCAATTTGACTGACCAATACATGCTGAGTATTGATTGGATTCTGCCAAGTAACGGTTTTTTGGCTACCATTGCCCGTCACATCGAGGTTCATCTTGCCAAGGTCGTAATCGAGCGCGTAAGTGGTAAAGTTAGAGCGATCGCTTAGGGTATAGGTCACCTTGCAATTGTCTTCACCGCTGGACAGTTTTTGCCCGCCTAAGCCGTCTAGGTATTCAAAACTGCCTTTCCACGGTGAGCCAGCTTGTTTTTCCTCAAAGCTCCCTGCAAAAGTGGTGAGCAAGTTTGGCGTCTCTAACCCTAAGTCACTGACATATTTGACATCCAAAAACTCTAACGTATCGAGGCTACCCGTGACTTTCCCAGCGATATAGTTATCGATTTTGAGCGCTGAGTTTATGCCCAAAGCATTGTTTTCTTGGCAAGCTTGCTGCTGATAACTAAAGCTACCATCGACGCTACCCGCACCTTGATTACTGATGTCGAAGTAGACCGCACCGATATCGATGTCATTACTATCACCGTCGTTTAGCTCGACGAAGTGTCCGACATATAGACCACCGCGTCCGCCTTCTGGAGTGAGCTTGTCTAAGAAGTTGTCAAATGATTCCTCTGGTAAAAATACAGATTCTAAAATCTCTGCCATACTCTTTTCGTCATCGGTCAGCTTATCTTCGGCCTCTTTATACTTTTCTTTGACCTTGTCTTCTATACGATCGTATTCATCTTTAACCTGATCTTCTACACGGTCATACTCTTCTTTGATCTTATCGCTATCACTGCCGCAAGCACTCAGCGTTAGGCCGAGCATACTAACGGTTAATAAAGACAATACTAGTTTGGGTGCGCTCATAAACGAGTCCTGATGATTAAAATATGACGGTTACAAAAAGGTAGAATATTGCTGTTGGGTATATAGTTTTTTATTTGGGCTGATAAATATAGCAAAATTTAAAAGGCAAACGCATGAATAAGTGTTAATTGATGTCATAGAAAACATACGCAATGGTTACAGTGCAAGATTGTTATTGGCGGATATCAAATCAAGCGTTTCTGCCATATCGATGATAGCCTGCCAGTGTTTGGGTTCTAGAGGAATAACGGTTAACTGCTGACAGCCTTTCCTAAGCAGCAATGAGTCCTCAAGTGCGGGCAAAAACTTGAGCTCTAATAATGGTAAGACCTCTATAAATGCCTGCTCAAAGGTGACATCTACCATGTACCATCGTGGCTCATCTTCGGTGGCGATAGGGTCGTAGTGACGATGTTCGGGATGAAACTGGGTGGGGTCGGGATAGCCTGCTTGACTGACGGTCATAATGCCAGCAACGCCAGAGGGTTTGGCGCTAGAGTGATAAAAGAATACCTTGTCACCGACTTGCATGTGATCGCGCATAAAATTACGGGCACGATAGTTGCGCACGCCATCCCAACCTTCTGTGCCTAAACGCTGCAAGTCCTGAATACTAAAAAACTTTGGGTTTGATTTCATAAGCCAATAGGCCATATCTGGTATTCCTTTATTGGTATAGTCAGTTCAGAATAAAATCGATATATTGCCAGTTAGGTGTGACTGGTATAAATTTTCCTTGCTTGCTGCTATTACAGAGGCGACGAAAAATTCATCCCAGTTACACTGTCTCTTTTTTAAAGTGAATCTACTATAGCGGTGGTTTATTAACGACCAATTTCTGTGAGTAATGGCTATATTGCCTGTCAGATGCCAGTATTAACATAGATTTTGTGAGTGGTTTTGTGAGTTATTTTGTTGTCACGATGCTTTTCATTGAGGCCTCTAACCGTTATCCTAGCGATACTTTTTATAGCTATAGTCAATCCTACATACTAAATAAGACTAATGCCTTCGATTTTACCAATAGCGATGCTCATATGACTGATATAAACGTGATGAATATTCCGTTAGCACTCTACATTCACATTCCATGGTGTGTGAAGAAGTGCCCTTATTGCGACTTTAATTCGCATGAGCTGCCAGTAGACAGTCAGCTATCGATGTATGACGAATACGTCGATGCTTTGTTATTGGATGCTCAAATGCAGCAGTCGTTGACTCA
Source organism: Psychrobacter sp. K31L (assembly GCF_017942195.1). Taxonomy (NCBI): domain Bacteria; kingdom Pseudomonadati; phylum Pseudomonadota; class Gammaproteobacteria; order Moraxellales; family Moraxellaceae; genus Psychrobacter; species Psychrobacter sp. K31L. Next base: position 136,961 of record NZ_JAGKSC010000003.1, on the reverse strand, counting down.
AGGGCGTGAAATTGGCTCGATATTTATTGGCGGTGGGACACCATCACTACTGCCGATTGCGCAGTATCAGCGTTTATTTGCGGGCTTGCGTGCGTGTTTTATATTCGCAGATGACATTGAGGTTACGATGGAGGCCAATCCGGGTACGCTTGAACACGCGCCATTTGCTCAATATCTGGATGTCGGTATCAATCGCTTGTCAATTGGTGTGCAAAGCTTCGCTGCGGATAAGCTCAAAACCCTCGGGCGCATACACGATCCCAAGCAAGCATTATCAGCGATTAAGGCGGCACGGAGTGCTGGGTTTGAGCGCGTCAATGTCGACTTGATGCATGGCTTGCCGCAGCAAAGCTTGACTGAAGCACTTAGTGATATTCAAACCGCGCATAATGCTGGCGCGACCCATATCTCTTGGTATCAGCTAACGATTGAGCCTAACACGGTGTTTTATCGCAGTCAGCCCATTTTGCCAGATGAGGATAGCCTCGCTGATATTGAGCAAGCCGGTCAGGCATTGCTACAGCAATTGGGCTATGACAATTATGAAGTGTCGGCATGGTCTGGTGCTTCCGATAAGCCGTGCCGCCACAATGTCAATTACTGGCAGTTTGGTGATTATTTGGCGATTGGCGCGGGTGCTCACGGCAAGGTGACTGTAAAAAAACATGAAGGTCAAGGTAGTGAGTTAGTAGCAAAATCAGGTATTTATCGTTTTAGTAAGTCACGTTTACCCAAGGATTATGTCGACTATCAAGATATAACTGAGACATCTCATGACAGCCAACATTTCCCAAAAATGATTGGTTGGCAACAGATTGCTAGTGACGAATTGGTGAGCGAGTTTATGCTAAATGCACTACGTCTGCACGATGGTGTGTCGTGGGCACTGTTTGAGGATCGAACAGGACTTTGCTATGACAGTGTCGCTGGGCAAGTAGATAAGCTAGTCAAGCAGGGGTTACTCGTAGATGATCGTCAGCAGCTAAAGCCAACAGTATTAGGCAGCAGGTATCTAAACCAAATATTAAGAGCGTTCTTATAACAGGACTTTGCTCGTTTTAAAGATGCTGCAAAATGATTGCTCAACAAGATAAAATATGGAAACAAAAAAAGGCTTACCAAATAAATGGTAAGCCTTTTAAAAACAAGTCTAATGAATTAATAATTAGATTTTGTTTTGAACTTCTTGAGCACTACCAGTTACAGCATCACCGGCGCCAGATACGTCTTGACCTAGACCTTTAAAAGTGTTGCAACCAGTCAATACAAACATAGCCGTCAAAGATGCAATGATTAATTTTTTCATAATAATTCCTCAAAATAAATGGGTAGTTATAAGTAACAGCAGCGACGCTAAGCAAATTGCTTAAGCCTAACTGAAGGATTACAGGATACGATAACAATGTGTATATATTATCTCGCAATCCAGTAGAGCCATAATAAAGAAAGTTAAAATATATGCCCAGTATCAAAATGTAATTTTTGCCAGTAAACTGTAACTTTTAATTACGCTTGATATATATTCTATTCAAGATAACTTTCATATAAAGACAATGAGCGAAGCTACTAACAATAGTAGACTAAGCCAGCCTGACACCAAGTTCTATTTATATAAAATTTGCTAGAGAATTAAAATAATGATATTCAGACAATTGATGGAGTGACAATGACTATTCATATCGTGCTGGTAGCACCAAAAATGCCCAGTAATACTGGCAATATTATTCGTTTATGTGCCAATAGTGGGGCGCAGTTGCATTTGGTGAAGCCTTTAGGGTTTGAGCTGGACGACAAGAAGCTACGCCGTGCAGGATTGGATTACCATGAGTATGCCCACCTGCAGGTACATGACGATTGGGCAGCTGCTAGGCAAGCGCTCATAGCATCTGACTGTCATGTCATCACAGCATTGACTACCAAGCTGAGCAAGCCATTTTATGATTATAATTTTAGTGGGCAGGCCACTGATGGTGATGATGGTGAAAAAAATGCGTTGCCCCCCAATATTGCTTTAGTATTCGGCTCTGAGACGGCAGGACTGGCGGATGATATTCGTGAAAGTATTGGTGCCGATCATTGGTTACGCTTGCCCATGCTGGCAGATTCACGCAGTTTGAATCTGTCCAATAGTGTGGCGATATGCTTATATGAGATATGGCGTCAGCAGGGTTTTGTAGGTGATGAAGGTCGTAGTGTTGGTTATGACACTCTGACAGTATATGACCCTAAATAGCGGTTGATATACTTATTGATTCTGATTGGAAGTCATGTTTTAAACGTCCAAATTCGGACAGAAATCAGTGTGACTCTATAAACAATTAGGAGGTTTGGGTAATCCAGCGAGACGATTGACGTGACGCGCGACCAATCCAGTATTAAATAATTGCTGCAACTTTTGATTGCTTATATCCTGCTCAGGCAAGGTTTTCTGTAGCCATTTAATGAGCGGACGCGTGGCAGGCGCATGATTGAATTTGACAAAAAAGGCGCGCACCTGTTGTAGAATTTCTAGATGTTCAGCAATCAAGTTGATATCCAGTGTATTTGCCAGCTGCTGCGCAATCGCAGGCGACCAAATAGTGTGATCACATAAATGACCGTCTTGATCTAAGGCGATATCGGTTGTCACCATCGTAGTAGGTATAGGTATAGGTATAGGTATAGGTATAGGCATAGTCATAAGGCAGTGGTCACCACTTTATCAAATTGGCTGTCTTGAGTCAGCTCGACCCATTCTTCATCCGTTAAAATACGGGTCAATTTGCTCTCTAAATTTAGCTTGCTAGTGGTGTTTTCCGTTAACTGCGCTATATCATCTGCTAATGCATAAATACCCGCAATGCCATCTATCTCACTGTCATTCAAATAAGCATTGAGCCAGTCAATAAAAGCGACAGTTGTGCCTAGTAGTAGAATACTGTCACCTGTGTGCCAAGCGCGTGATATCTCTTCTGTGCTGCGTCTGAGCTTGTCCATGCTGCTATGTAATTGATATAAAGTTGCCATAAAAGTATCCGATTACGTGCTTTGTTATTTTATAAGTCTAAATTCTGTAGCGATTTAAAAGGTCAGTATCTGCTCAAAGTCTTGTGAGTTGATGACCTCTGGCACTAGTGTAAGCTGTGATGCCAAATCTGTCGGCAACATACCGGTGAGCCAGCCACTAAAGACATCCTCAGGTAGCCAAGCGGCTGGCATATCATACAGCTCAAGTGATTGAATCATGCCATGCAGCCGCGAGTCAGATTGCATCAATAAACCAAAAACAGGGGCATCTAAGTACAGCTGGACGTCGTGTCCAAACGTTGCCAAGGTTAAAGCGAGGGCACAACCTTCATAACTTGCCATTTCTGTTGGTGTACGCAGCTGAATCAGTAATTTCATGATTTATTCCAAAAGTTGTTTGTCACAAGCAGTCGTCGTCAAAGCAGTCGCTGTTAATAATGCGCTGCTAGAATTGTATGAGGCGACAGTTGCTTTGCATCATCATTGCCAGCTCACTGAGTCCCACTAACGTAAACCCTTTTGCCAAATTGTCACCGTCAAGCCGATGGCGAGTGCCGTTTTCGCTATCACTAATCCCGCGACTGAGCGCAGTACTGACGCAGACGGGTAATGGCAATTGATATTGCTTAGCCAGATTTTTCCATTCTTGGGTCAGGTTAATTTGCTCAGCTGACTGCCAGCGCAATCGATTGGCTATATGAGCTGAGTCCCCATAAAAGAAGACATTGAGCAGTGGTTGTTCAGTGGTAGCATTATCGCTGCTGCCTGTACTATTAGTGTCATTGTCTTCAATATCATGACTATTGGCTGCGCTCTTTAGGTAAGCGCGTGCGTAACGTAACGCCAAGTGTGCCAATGGATGACTAGGGTCAGCAGTAATCAGTAATAATGGGGTAGTGGTCGTCATAAGGCGCAGTATCACATATTATAAATAAGAGTTTAAAAAGTACGGCCAAGTTGCTATAAATGCTTTTTATAAATTAATTTGAATGACATTATTATAGCGTCTACGTGCAAATTTGCGTGACAGAGAACAGAGTTTATACTGATAATGCGACATACAGCGGATCATACTGTCACATCTAAGGCGTGTCATCATTTAGATTGTGCGGCTTAAAATGAGGAAAATTGCAGCCAAACAAGGAAGAAATTGCCGTAAATATGAACATATTGACAAGGTTTCTGACGATGTTTGGCTAAATTTAGCCATTTTAAGACCACTAAATGTATCCATGTGCTAATTGATGACATGCCCTAATATCGTTATATCATAAAAGAGAGGTGAGTCGTCTCTATCAAAGATGTTTATGCTAACATAAAGCGCCGCAAACCAAATAGAATCACTGTTATTTAACGTGGTTTTATCTCAAGTGTAGGCACATTGAGTATTATTATTTGATGCTGTGACTGCCTCGTAAGAAAAAACAATAAACTTATGAGCTAGGTTCACGTAGTCTTACCATTCTATGTAAGGAGTTTTCGTCACTATGTTACCTGCTATGCCCTCACGTGTGAACAATGGTACAGATTATCAGCCTACCGTAGAACAACTTCAAGTCCTGCAAACGGCAAGTGAGTTTGCTTATCAGATTTGGGAAAGTCGGACCGTTTCATGTCAGACGTTTTTGCGTAGCTATCCTCTTGATCATACCTTAACACGCCAGCAAATTGATGATCTGATCCAAGATTACACGCTAGATGAAAATTACCAACTTGCTGATGAAGCCAAGGTCATGAGCGGGCTCCGAAACTTACGGATGCTGTTGATGATGCGCTGGATTTGGCAAGATGCCCTAGGCATGATTGCCCTTGAGCAATTAACCGATGAGTTATCTGAGTTTGCGGATGGTTGTATTTCATTTGCCAAGGAGTATACCTATCAGCACTTAGTTGCTAAGTATGGTGAACCAACCTTTGTCAATGAGCTAGGCAATGTGCAGATCGATGACATGGCAATCATGGCCATGGGTAAGCTTGGTGCTCATGAGTTAAATCTATCGAGCGATATTGACTTAATATTTGTGCATCAAGCGCGCGGTGAGACCAATGGTGACAAAGCGAAGGGCACTCGTAGCATAGACAACAAGCGTTTTATGACTCGGCTTGGTCAAGGGATTATTAAACTACTGGATAATAAAACGGCAGATGGTTTTGTCTTTCGGGTAGATATGCGCTTGCGCCCATGGGGTGATGGAAGTGATTTGGCCATCCATCTCTCAGCCTTACAGAAGTATTTTGCCTTGCATGGACGTGCTTGGGAGCGTTTTGCTTGGCTAAAAGCACGTGTGGTCGGGCAGATAGAGCCGCCATTTTATGATGAGATTCAGGCACTGATTAAACCGTTTGTCTTTCGTTATTATGTTGACTACAGTGCTTTTTCAGCACTCAGAGAAATGAAATCTCTGATTCAAAATCAAGTTGCACAGCGTGAAGACTTAGATAATATTAAGCTTGGCGCGGGCGGTATCAGAGACATTGAGTTTATTGTACAAGCTTTTCAGCTGATTTACGGTGGTCGGCATCCGCAACTACAGATCAAGCCTTGTCTACAAGCAATGCAAGTGTTGTGCGAACTTGGATATCTAGAGCAGTCAACGTACGCGCAGCTGCAAATGGCTTATCGCTTTTTGCGTCGGCTTGAACATGCTATTCAGGCGATCAATGATCAGCAGACTCAGCGTCTACCACATGATCCTTATTGGCAGCACAACCTAGCAGTCACGTTAGCGTTTGACGACTGGAATGCTTTGCTCAGCCAGCTCAATCATCATCGAGACAATGTCAATGTGCCATTTGAACGTATGGTCACTGAGCGCCAAGTACCTGATAATGAAGATACCGACCTAGAGCCAGAACATTTAGAAGAGCAGATTGCGCGCTTAGACGAAGTATTAACAAAAGGCAATCGTGAGTTATTACAGAAGTTTTGGCAGTCAAAAATGGTCGCTAACTTGAGTGATGAGGCCAGAGAGCGCTTGGATGATGCTTATCCTGTCATCGTACATGCGCTACTTGCCCATCAAGAACAGCAGCAGCTAGCCAATACTGCTTTGCCACGCTTGATTGCATTGCTAGAGGCTATTTGCCGCCGCTCTATATATTTGGTGATGATTGCAGAAAACCCCAATGCCACCATTGAGCTGATACCGATGCTATCAGCCAGTCCTTGGATCGCAAAAGAGCTGGCGCAGTATCCTGTGTTGTTGGATACCTTTTTGCAGCAGCGCTATCGCCATTTGCCAGATAAGCGTGAGCTGCGCGATATCCTGCGCCAACAGTTACTGCGCGTCGAGCCTAACGATGAAGAAGAGCTACTAAGCGTTTTGCGACTGTTCAAAAAGAACCAAGTATTGGCTGTCGCTGCTAGCGATGTATTGGCTGAACGTCCGATCATGAAAGTGTCGGACTCATTGACATATATTGCTGAAGTAGTACTAGAAGCAGCGTTAGAGCGCGCCTTTGCTGAGATCGTCAACCGTTATGGTTATCCCATTGGCCAAGATGGCGACCCGGTCACTGAAGCAGATTGCGGTTTTGCCATTATCGGTTATGGCAAGCTTGGCGGGTTAGAATTGTCGTATTCTTCAGATTTGGACTTGGTCTTCTTACATAAGATAAAAGAGCAGGGCATGACTACTGGCGAGAAGTCAGTGAGTGGGATGAAATTTGCCGCTCGTCTGGTACAAAAGCTAATGAATTATCTCAATACTCAAACCCGTGATGGCCGCGCTTATGAGATTGATATGCGCCTGCGACCTTCGGGGAATGCTGGCATGATGGTGGTATCTTGTCATGCGTTTGAAACCTATCAAATCGATAAAGCGTGGTCATGGGAGCATCAGGCGCTGGTACGTGCTCGCGCGATTTGCGGAGATAGACGAGTCACTGTACGCTTTTGTGATATTCGCCGAGATGTGTTGTCACTGCCACGGACACTGGATCAAGTACGTAATGAAGTCACCAGTATGCGTATCAAAATGCAAAAACACTTGGGCACCAATCAATGGCAGCAACAAGCCGGTAAGTTTCATCTTAAGCAAGATGCAGGCGGTATTGTCGATATTGAGTTCCTAGCGCAATTTGCGGTATTGGCTTATTCGCATGAATACCCAAGCTTGACTAAGTGGAGTGACAACGTGCGTATTTTTGAGGAAGTTGCATCACTTGGTATTTGGGAGGCGCAAGTCTGTCAAGATTTGACAGATGCCTACCTCAGGATACGTGCAGCCACTCACCAGCTTGCCTTGTCAGAGCAGTCACTACTCGTTGATGAGTCGCTATGGCAAGAGACGCGAGCGTTAGTACAAGCGCAGTGGCAACACCTTATGGGTGTAGAATCAGCAGAGCAAAAATAATAGTAACTTCTTTACTTATCGTCTACTCATAATAAGGCAATGTGCTCAAACTCAATATTTTAATATAAACAAGAGCCACCTAAGCACAAACTAAAACCTTGCATTTGCCAGCATGGCCAATGATATAATCGGTCGCACATCATCATAACACTGTCAGTCGTTCGTCATAATAATGCTGTGTTTTAAGCAATAAAAATTGACGCTGTAGTGTTATCATACGATGTTGATCGATACTATTAGGGTCTGTTGAACATTCAAATATTAGGACTGCTGATCGCTAAAATCGTCCCAAACTAGGCGTAAACCGACGATAATGTCGAGACCTTAGCTAGGTTTACAACAACGTTTGGGGTGATTTTAGCATCAGCCTTTCAGGGCAAGGCTATTTTTTGCCAATACATGGCGAAATTGTCTAACCTAGAATGACTAGGCATCAAAAATTTCACTGCGTATTGTCTAAAAAGTAGCCACTGCCAGTTCCACATTTGAATGTTCAATAGACCCTAAATAAAACCTACCTAAAAAAGTTAGACGTCAGTGCTAGCATAAGGACTATAAAATGAATATGGCAACACAAGATGGTAAACTTTGGATGAATGGCACGATGATTGAACAGCCAGATGCTAAGGTTCATGTGCTTACGCATAGCTTGCATTATGGCATGGCGGTGTTTGAAGGCGTACGTGCTTACCAGACAGCTGACAATCGCACGGCTATTTTTCGCCTAAAAGAACATACCGAGCGTCTACTGGGCTCAGCGAAAATCTTTCAAATGGATGTACCATTTGATGCTGCAACCCTAGAGCAAGCGCACAAAGACGTGGTCAAACAAAACAACTTAGCAGAAGCCTATATTCGTCCCCTCATTTGGGTAGGCGCAGAAAAACTTGGCTTGTCATCACGCGATAACAGCATCAACGCGATGGTTGCTGCATGGCACTGGGGCGCTTATCTGGGCGAAGAAGGTATCAAAAACGGTATCCGTGTAAAAACCTCTTCATTTACCCATCACATGACCAACGTGACCATGTGCAAGGCCAAAGCCTCTAGTAACTATCCAGTGTCTATCATGGCCAATCAAGAAGTCACTCGTAATGGCTACGACGAAGCTATTTTGATGGATCCGCAAGGCTATGTCTGCCAAGGTGCTGGTGAAAACTTGTTCTTAGTAAAAGATGGCGTGCTACATACGCCAGACTTAGCGGGCGGAGCACTTGATGGTATCACTCGTCGTACTATCATTCAGTTCGCTGATGATTTAGGTATTAAAGTCGTTGAGCGTCGTATCACTCGTGATGAGTTTTATCTCGCGGACGAGATATTCATGACTGGTACGGCTGCTGAAGTCACACCTATCCGTGAATACGATGATCGCACGGTCGGTAATGGCGGCCGTGGACCCTTGACTGAGAAACTGCAAACCTTGTACTTTGATGTGGTACATGGCCGCAATGAGCAGTATATGGATTGGTTAAGCTTTATTGACTGATAAAGCAGTTACTTTGAAGACCAAAAAGGCTGAACATAATTGTTCAGTCTTTTTTTTGTGCTAATATAGCCATCATATTTATTCATAATATTAAAGTGAGCAGTCAATGCCAATAGATTCTAGTACAGCAGATAATAAGAATATCAAACAAATCATCTGTATTAAATGGGGCACAAAGTACGGGGCTGATTATGCCAACAAACTGTATGGCATGGTGTCTCGTAACATTACACCACCATTTCGCTTTGTCTGCTTCACTGATGACACCACCGATGTACGTCCAGAAATCGAATGTCAAGCACTGCCGCCACTAGATGTTGCTATGCCAACCAACACACTCGGTAAATGGCCAAAATCTCGTTTGTGGGGTGAGACGCTTGGTGATTTGACGGGTACAGTACTGTTTGTAGATTTGGATGTGATTATAGTAGACAGCCTCGATCCTTTCTTTGAATATGGCGAGCCGGATGATATTATTTTGTCTTATAATCCTAGTAATCCATTAGAGCGTTTAGGCCAGACTTCTTGCTTTAGATTTCAGATAGGGGCGCTTGTTTCATTGCAAGAAAAATTCAAAGCAGATCCGCAAGGTATCGCTGATGAGTACCGTTTTGAGCAGCGTTTTGTCACTCGTAATGCCCCCGGCGGCGTCAAGTTGTTTCCAAAGGCATGGGTGGCACACTTTAGACGCAAATGTCGTCAGCCATTCCCGCTTAACTACTTTAAAGAGCCAAAGATTCCTAAAGGTGCTCGTTTGGTTATCTTCCCTGGTGACCTATATCCTACGCATGCGATCGAAGGCAGATACAATAAAAATGCTGCCAATAACGCCAAGGAACATTTGAAACAGCTTACTGAGCCCAAAAACTTAAAAAGTCCACTACGTCATTTGCGCCATTTTATCTTACCAGTAGGGTGGATTGAGAAGTACTGGAAAGAATAAGCACAACACGGCCTAGTAAAAATTAGTATCGATGTTTTAACCCTTATAAATATGAGGGTTAGAGCATTCCCTAGTGAACGGATAGAGTTATGAAAACAAACGATACCATCAGAGTCTTTGTGGGCTGTGATCCAAATAACTGTGATCTAGAGCAGATGATGGTTCTAGATTATAGTATTCATAAACATACCAGTGTACCTGTTGAGATAGTATGGATGCAGCTATCGCGTGACCCTGATAGTTATTGGTATTCGGATCCTGAAAATGGTAAAGGCTGGGATACCACCAAGTGGTCAACTCCTTTCTCTGGTTTTAGATGGGCGATTCCGGAGTATTGCAATTACTCTGGACGTGCGATTTATATGGATGCTGATGTCGTAGTTTTAGATGATTTATCAAAGTTGTGGCAGCATCCTATCGAAGGGCAGTCTATAGTAGCGGCCAAAACAAATGCTGACATGACTCGGCTATGTACTTGTGTTTGGGATTGTGAGGCCGCAAAAACTGCTGTTTTACCTATTGAAAAACTCAAAAAAAATCCGAAAAGTCATCAAGAAATGATGGCGCTATTTAAGAAAAATACTCAGTTGATTGAGCCTTACCAAGACAGTTATAACTGTATAGATGGTGAAGAGTTAGTGATAGAAGAAATTAAAATTCTACATTATTCGGATATGGGCACACAGTTTAGTCATCAATACGCAATAGCCAGAGTGAAGGAAGAAGGCTTTGAGCATTGGTTTGATGGTGAGATAATGCCGCACCCAAGACAAGATTTGTCCGAATTTTTTGATGTCTATTATAATGAGGCGCTTGCCAATGGATATCATTTAGATAATTATCGAGTAGAGCCTTTTGGAGATTTTCCAAAAAAATCTCAACAAGGCTACAGTGGTAATAAAGTCACTCGTCCGAGCGTTTCTAAATCATTGTTTTCTAAGTCATTGTTTTCGAAGTTATTTAAGCGCTAGCTGTTTCGATAAAATAATTGCAGGTTTTTTTAAGTGACTAAAGATTTAATCCATAGGTTGTAGTTTATGAATCAGCACAAAAAAATAGCGTTACTCGTTATTAATTGCCTACAAGGTGGCGGTGCGGAGCGTGTAGTATTAACTTTAGGTCAAGGGTTTGATCAATTAGGCTATGAGGTACACGTCTTAAGGTTCAAACCCTTGGTAGAGTATGACTTAAGTCCAAATCTTAATTACCACGTACTCAAATTCAAACCCTATAAGCTCATACCTGGATGTGAAAGGCGTGATAAAATTTTTGCGCGTTCTGTCGATAAATATATTTCACAAAATATCGGTCAGCCTGACATCATATTGTCTAACCTTGATCGAACGGATAGTATCCTGAGTAACAGTAAACTGCCCAATATCATCTATATTATTCATAACACCGTATCACTGCTCTACAAATTCAATAAAAATTGCGATGCTGAGCAGTTGAAGAAAAGAATGGTGGAGATATATACTAAACATCCGTGTGTATGTGTCAGTGAGGGCGCTGAAAAAGATTTTATCAAAAGCTTTGGTCATATTACGCCAACGACTGCAATCCACAATCCAATTGATAAAGACAGCATTCAAAAGCAGGCTGATGCTTTCATTCCTGAATATCAAAACTATATAATCCATGCGGGTAGCTTTAAAGATGCGAAGCGTCACGATATATTGATAAAAGCCTACGCAAAAACTGATCAATCTATGCCGTTATTGCTCTTGGGTCAAGGTAAACACAAGAGCGAGATAGAGAGATTAGTCACAGAATTAGGTTTAGAAAAAAAAGTGGTGTTTTTAGGTTTTCGTGACAACCCTTTTCCCTATATTAAGCATGCGCAATTTAAGATACTGACTTCTGACTGGGAAGGCTTTGCTTTGGTCATTGCGGAGGCTCTAGCGCTAGGTACTCCAGTTATTAGCACCAACTGTCCGTCAGGTCCAAGTGAGCTACTGCCAGAAATTAACTTGATGCCAATGGGCGATATTGATACGATTGCCGAAAAAATGCGTCAAGCAATGAATAATCCACAAAAATTTCATGCGCCATTTAATGAGTCACTTATGCCAGCCAGAATAGCTGAGAAATATCTTGAGTTTGCTCAAAGGCTGGATTCTACAAAGTAATAAAATAACGTCACCTTTAAATTCATAACAACTATTTCTAAGAATATTTAATAAATGATTACTACTACTACTACCCAGATAAAAGAAGACTCCAATAAAAAAGAAAAAGTGCTACTGGTTATCAATTGTCTTCAAGGTGGCGGCGCTGAGCGGTCTGTTTTGACTCTTGGACAAGGTTTTTATGAATTAGGTTATGAAGTCCATATTTTACGATTCAAATCTAAAGTAGCCTACGAGCTCAGTGATAATCTCTTTTATCATCAGCTGGATCTGAATGCCTATAAATCTGTACCTACTAAGCCTCTTAGACACTGGTATTTTGCAAAAATGTTAGACAAGTATGTGACTAAGGAAATTGGCATACCGATATTGACGTTATCAAATTTAGATAAAGCCGATATGGTCATGCGTCACAGTAATCTACCTAATATTGCACATATTATCAGGAATACTATTTCTAAAAAAATCGAGTTGTTTAGAAGCGAAGGTAAAAAAGTAGGAGAGAAAAAATTAAGTAATATTTATTCTCGGCATCCTTGTATCTGTGTCAGTCAAGGTGTTGAAAAGGATTTTCAATCTACCTTAGCTGTTACAAATACAACGACAATATATAACCCAATTGATAAAATACAAATCATGGAGTCGGCATCAGAATTTAAACCAGAATTTGATGATTATATTATTCATGTTGGCAGTTTTAAGACACAGAAAGCTCATGAAGTATTACTTAAGAGTTATGCAAAAACTAGTAAGACACTCCCACTTCTATTACTGGGCGAGGGTGCCTTATTAGAATCAATGAAAGAGTTAACTACTTCTCTAGGTCTAGATAACAATGTGCATTTTCTAGGTTTTCAGAAAAACCCATATCCTTATATTCAAAAAGCAAGGTTTATGGTTTTATCTTCAGTATTTGAGGGGTTTGGACGTGTTATTGCTGAATCATTGGCTTTAGGAACACCTGTTATTAGTACAGATTGCCCATCAGGTCCAAGAGAGTTGTTACCGCCATATAACCTTGTTTCCGTAGGAGATATTGACGCTTTAGCTAAGAAGATGGATGAGGCGATGGCTAATGCTGATATCTATCAGTCTTCGTTTGATGATGAGCTATTGCCAATTAAAATTGCTCAACAATATATAGCGTTCATGACTAAAAGTGATTAGCTGCTTCTTATTTATTAATTTAAATTCAACTACATATAAAATTTACTATAGATCAGAACAAAAGAGTTCTGTATTAATCCAACCACCATTTAGACCAATCATCTTTATGCAATTGCCGTAGCGTGGCAAAAGCACTCTGGTTATTCTGTAGTTTTTCGAATACAGCGAGCAGTATAGTAGTAGCTAATTTGTCGACTTTGTAGAATTTGTGATAGCGCTTGCGCATATTTCTCAGACTGTCATCGGTGCCGATACGAAAATAAGTGAGACCATCATATAGAGACAAGTCACCAGCATACAGTATGTCGGTTTTTTCATCTAATAATGGTATGGGTTCAGCAGCAGGAGGGGCTTGTAAAAAATTTTTGGTCTCATAAGTTCGGACAGTATTCATTAGTGTAATGACATTCATCAAAATAGCGGCTCTATTGACGTTATCTGAGTGATCGATGAAAGTATCGCAGGCTGAAACTATCCAGCGTAGTGACAGGTTTTCTAATAAATAATGGTTCTCTGCCACCCATAGCCTTTCGAATTCTGCAAATATTTTGTCCATTTTGTATTTACGGCGCATCAATATAATAAGCGTATTGTGATAAAAGCAGAGTTCAGACTCACCCAAGGATTGATGCTTTAAGTTATTTAAATGACATTCTAACGCCTTGCTCTTACGTTCGTCTGTCAACGTCTCAATATCGCACATTGACTCTGTAATTGTTGTTGCTTTCATGTCGTCAAAGCTTTTGCCATCATAGTTTTTGATAACCTTGCCCGCATTCAATCTTTTTTCGCTTCGAAACATGAGTAGCAATTTTCTTTGCCAATTAGAAGGTGTGGTCATGTCATCAAAATCCTTTGAGAAAATACAACGATATTAAAGCTTTAACATCTATAACATGGGTTTTAGAGATAATTACCTATTCAAACTGAATAATATTGTTTATACCAAGCGACAAATTTTTCAATACCGTCTTCGATACTGGTTTCAGGCTTGAAGCCAATATCATCTACCAGCTCATCTATGTCCGCATAAGTAATCGGCACGTCACCTGCTTGCATCGGTAATAGATTTTCCTGAGCTTTTTTGCCACAAGCGTCTTCGATAGCACTTATAAAGCGCCGCAAAGTTACTGGTTGATTGTTACCAATGTTGTAAATCTTGTATGGGGCAGTCGCTGTAGTGATAGTAGGATACTGGGGAGAGGGTATTCTATTCATTATGCGAATGACACCTTTGACGATATCATCAATATAAGTAAAATCACGCTGCATATCACCGTTATTGTAGATATCAATGGGTTCACCAGCCAGAATTTTTTTGGTAAAAGAAAAATACGCCATATCAGGTCGACCATAAGGACCATAAACCGTAAAGAACCTTAATCCTGTCGTAGGGATATTGTATAAATGACTGTAGCTATGCGCCATGAGCTCATTCGATTTTTTGGTAGCGGCATATAGGCTGATAGGAAAGTCAACACAATCAGCAGTCGTAAATGGCTGTTTGATATTCATACCATAGACAGAGCTAGAGCTGGCATAGATTAAATGCTTGATATTGTGGTGACGGCAGCCCTCAAGTATATTAACAAAGCCAACTACGTTTGAATCAATATAGGCGTTCGGGTTCTCGATAGAGTAGCGTACGCCCGCTTGGGCACCCAAGTTAATAACCGTATCAAACTGATAATCAGAGAAAAGGTTTGACATAGCATCGCGATCAGCAAGGTCTAACTTAATGAACGTAAAGTTTTCTGGTGTTGATACGCTATTTAATATCTCTAAACGCTCTGCTTTTAGGCCTGTGTCATAATAATCGTTAAGATTATCAATACCAACGATAAAGTGCTCTTTACCAGATAAGTCTGTTTCCAGTAGCGCTTTGATTAAATGAAAACCAATAAAGCCTGCAGCACCCGTGACTAAAACTTTCATCAGTCGCTCCCGAATAGGTCTCTTGTGAATACTTTATCAGAGACGTCTTGTATGTCAGCAGATAGGCGGTTTGCCACGATGATATCACTCATCGATTTGAATGCTTCTAAATCTTGAATAACTCGCGAATTAAAAAATTCACTCTCTTGCAGTGCAGGCTCATAAACAACAACTTCGATACCTTTTGCCTTGATGCGCTTCATAATACCTTGTATCGCAGAAGCTCTAAAATTGTCTGATCCACTTTTCATGACCAGTCGATGTATGCCCACGATTTTTGGCCGTTTTTCGATAATTTTGTCAGCAATAAAGTCTTTGCGAGTTCTATTAGAATCGACAATAGCCTTTATAAGGTTGCTTGGCACCTCATCATAATTTGCCAATAGCTGCTTAGTATCTTTGGGTAGGCAGTAGCCGCCATAGCCAAATGACGGATTGTTATAATGGTTACCTATACGTGGGTCTAAGCCAATACCTTCTATGATTTGTTTGGTGTCAAGCCCAAAGGTTTGTGCGTAAGTATCGAGCTCATTGAAATAGGCCACGCGCATTGCTAGGTAGGTATTAGAAAATAATTTAATGGCTTCAGCTTCAGTTGATTCTACAAATAGTAGCGGTACCTCTTTTTTGATAGCGCCTTCAAGCAATAACTCAGCAAACTGCTGTGCCTGTTCAGACTGTGCACCTACGATGATTCGAGAAGGGTAAAGATTGTCGTGTAGTGCTTTGCCTTCTCGCAAAAACTCAGGCGAGAAAATAATACGATCAGTGGCATAGCGCTCTCTGATACTAGCGGTATAGCCAACGGGCACGGTAGATTTTATAATAATAGTCGCTTGCTGATTGACTAGAAGTACTTGCTCAATCACTGCTTCTACCGTTGATGTATTGAAATAATTGGTCTTGGTATCATAATCGGTCGGTGTTGCGACGATGATAAAATCAGCCCCTTCATAGGCCGTCGCAGCATCAAGTGTCGCAGAAAAGTTGAGATTTTTATGCGATAGAAAGTCTTCAATATCTTCATCTTCAATTGGAGACTGTTTTGCATTTAATAGGTCTATTTTTTCAGGAACAATATCCACAGCGACGACTTCATTGTGCTGTGCCAATAGCATTGCATTTGATAAGCCTACATAGCCTGTACCTACTACTGCTATTTTCATAATATATCCAAAGTTGTCTTTTGTTTATTATTTTAAGTTTATTGCTATTTATTGTCATCTAACAATAATGACGAGGGTAAATAGGCTGAGAATTTTTGCACCATAGCAGCGGTAATTTTTTGATAGGAGTTCGCTCCAAGTAAATCCAGACTTTGTATGCATCCATATTTAATAGATTCTTTGTACAAATCGGTTATAAAGTCCTCGACACCCTTTTCATTTTTTAGATAATTGATAGACGTATCGGGTTTCAACTCGGCTTGGCCTTTTTGGATTTTTAAATGATTCATCAGCGTTATGGGGTTTACTTGCGCAACATTTCTGAATTTGTACTTTATTTGCTCTGTCAATAATTGAGGATTATCCAACAAATGGGCTTTTAAAATATTTTTATCAACAATATGAGGATAGTGATGAATCTCAAAAAATTTATCCATATCAAGTATTTTAGCACTTAACATTTGCGCTATCGTGTGCCTCGGTTGTATCGGTGTTCCAAACAGTTTGAAGCGAGATTTGCGAAAATTAAGCTTGGCATTTAATGCAGCACTTTTACGCCACTGCCCATGAATGATAATTTTTTCACCGTCCAAAAAGTCATTGATCCTCACAGGCTGATTAAAAAAGAAATCGTCATTCATATAGATGAAATAGTCAGACAGTCCCTTAATGTTCCATATCATCGTCTCAATCGATCGGGTATTGAAAGTGGGTAAAAACTGCTCGTAACCAACGAACATCTCTTTATGATCCACAATACGTATTTTATCTGCTGAACAGATATTTTGCTTGGCAAAATCATCGATGAATGCTGGTCGTTGTTGGTCGGTGACAATATATATATGACGACAAAAAGGCACGTATTTAATGATAGACGCTATATTATAGTATATCTCGTCGTCACTAGCGAAACGCGTGGCCGTTATCGCATCTGAAGCGACTACTTTGTCTGATTTATAATTTTCTCTCTTTTGTTTGAGCATGGGATCTGCACCATCCACCCAGGCGATGACAACATCTAATGTTTTCTCGTCAGGTTGCTTCATGACTGATCCTATTTTTTGTAAACATGTTCTATCAACACGCCGATGTTTGTATTAGCTACATCAATCCAGCGATGATATTTGTTGATATGAGTATTGACAAGGTTTAGTTGGTTTATACAATAAAAATTGATGACTATTTTGCTATGCTATGGTTTGTTATGCTGTGGGAAATCAGGCAAGCCATGACTATCCTTCAAGCAATAAAAGCAAAGGTCTAAAGGTAGATGAGACTAGCATATAAAGTCAGAACGCTGCAATAATTATGACTATTGATACACTCATTTGGCTGACCCTTCCTACTTATACCTCAACAAAATTGTGAGCTGAGACCCTGATGCCACCTATTATTCTATTAATACTAAAGGCGCTGGAAGGTCGCGGTGCTGAGCGCATGGTCACGACTTTGGCACGTGCTTATGCTGATTTAAATTATAACGTTCATGTGCTTTGTCTCGAATATACTCAAGATATGCCATTAGATTCACGTGTTCAATATCATGTAGTGCCATATGACGAGGTGTTTTCTGAGCAAAATATCGAGCCAAAATCTAACCAAGCACAGGCCTATGAAGCAGTCGCTAGGCGTATCGATGATTATGTACTGAGTCAAATAGGAACACCAGATCTGATATTGGCCAACATCTATAAAATAAACTGGATCATGGCATATAGTCGATTACCAAATATCGTGAATGTACTACATACGGCGCTATCTAAGCAGTTTCAGAATCCATTATTAGATGCGCCGGTACAGACTATAAATCATCTAAAAATGGTCTATGGCGCCCATCCGTGTAGCTGCGTCAGCGATGGGGCGCGTCAGGATTTATTGGCACTGATAGGCAATGTGAATAAGACGACGACCATCTATAATCCTTGCGCT
Organism: Psychrobacter sp. K31L; assembly: GCF_017942195.1. Lineage (NCBI taxonomy): Bacteria > Pseudomonadati > Pseudomonadota > Gammaproteobacteria > Moraxellales > Moraxellaceae > Psychrobacter > Psychrobacter sp. K31L. The sequence goes on along the minus strand of NZ_JAGKSC010000003.1, from coordinate 118,842 downwards.
GTCGATGACATAAAGAAAGCCGCCAAGCAATCGTTAGCGCTCAGCCAATTCGGTATAACGTATAAAGGCTATATGATTCACGTTGCCTCGTTCGATAGCATGAAAGGTCATCACGACTTACTACATGCCTATGCCAAAACAGCACGGCGCTATCCTTTAGTCTTGGTGGGTAAGGGGAGGCTGGAGAGTGAGATTAAACAGTTAGCTACGGCGCTTGGCATTGACGATTGTGTGAAGTTTCTTGGTTTTCAAGCCAATCCTTATCCATTGATTGACTCAGCGGCTTTGCTGATAATGAGCTCTAAGTTTGAGGGTTTTGGGTATACCATCGTTGAGGCGCAAGCGTTAGACGTACCTGTAATAAGTACTGATTGCCCGTTTGGTCCAAGGGAGCTGTTACCCGCTAAGAGCTTAGTACCAGTAGATGACATTGATGGGTTGGCTATGCTCATCGATCAGGCAATAGACAATCTCACACACTATATAGTACCGCTAAATCAGCAACTACTGCCGAATCACATCGCCCAGCAATACTTAGCGTTTGGTTCAGTGTTGAATTCATGAGGTAATAAGTATTAGAGATCATCGAATAGGGTTTTGGAGACAGGGGAGTGATTAATGACGGAGACACCATGCGACTTATAAGTTCTACTTAGCAAGTTAAACGAAGGTACAATGCGCTCGCTCATGACCTTACTAAGCATACTTGGGGCGCTGTTGTTCTTGTTTTCGTAGAAGCGTGGCTGCTCACTGTTGAGCAAATCGATGCCGTATAAGTGGATAGTAGCCGCATGACGTGAGAAAGCCAACTGTGTGGCCACATAAGCGACAGTTCCTGCCTCTACAAAGCCATGCGTAATATTTAGAGATACGCCGATATTAACTGCTTTATAACTGCCATCAATAATAAAATCTGGATGGTTGATAAAGTATGATAACGGCATTTTCTTGTTCAGTAGCTTTTTCTTAAAAATCAGCTTACTAAATGACAGCTTATTTGATTTGACGCCCCATGGTCTGTCTACTGGATACAACACACGCATGACGTGATGGTAAGTCCGCATGATATTGGGGAGGGCTGTTGCCATCGCTTCAAACACAGCTAGCGTTGCATACAGAGGTTGACCAGTATAATACTGCTGTAAAATCTCAGGTTGATGGTGAATAAAGCGTGCATCGCTAATGACATAGCCGACGATATCGGTGAAGCAATGTTTCTCAGTTAGACTGATACTACCATTGACAAAGATAGTAGGCGTGTCCAACAGCTCTGATAATGGTAGCTGCTGTATAGAGGGGCCTGAGGCGATAATATTAACGTTTTTCTTGTGCAGGCTTTGCTCTGGCTCATTGGCATTAAAAGCATCGATAACGATGAGCTCATTATCAATATTAAACCTAGCCGTAGCAGGTAACCTCAAGTATAGCGCCATACTATTTCCCAGTAGTTGACTTCTTCCCAGTAGTTGACTTCAAATATCGTCATGATGCATTGCCTTTAAATGATTTGGACTGTCTTTGAACCATTCAAATATCGTTATTATTTAAACGATCATTGCCAGTGATTCTTTAACCATGGGCTTGGTTTTACATGTCGATACCATTTACCGCCGCCGCCAGCAATGGCGTCTGGTGGATTGATCTCACCATGAAAAATAACGATTTTTGCATCATCAGGCAAAGTAGGTTTACGCACTAGGTTAAAGGGAATGGGCGCTATACATTGGTATTTGAAGCTAACGCACCATGTCTTATCCCAATACTCTAGGTGGTGATATTCATGCAAATAGTTGGATAGATAGGCTTGCTCGTGACGAACTTGGGTACGAATGGTTTCAAAGTTACGTTCAAAGTTTGCCAGCAAGTCGGGATAGGTATTCATACCAATATTAAAGCGATAGACCGAGCTGTTACCAATCATCCGCCATGGTTTTTTCCAGTCACGGATAATGACGACGCTATCATTATATTTAGCTTTGTAAGTAAAAAAACTATCAATATTATCAACGATAACGATATCGATATCTAAAAATAGCGCTACCCCTTTTAGATCATATAAATTTGGCTTAAAGGTCGTCAGTTTTTTCCAGCCACGTTCAGGACCATCTGGTAAATCCATTTCAGGTATAGGATAACAGGCAATAGCAGTGTCGATGCCTGTACTGTCATCGGTTAGGCAGATCATCTGAAAATCTAACGTTAAATGGCGATTGACCATGTTATACAGACGATTGACGTATTCAGGGCCGTACTTATCGCCCCATTTCATACAAATAATATACCGTTGTCCAGCACGCATGGTGTCTTTTTGCGGGCGATTTGTCGATAAATTTTCGGCTACGTCAGTTACCATAGTGCACTCGTATTGATGTGAATGAAAAAATGTTACTCTCAAAAGCAAAAGGCATAAAAGTATGAGTCAATGTTAGCACAGCTATCATTGACGATATGTTTAAACGTTCAAAATTTTGTATGGTTATTACTGCTAATTATCGTTTAGTACGTTTTTATGATTAGCGTCACTATCAGGAGGTAATGATTTAGTAGCTAACGAGGCAGCAGACAAAGATAAATGATCTTGATTGGCACGAATGAAATCTGCCAATACCGTTTCATTAGCACGGTAGGGATTGCCTAAAGTTGGGATGCGTTTAAAACGTCGATAGCCCCACATATAGTGGCTACAGTTGTCTTTAATCATGTGCTCCATAGACTGATTGAGCGCATGAGCTGCTGTTTCGGAATTACGGTCATATAAGGCTGGACTATCGAGTTTATAACAATAAATATCAAAACCATGACCATCGTCACGGCGAATACAAGATAAGCCGACCAACGCACATTTAGTCTTGCTAGCGAGTTTGGAGGCGAGAGTACTGGTTAACGTTTTAACACCAAAGAACGGTACGACAACACCGCCTGAAGGGTCAGGAACATGATCGGGCAATACAATGCTAAAGCCGCCTTGTTTGAGGGTTTTGAATATGGCTTTGACACCGCTACCATCAGTGGGCACTAGTGTTGCATTGAGGCGTGATCGACCTTGCAGTATAAAGTCATCAGTTATATTACCCTTAACGGGCTTGTACATGATGGTTGGTGAGCCAAATTGATTGAGCCAAGCATTCATCATCTCCCACGTACCCAAATGCGGTACGATGGCGAGCATACCATTCGGGCTAGCCAGTCCTTCTAAAAGAATGTCTTTGTTATGCACATCTTGTATTTGAGCAATACTCCACTCAGGTGGCATTGCCCAGCTTTTGATAGACTCAATACTGGTCATACATTGGTGGTAAATAATATCTTTGACTAAGGATCGTTTTTCATTGTCTGGTAACTCGTGGCGGGTTAGTGCTATATTAATATTGACGGTACGCATGATACTCAGACTGGGTATTTTTATAATCACCCACGCAACAAAACGTGCCAGTATCTGCAATACAGATAATGGCACGAATTTGAAAATATGATACGGATTCATGACCATTCGCATGGTGATGAATCATGTAACAAACAATGTAAAACAGATCTGAGCATCATAAGACCAATTATTGAGCAGGTTATTTGGCATCAGCCTGAGCTTTTTCGCGCACACGAATACCAAGATCACGTAACTGCTTGCTATCAACTTCAGCAGGGGCTTGGGTTAATGGGCACTCAGCAGTTTTAGTTTTTGGGAAGGCAATCACGTCACGAATAGACTCAGCGCCTACCATAAGCATAATTAAGCGATCCAAACCGAAGGCTAAACCGCCATGCGGTGGCGCACCAAATTTCAATGCATCAAGTAAGAAACCAAACTTATCTTCAGCTTCTTGCTCGCCGATACCTAAAGCTTCAAGTACGGCTTGCTGCATATCAAAGGTATTGATACGTAAGCTACCACCACCCACTTCAGTACCGTTTAATACCATATCATATGCGATAGATAGGGCCGATTCTGGGTTGTTTTTCAACTCTTCAACTGAGCCTTTAGGCTTGGTGAACGGATGATGCATTGACGTCCAACGACCATCGTCAGTCTCTTCAAACATTGGGAAATCAGTGACCCAAAGTGGTGCCCATTCACAAGTCGTCATCTCAAGGTCTAGACCAATTTTTTGACGTAAAGCGCCGATGGCGTCATTGACGACACTGGCTTTATCCGCACCAAAAAAGATAATATCGCCGTCTTCTGCACCAGTACGCTCAATCAAGCTTACCAATACATCATCGGTCATGTTTTTGATGATGGGAGATTGTAGACCAGATTCTTGGTCAACGCCATTGTTGACGCTGCTAGCGTCATTGACTTTGATATAAGCCAAACCACGTGCGCCATAGATACCGACAAACTTGGTATAGGCATCGATTTGCTTACGGCTAATCGAAGCACCACCAGGGATACGTAGAGCAGCAACACGACCTTTAGGATCGTTAGCAGGACCTGCGAACACTTTGAAGTCAACGTCTTTCATCAAGTCTGCAACGTCGACCAGTTTTAGTGGAATACGTAAATCAGGTTTGTCTGAAGCATAGTCACGCATCGCTTCTGCGTAAGTCATGCGAGGGAACTGCTCAAACTCAACGTCCATCATAGTCTTGAACAAATGCTTGATCAGACCTTCGTTGATGTTCATGATTTCTTCTTCATTTAAGAAAGAAGTCTCAATATCCACCTGAGTAAATTCAGGCTGACGATCGGCACGTAAATCTTCATCACGGAAGCATTTAGCGATTTGATAATAACGGTCAAAACCTGACACCATTAACAATTGCTTAAACAGCTGTGGCGACTGCGGTAATGCAAAAAAGTTACCTGGGCGTGTACGTGAAGGCACAAGATAATCACGAGCACCTTCTGGCGTCGCACGTGTCAGAATAGGGGTTTCAACATCCAAGAAACCATGATCATCTAAATAACGACGAATCGCTGAGGTGGCTTTGGCGCGGAAAACCATACGCTCTTGCATTTGCGGACGGCGCATATCAAGGTAACGATATTTTAGACGCAAGTCTTCTGAAACTGTGGTTTTTTCATCATTCAATGGGAATGGCGGTGTTTCAGATTTCGCCAATACTTCAATTTCTTTAGCCAATAGCTCAATTTGACCACTGGTCATGCTATTGTTTTCAGTACCTTCATAACGGCGACGTACACGGCCAGTAATTTTTAGCACATATTCAGGACGTACGGCATCAGCAATCGCAAAAGCTTCTGGGGTATCAGGGTCAATGACGACCTGCAAGATGCCCGCGCGGTCACGCATGTCTAAGAAAATTACGCCACCGTGATCGCGACGACGATGTACCCAGCCTACGATATTAATGGTTTGCTCAAGTAAGCTTTCGGTTACGGCTCCGCAATATTCGTCTCGGTATTCGCTATGCGTCATAATATAATTATCCAGTTGTCAGCCCAATTCGAAATACAATAATGCAGCCATTGTTGCACGATTCAAGCGATGCGCAAAAAAAAGCACAAACAACGCGATTAAGACAAATGGTCATCACGTTGGCTGCAGAAAATATGATATAAACGCATATTATGCCTAATCTGCCCTTGTTATACAACCAGCTGAGTCCAATCAAAACGCAGGAATGCTTCGGTATAGAGGGTATTTATCCCGTAACATCTGCATTGGGTTAAATATTGTCATTTTGCTTGAAAACATCAGCCACTGTGCACATATCAAGCTCACTTATAAAATCCTATTGATCCTATTAAAGTTATCTCAATAAAGTTATCTCAATAAAGTTATCTCAATAATGTAAGGAATACTGCTCATGCTTTTTCATCCTGCCAAAAATCCTGTTGAATTGCGGGTTATTCATTTGAATAAAAACCAAGAACAACGCCGTGAAGACTTGATGGAAGCCACTCAAGGTAAAGCGGCGCTTAAACAGTTCAGAAAAACGATGGCTAAAACAGCCAAACAGGCATTAAAAGCAAAAACCAAAAATAAGAAAAAAAATGCCGATGATAAGTCACAAGTTTTCGTTCTAGATTTTGATGGTGATATCAAAGCAACCGCGGTTAAGCATCTGCGCGAAGAAATCAGCACGTTAATCAGTGCGGCTAACAAAGGTGATGAGGTAGTGGTGCGTCTTGAATCCGGCGGTGGTTTGGTGCATGGTTATGGGTTAGCGGCAGCGCAATTGGTTCGCTTAAAAGACGCTGGTCTAAAGCTAACTGTCTGTGTCGATAAAGTCGCAGCAAGCGGTGGCTATATGATGGCGTGCGTCGCAGATAAGGTAGTGGCGGCACCATTTGCCATTATTGGCTCAATCGGTGTGGTATCACAATTGCCAAACTTCCATAAATGGCTAAAAAACCATGACGTCGATTATGAAATGTTTACCGCTGGTGATTACAAGCGCACAGTCACTGTCTTTGGCGAAAACGATGCTGAAGATCGTGCCAAATATCAAGAAGAGCTGGAGCAGACGCACGAGCTCTTCAAACACTTTGTGAATAACTATCGTCCAACACTGGATATCGCAAAAGTGGCCACTGGAGAGCATTGGTATGGCGAAGATGCATTAAAACTTAACTTGATCGATAGCTTACAAACCTCAGACAGCTATATTTTAGGGCGTATGGAAGACCATGAAGTATACGCACTGCATTCACGCCAAAAACCAACTCTCGCTGAAAAGTTAGGTTTGGCTCAAGCAGCAGAAGCGACAGTGAGCTTGGCAATCGATAAGCTACCAAATGCGTTAGCGCGTTTTGATTTCAATAGCCGTCTAAATATCTTAAAATAACTTTAAATATCATTGTACTAATGAATAAATAGTAGTTTAAGGTTTTAATTCTTATTGATGCATTGTTTGTATTTTGTAAAAGGCGTGTCCTAGCTGGTCGCGCCTTTTTTCTGTTTAATAATAATTGCTGTGTTATAAATAGTGCATACAGAAAACAGTATACGTACGTACACTATAGAGATTTCATTAACTTTTTAATCGAAGCTTGATGAAAATAATCAACAAAGAAAAGGATGTCACCTATGTCTGACAATACATTGATGTTTACGGCAACAGAACATGGTCAAGCCATGCACGCCAAAGTCAAAGCATTTATCGAAACCCAAATCGAACCGATCGAAGCGCAGTTTTGGCAAGAATGCCATGCGCAAAATCCGGATGGCAATTGGAAAAACTGGCAGTGGCCAGAAAAGTACGAAAGCCTGCGTAAACAAGCACGCGAAGCGGGTTTGTGGAATCTATTCTTACCTGATGATACTTTAGGTGCTGGGCTTTCAGTGACCGATTACGCACCCATTGCAGAGTTGACCGGTCGCAGTTTACTTGCGCCTTATGTATTTAACTGTAATGCTCCTGATAGCGGCAATATGGAATTGTTGTGGCGCTATGGCTCGCAAGAGCAGCAAGAAAAATGGATGATGCCGATTTTAGAGGGTAAAACCCGTTCGGTTTTTTGTATGACAGAACCTGATGTTGCTTCAAGCGATGCGACCAATATGCAAGCCACAGCCGTAGTTGACGGTGATGAGATCATTATCAATGGCAGCAAATGGTGGTCATCTGGTCTTGGCGATCCTGCGGTCGATGTGTTGATTGTGATGGCTTACACCCCTGATGAGAGCAAAGGTCGTCATCAGCAACATTCTATGGTATTGGTGCCAGCGAAAACAGCGGGTGTCAACATCGAGCGTATGCTCAAAGTATTTGGCGATTATGATGCACCGCATGGTCATGGCGAAGTCAGCTTTAATGATGTACGCGTGCCGGTCAGTCACTTTATCGGTGGACCGGGTATGGGCTTTGAGATTGCGCAGGGTCGTCTAGGGCCAGGTCGTATTCATCATTGCATGCGTTGTATTGGCGCTGCTGAAAAATCTTTAGAGTTGGCAGTTAAGCGTGGCATGTCGCGTACGGCCTTTGGTAAACCATTATTACAGTTGGGTGGTAATTTTGAGCGTATCGCTGAAGCGCGTATCAAGATTGACCAAGCACGTCTGCTGACTTTGTATGCCGCGCAAAAAATGGACGCGCAAGGTACAAAAGCAGCATTGACTGAAATTTCTGCTATTAAAGTGGTTGCGCCGACTGTGTTGCAAGAAGTGGTTGATATGGCGATTCAAATTCATGGTGGAATGGGCGTTTGCCAAGATACGATGCTGCCAAGCTTCTATGCGCAAGCACGTGTATTACGTTTAGCGGATGGCCCTGATGAAGTGCACAAAACCATGATCGCTAAGTTAGAGCTCAAGCGCCAAGGTTTTAGCCGTCCGTCTAAACCTGCCAAAGCATAATTGTGCTTGCTAACCAACGTAGTCATTGGCTTCAATCGCCATTCGTTTAACAATAGGCCTGACGTAAAACCCAATGAAAAATTCACTATCAATATTTGATAGTGAATTTTTCATCACTCATATTTCATCACTCATATATGTTATAAAAATAAATGACCACATGATAAGGAATGTCTCATGGCAACTGATAACCATGCCAACAATACTGGCATGACAAACAGCGCAACTAATAATAAAGTACTTGATAAAGGCGGTGATGTCCGCGAGGGCGAAGAGCTTGATGCCCAAGCAGTCAGCAATTGGCTACGTGAGCAAGGTGTCGATATAAAAGGCGAGCCAACGGTCACGCAATTTTCAGGCGGCGCGTCAAACTGGACGTATCGTCTGCAATATGAGGGTGAAGGCGAGAGCCAAGATTTAATCTTGCGTCGTCCACCAAAAGGCACCAAAGCCAAGTCAGCGCACGATATGGTACGCGAATATACCGTACAAAAAGCATTAAAAGATGCTTATCCCTATGTACCCAAGATGATCGCCTTATGTACCGATGAAACTGTCATTGGTGCCGATTTTTATGTCATGGAGCGCATGGAAGGCATCATTCCTCGTGCTAATTTACCCAAAGGCATTGATTTAGACGAAGCGCAGACCCGTACATTATGTACCAATGTGATTGACGCTTTGGTTGAATTACACCAAGTGGATTATACCGAACATCCTGATTTGGTCACGCTGGGTCGTGGTGACGGTTATTGTGAGCGTCAAGTCACGGGCTGGGATAAACGTTATGTCAAAGCAAAAACGCCTAACGTACCGAGCTTTGCGCTGGTACGACAATGGCTTGGCAAGCACACGCCTGCTGATAGCAAAACTTGCGTTATTCACAACGATTGGCGCTTTGATAATGTGATTTTGGCAGCTGACGACCCGACCAAAGTGATTGGTGTACTCGATTGGGAAATGGCAACTCTTGGCGATCCTTTGATGGATTTGGGCAGCGCCTTGGCTTACTGGATTGAAGCAGATGACAACATCGTCATGCAGCAGTCACGCCGTCAGCCAACACATCTAAAAGGTATGATGACCCGTGATGAAGTGGTCGACTATTATCTTGAAAAAACGGGCTTAGAGATAGCCAACTGGACCTTTTATGAAGTGTTTGGTCTATTCCGTCTGGCGGGCATTGTCCAGCAAATTTACTATCGCTACTATAATAAACAAACGACCAACCCAGCCTTTAAGAATTTTTGGCTTATCGTCCATGTATTACACGCTAAATGTCTTAAGCTGATAGCGCAGTATGAAGGTGAGATGCTGTTCAATACTCATGTACAGCCGCATCTAAAAGACATGGGTGTCGACGCACAAACGATTGAACAGCTACCAAGCCCAGTACAAAAAGTGGTCAAAGGTATTTTACCAAAAGGCTATTTTGCTAAAAGTACGGATGCCTCTGACAATTAATTTTCTCAAAAGCAGCCATTTAGTGAATACAATCAAAAGGGATTATTTATGACAACCATACTTTTGGCACGTCATGGTCAAGCGTCATTTGGACAAGAAAATTATGATCAGCTCTCAGAGCTAGGCAGTATTCAAGCGCAAATGCTCGGTCAGCATTATGCGACGACTCAGCGCAGAATCGACGCTATCTTTAGTGGCAGCTTAGTACGGCAGCAAGACTCGGCACGACATTTTTGGGAGAGCTACCAGTCCTCTATGGATAACAGCAACGAGGCACCCATTTTAGCCGCACTCGATATAAATGAGCCTGACAGCTACATCATTCCACAGTTTGATGAGTTTAATCATAAAGATGTATTGGTCAAATCCAATCCTGCTTTTGCTAGTAAAGCAGCCATTGCGATTGAACTTGCAAAGGCAGATGTTCCGGCGACGCGTCTAGCTGAACTGTTCGATCGAGCGATGCAGCGCTGGCATGCGGGTGATGATGACCGTGACTATCTTGAGAGTTGGTCACAGTTTAGCAGCCGTGCCCAACAAGCAGTTGAGCAAATACGTATGCAAGTGGCGAGCTTAAGCTTAGATCACCATAGTACAGTATTAGTCTTTACCTCAGGCGGCGTGATCGCTGCTATTACCGCGCAGCTATTGCAGCAAGGTAGCCAGACTGCTTATCAGCTCAATAAAAGCTTGGTCAATACAGGGGTGACGTCTATTACGCTAAAAGATCAGAGTACACGCCTAATGTCTCTTAATGAATATAGTCACTTGTTTGCTGACGGAAAACGCTTTGTCACTTGGCGATAGACGAAAAAACTGTTATTTTGGCGACATACAAGGCGCTGAATACATATCCGCGATTTAGTGGTTAGGGCGTGTGAAAGCTATTTCGTTATCGATATACAAAGGATTGTTTATGAAAAACCAATTAATGAGCTTAGTCACAAAAGGTACTAAGCAAAGTCAGCAACAGGTATTGAGTGCGATTCAACCGTCACGCTATCTTAAAAGCTTAAATAAGCAGCAAGTAGGACGTGATAAAACCATTTTAATCACTGGTGCTAGCTCAGGCTTAGGCGAGGGCATGGCTCGACTGTTTGCCAAGCTTGGCTACAACCTCGCTATCTGTGCCCGTCGTACTGAGCGTTTAGAGAGTTTGAAGTCAGAGTTGATGGCAGCTTATCCCAATATTCGCGTTGAATATCGAGTATTAGACGTCAGTGACTATGATGCAGTTTTTGAGGTTTTCGATGCTTTTGCCGCTGACTTTGGTGGTATCGATCGTGTTGTGGTCAATGCTGGTGTCGGTGAGAGTCGCCGTATCGGTAAAGGGCGTTTTGAGACCAATCGCCGCACTGCTGAGATTAACTTTATTGCAGCGCTGGCACAGTGTGAAGCCGCCATGGGTATTTTTCGAGCACAGAATAGCGGTCATTTGGTGGTGATATCGAGTATGTCAGCGATGCGCGGTCTACCTAGGCATCTGACCACCTACGGTGCGACTAAAGCCGGGCTGGCTCATTTGGCAGAAGGCATTCGAGCTGATATGCTGTTGACCAAATTGCCGATTAACGTTTCTACTATTTATCCAGGCTATATTCGTACTGAAATCAACGAAAATGCCAAGCCGTTACCGTTCGAAGTAGATGTTGATACGGGTACCAAAGCAATGGTTGCTGCAATCGAAGCGGGTGTTCAAGAAGCTTGCGTGCCTAGCTTGCCTTGGTCTATGGTCAGTCATGCAATGAAACATTTACCATTACAAGTACTCAATAAACTGAGTTAATGCTGTTTAGATTGACATAAATTCAGACAATAAAAAGCCCTTTACAGATGATGTAGAGGGCTTTTTATTATGGAGTTATTACTGATGCATCCATTTAGCGATACATCAATAATAAACCTTATGGTAAGGCTTTGTCTTCATTATGAGAAGGTTTGTGGATTATCTAGCATATGCTGCTCACGTAACTTTTGACGCAGTACTTTACCCACATTACTCTTAGGAAGCTCACTCACGAACTCAATATGACGCGGACATTTATAGCCAGTCAAATTATCTAGCGCAAACTCTTTTATATCGCTTTTGCTAACATTATTGTCTACAGGAACGATATAAATTTTAACTGCTTCCCCTTGATTTTCATCAGGAATACCAATCACTGCACAATCAATAATGCCATCACAATCAAGCATGACAGATTCAATTTCATTCGGAAAGACGTTAAAGCCTGAGACCAAAATCATGTCTTTTTTGCGATCTAATAAGGTAATGTAGCCTTTTTCATCCATGCTAATGATATCGCCAGTACGGAAATAACCATCGCTAGTAAAGTCATCGCTGTTGTCTTTATTAAAGTAACCTGACGTGACATTTGGTCCTTTGATGCACATCTCACCCGCTTGATGCAGTCCCAAACGTTCACCATTGTCGTCCACAACGATGATATCGACACTAGGGACTGGTATGCCAATCGTACCATTAAACTTACGGTCAGTGATGACGTTGGCAGTACCTGCAGCCACACCTTCGGTCATACCCCAGCCTTCAACCATTGGACAGCCAGTCACTTCTAACCAGCGTTTAGCCGTTTGCTCGGTAGCAGCCATACCACCAGCTTGCGAAATACGCAACGAGCTAAAATTGAGATCTTTGAAATTTGGTTGATCGAGCAGGCCTTTAAATAGCGTATTAACCGCAGGAAAAATATGGAAGGGTTGTTTTGACAGTGTTTTGACAAAGCCTGGCATATCACGCGGATTTGGTACTAAAATAAAGGTATACCCTGAACGCATACCCAATAGGCTAAGCATAAAAGCAAAAATATGATAGAGCGGCAGGGCCATAACCATATTGATATAAACTTCATTGATGTCTGAAGTCACAGGGCGATACCACGCCTCTGACTGTAGCGCTGCTGCTACTACGTTACGCTGCGACAGCACAGCACCTTTAGACAGCCCTGTGGTACCACCAGTGTACTGTAAAATAGCCTTTTGCTCTAAAGAGGTCTTTTGTGCTTGAAACGGTAAGTTTCTGCCTTTTTTTAGAACGTCAGGGAATTTGGTTACCTCGTGCTTAGGGTCGTCAAGCTTGTACTTGGGTACAAGGCGTTTTACTTGACGAATAACCGTATTGACCAAGATACCTTTGAGACCCATCATATCGCCCATTTTTGAGAGGACAATACGTTTGATGGCTGTCTCATCGATGACTTGCTCAAGCGCTTGGGCAAAGTTATCGACCACAAATATAATCTGAGCGCCCGAATCATTCAGTTGATGACGCAGCTCACGACCAGTGTAAAGCGGATTGATAGGTGTGCAAATATAGCCTGCGCGCAAAATACCAATCATCGTTGGCAAGTACTGCGGCACGTTTGGCATCATGAGGGCGACCACGCTGCCTTTGGGAATACCTTGGGCTTGCAACCATGCAGCAACCGCTAGTGAGGCTTTATCAACGTCTCCATAAGTGTGTGTCACACCCATACAGATAGACATTGGATGCAGACGGAAGCGATCAAAGCATTCCTCATAGAGTTCTATCAGGTTTTCGTACTGATCAGGATCGATTGTCTTGGGTACGCTTGCAGGATATTGAGCAAGCCAAGGTTTATTCACGGTCATATTTAGCGTCCTTAAATATTAATATAAGTTAAGGTCTTATAAGAAAGTAGTCACATCCCTGTCAACAACATAAATCATTGCATGGTAAGCAATGCAGTGCTGAGTGCTATCCTAACTATTAACTGACTGCTAACATACGGTGGCCTTTATACAATTTTGTCCAATCACAAAGAATGATCTGCCTTGTAGATTAAACGGTAAATAAGTACATTTGATGATTAAAATGTCACTTAAAAAATATCGTCATGCCTCAATAACCCTTGTAAGTCACTTTCAATAAACACCTTATCAATTAAAACTTTAGAACATTGACTGACATATTTTGGCAACACACTAACACAACTACAACTGAATTCGATATTATGATAAGCGTACTTCACAGTCCATATATAAATTTGATAAATGAAGTCATATGTGTTGTAAATCAAAAAGGATGAGTGGTAGATAAGTTGGGATAAGCTGTTCTATATCACAGAAAAAATAACTAAGGCTTATTTCTTTATGTCCTGTGCCGTTCTAGACGGCAGCGTTCAAAGAGCTTGCTTTGAAGTTACTGTTACAATCTGTTGATGTTTTTTTCCGAACAGAATCCTATTTTGGTGGTCAGGATAATTTGTTCATTAGAAAAAGTAAAATGTTCAGCAGACTCTAAGTTTAGGGCATGTCCTCATTTTGAATAGCTGAGAAAAAAAGCGCTTCACAACTTATGTGAAGCGCTTTTTATGTCTAGATTTATGTGACTGCTATATGTAAATCTATTCAGCTTGTTTATGACTGAGGATGATCTGCATCATGCCTTTCACGCAATTTTTGACGCAATACTTTACCGACGTTACTCTTTGGTAGTTCGCTGACAAATTCGATATGACGTGGACATTTATAGCCGGTCAAATTATCCAGTGCAAACTCTTTGATGACACTTTTGGTGACGTTGTTATCCTCTGGCACGATATAAATTTTCACCGCTTCGCCTTGATGTTCGTCAGGAATACCAATAACTGCACAATCAATAATACCGTCACACTCGAGCATCACAGACTCAATCTCATTCGGATATACGTTAAAGCCTGAGACCAAAATCATATCCTTTTTACGATCTAATAAGGTGATATAGCCTTTTTCATCCATGCTGACGATATCACCAGTACGGAAATAACCATCGCTAGTAAAGTCATCACTACTGTCTCTGTTGAGATAACCTGACGTTGTGTTAGGACCTTTGACACACATCTCGCCAGCTTGGTTCAGACCCACACGATTGCCATCATCATCGATCATAATGACATCGACACTAGGAAGTGGTAAGCCGATAGTGCCGTTAAAATTGCGGTCAGTTACTAAGTTATTAGTACCTACTGCCACACCTTCAGTCATACCCCAGCCTTCAATCATTGGACAACCTGTGACCTCCAACCAGCGTGCGGCTGTTTGCGGAGTGGCTGCCATACCACCTGCCTGTGAGAGGTGCAGGGTGCTAAAATCTAAATTTTTAAAGTTTGGATTATCAAGCAATCCTTTAAATAAAGTATTAACGGCAGGGAATATATGGAACGGCTGTTTTGATAAGGTTTTGATAAAACCTGGTATATCTCGCGGGTTAGGTATCAAGATAAAAGTGTGGCCCGAGCGCATGCCTAACATACTAAGCATAGAGGCAAAAATATGATATAGCGGTAAAGCCATAACCAGATTGATGTATACCTCGTTAATTTCTGAGGTAATAGGGCGGAACCACGCTTCAGACTGCATAGCAGCGGCTACAATATTACGCTGAGTTAAAATGGTTCCCTTAGACAGACCCGTTGTACCACCGGTATATTGTAAAAAGGCCGTTTTATCCAAAGACAGTTTCGGCTTTTGGAATGGCAGGTTTCTACCTTTTTTAAGGACGTCAGGAAACTTGGTTATCTCATGCTTAGGATCATCAAGCTTGTATTTAGGTACGAGACGTTTTACCTGACGAATGATGGTATTCACTAAGATACCTTTGAGACCCATCATATCGCCCATTTTTGAGAGGACAATACGCTTAATATTGGTCTCGTCGATGACTTGCTCAAGCGCTTGGGCAAAGTTATCAACCACAAAAATAACCTTAGCGCCTGAGTCATTTAATTGATGGCGCAGCTCACGACCCGTATAGAGTGGATTGACAGGCGTACAGGCGTAACCGGCACGCAAGATACCAATCATCGTCGGCAAATATTGCGGGACGTTTGGCATCATCAGTGCAACCACCGTGCCTTGAGGTAAGTCCTGAGCTTGTAACCATGCAGCAACGGCTAGTGACGCCTTATCAATGTCATCGTACGTATGAGTAACGCCCATACAGATACTCATTGGATGCATGCGGAAGCGATCAAAGCATTCTTCGTATAGCTCTACTATGCTGTTATATTTATCTGGGTCGATCGACTTCGGTACGCCTGCCGGATATTGGGCAAGCCAAGGTTTATTTAACGTCATAGTCAGCGTCCTTGCGAGTTAATATAGGTTAAAGTTTAGTGAGAAAGCAGTCATATCCGCATCAACAAAATAAATCAGTGCTGACGTGGACTGGTGTCCGCTAAGAGCGATAACATCCTTATTTATCAACTGGTTGGTAAAATTTTTCGCTATTATATGGTTCTACTTAATTATTTTTAGGGTAAATAATTAACTGAGATGAAAAAATGGCTGAGTAACAAAAACAGTATTTATTCCGAATATTTTTAATCTGTTATTTACAACCAAAGTATCAAAAGAACGATATATTTAAACAATACATTAGCATGAATATGGTTTAAAACAATACCAGTATGTGATACTGAGTAGTACATAAAATATACTAAGAGATACAGTTGATATGTGATGTAGGAGAAACAAGTCTAATTATGATGAGGTTGATAATCTATCAAAGCGCTATTTCAAAACTATAGCCGACTTTCAATAAAATAGATACGTCAATAAACATGTGTCACTAAAATTGAGGCTATGAAAATTTGTCACAGTAGACTGTATCAATTCTAAAGTCAGTCGCTTGTATTACGGTGAAAGGAACTGCTCATGTTTGTTAAAAAAACGCCGATAAATAAGCAACGCGCTAATAGTGCATCCTAAAGTACTGCTAACACAGATTAAAAACATCGTGACAATTTGATAGCGTACCGCTTGAGTAGGATCTGCACCCGCCAGTATTTGCCCTGTCATCATCCCTGGCAAGCTGACAATACCAACCACCAGCATAGAGTTCAGCGTTGGGGTCATACCATTGATGATGGCCGCTCGTATCTGCTCATGCACGGCTTCAAAGGGCCTGGCAGAGAGGCTGAGCATCATTTCAATACGTCCTTGCTGCTCATGAAAAGCTTCAATCAACTGATTGCTGGTCAATGAGATGGCGGTTAAAGAGTTGCCTAGTATTAAGCCCAATATAGGGATGACGAATTGCGGCGTATACCACGGCTGCACTCTTAATATCACAAAGATGGCGATACTAGTGACCAATACGGCTGATAGGCTGACAGCGAGGAGGGTGTCGATGAATAAACCTTTGTAGCTGCGTTTGACACGATTTTTGGCTGCGCCTCCTGCAATCAAGGTCATGATAGTCAGTATGAGAAGGACTTCATACCATTGCTCACGAGCAAAAATCCATGCCAGAATCAAACCGATAAAGCTCAGCTGGACTATAGTACGAACAGCCGCCGTTAATAGTGTTTTGGTTAATGTTAAGCGTAGTCGCCATGACAGGATAAGGACGATAATAATTAAGCTGCTGGCAAGCGCAATATCACCGTAAGTGAGGAATATTTGCATATCATCCGTACTGCTCATAGCTGCTCATTATTAATGTCGTTAAGGTGAGGGAAATAAGTATTAGGGGCAGTCACGATTAAAAGTCGATTATGAGATTAGCGCATTTTGGTTAATACGCCTGCCTGCATGTGCCAATGCCTGTCGGCTAATGGCATGATATCTTGTGTATCATGAGTCACCCATAATATGGTGCGCTGTGCATCGCCGCGCAACCAGTTAACCAGTAGATTCACTAGCTGGGTTGAGGTATGGATGTCTAAAGCCGCTGTAGGCTCATCTAATAACAATAGCTGTGGGTTGAGTTGCAAAAGACGTAAAGTATTGACCAGTTGGCGTTCGCCACCAGAGAGATGACTTGCCTCTTGCTGTAAAAAGTCAGCACTGCGCTCTAAATAGACCAACTGAGCGATATGCCAGTCGATATCAAAGTCAAGATGTTGATGCGCTTGTAGACGATAGGGCATCTGTAAGTTTTCAAGCACCCGGCCTTCTAGCAGCTGTGGGTTTTGAGCCAGTAGGGCGATGCGTGTGCGCCACTGGGTCGGCGGTGTATCATGAATGCTTTTATAACTGTCGCTATTTGATGCATCATGACTGCGCAAACAAATCTCACCGCTGCTCATCGGCAATAGTCCTGCAAGCACACGTAGCAGTAAAGACTTGCCACTGCCAGAAGCGCCTGTCAAAACGGTTATTTGCCCTGCTAACAGTGTACCGCTAACGTCATTTATCAATACCTTTTTATGCGTCGGCAACCTCTGATCGGGGGTCGATATTTTCTTAAACTTGGTCATCCATTTATCGTAGATGGCAGATACGTTATGGGTTTGCGTTTTAACTGTACGTCGTTGATCATCAGTGTTGATTGGCGTGATACGTTTGCTATGTACCCAGAGATGTTCAAATTCAACGATAGGCGTGTCAGTATCAAGGCTCATAGGTCAGAATCATTGTGCATTTATAGGCTGGTTAATCGCTTCTTGTAAAGCATCACGTAGCTTTTTTGGGACACGAATCGGTCGCATGGGCGAGGCGCTAGCCACGGCAGTATCCGACTCATCATAAGACACAGGCTCTGTCCTGACTTGATTTTGCACACAAGCGATGACGATTTTGGTGCTACTTAATAAACTGTTTTTAGCGTTGGCATTGTCATTCGTATGATCGGTAGAAGAGCTGTTTGAGCCATGACGATGAATGCTCTGATAAAAAATAATGCTGGCAGGTTTTAATTCGACTTTATCGATACGTACATTGATGATTTCGTCTAAAAGAATGGCTCTTTTGTATTGCAAATCTGCTTGACTCACGACAAAATGCTGTACTTGACCATCATCGGTCTGCAAGAAATACCCATTTAAACCCAGTTGACCAAACCAGTCACGGCGGCAGTTTTCAAAAAACACCAAGTGATTGGCATGGTAGACTATACCGCCAGCGTCAGTATGATTAATATAGACATTGTAGTCTTTGGCAAATAACGGCGTAGTTTCATTTGCTGTCGTTGGTAAGGCGTTGGTAGTTTTGCTAATAGTGGTTGTCATAACAATGCTCAATAATTATTTTAATAAGTGTTCCGTGATAGCCATGATCCGATACACAAGATTTGATAGCAATCATACGAATAACAACTACTCTAGCGTAAGATATCAGGGCGCGCAACAGCTAGGTCAGTCTGCCTCTGTTATGATAGTATTTTATGTATGGTCACATCCCAGCTCTGTATATTAGCAGCGTATTTTCATCAATTAGTATAGGATAATTTATGACCCGTTTTGTCAGTTTTAATATCAATGGTATTCGTGCTCGTCAACATCAGCTGGAGGCGGTACGTGAGGTAATCGATCCTGATGTGATGGGTCTACAAGAAACCAAGGTACATGATGAGCAGTTTCCACTAGAAAACATAGAAAGCCTTGGTTATCACGTAGAGTACTTTGGGCAAAAAGCCCATTATGGCGTGGCACTCTTGTCCAAGGTTGCGCCAATATTTGTGCAAAAAGGTTTTCTTGGCGAAGATGTCGAGGCGCAGAAGCGTTTTATTCACGCACGATATGAGTTTGACGGTCGTGAAATTGACGTACTCAATGGTTATTTTCCACAAGGAGAAAGCCAAGATCATCCGACCAAATTTCCCATGAAGCGTGCTTATTATGCAGATTTGATGGCGTATATTGATGCTTTAAAGGCGGAAGGGCGCTCGCTCATTATCATGGGTGATATGAATATTGCCCCAGAAGATATCGACATTGGTATCGGCGAAGTCAATGCAAAGCGCTGGCTTAAGAATAGAAAAACCTCATTTTTACCAGAAGAGCGCGAATGGTATGCAGCCCTGATGTCACGCGAGCTGACTGACACCTACCGTCTGTACTATCCAGAGAGTACAGAGTTATACAGCTGGTTTGATTATCGCAGTCGTGGTTTCAACGACGAGCCTAAGCGCGGTCTACGTATCGACCATATCTTGTGCACCTCAGACCTAGTCGATGACTGCGTCGATGCTGGTATCAGCTATGAGCTACGTGCCATGGAAAAACCGTCTGACCATGCACCGATTTGGTCGGCATTTAACTTAAGCAAACCCTAATAGTATTCTGTTTATAACTATGAAAATTGAAAAGTAAGGAGGTCTCTATGGCTGTTGGAAATATTGCAGTACCGAATACTATTTACCCAATTGACGGTATCAAGTTAAGTGCTACTGCCGCAGGCGTACGCTACAAAGATCGTGATGATTTGGTCGTGATTGAGATTGCTGAGAAAGCAACCAGTGCGGTCGTCACCACTAAAAACACCTTTTGTGCCGCGCCAGTGCGAGTATTACGTGAGCATTTTACTAAGGCTAGCCCACGTTATTTGGTCACCAATACTGGCAATGCCAATGCAGGGACGGGCGCTGATGGCAAGCGGCGCGCTGTTGATATCTGTACAGCGCTGGCAAGTAAAGCTGGCGTGGCTGTCAGTTCTGTATTGCCGTTTTCTACGGGAGTGATTGGCGAGCCCTTAAATAGTGAGGCGGTCATCGCTGGTTTAGATGAGGCACTTGCCAGTTTAGCTGCTGATAATTGGCTGGCGGCGGCGAATGGTATTCGCACCACAGACACGATTCCTAAGCTTGCTAGTCAAAAAATCGACGTGGCGGGTGTCAGCTATCATATTACGGGCATGTCAAAAGGCTCAGGTATGATACGACCAAATATGGCGACCATGCTGGGCTATGTGGCAACAGATGCCAACATTGCTGCTGACTTATTACAAGAGATGTTAAGCGCCATTAATGAGCAGTCTTTTAACCGCATCACCGTCGATGGTGATACGTCGACCAACGACTGTTGTGTGTTGATCGCCACAGGTAGAGCTAGCTCAAATATTATCGACAGCCCAGAACATCCACATTATCAGCCTGTTTTTGAGGCATTAACCGAAGTATTTGTTCGTCTGGCACAATTAATCGTGCGTGATGGGGAAGGCGCTACCAAGTTTATAACTGTCAAAGTCACTGGCGGTAAGATGACGCAAGAATGCTGCGATGTGGCATACGCGGTTGCACATTCACCGCTAGTCAAAACCGCATTCTTCGCCAGTGATGCCAATTGGGGTCGTATCCTCGCCGCAGTAGGTTATGCTGGTATCGAAGATTTAGATACCGAGCAAGTCGATGTCTATCTAGATGAAGTCATGATTTGCCAAAATGGTGGTGTTGCGCCTAGCTATACGGAAGCGGCGGGCAAAACGGTCATGAGCCGTCCTGAAATTACCATTCATATTGATTTGGCACGTGGCGACGCTAGCGATACGGTTTATACTTGCGACTTGTCTTACGATTACGTCAAGATAAATGCCGATTACCGTAGCTAATTATTGAAATGGATGTTAATTAAGGCGTCCTCTCAATCTGAACGAAAGCGATTAAATGGTCGGAGTAATGATTAATTCGGCCATTTTTTTTTGCAATGTCAAATATATATTGGATTGGTCTGCTTTTTAATACGTTTGACTAACATGAGTTGCAAAAGCTGACGTTACTTTACAAACCAGTCATAGAGGATAAGTCGCTTGGCGACATATACTAGCCTCAGTAAACAATAGACGATACTGCTGAGAAATTATCAGCTTTGTTTGGTTGTCTAAATTGACTTTGCCAGTATGGTCACAAATGCCTTACGTTTTGAGCGTCTATAAATGATTAAAACGAGTTCAAACAGGCAATAATGAATATTACTTAACTGAGGATTGAATAATGAAAAAATTAGCACTTGCCGCATTGATGACTACTTTCGCCCTGTCAGGTTGTTCTACTATGGGTATGGACAATGAGCGTACCATGGTCGTTGAAGGTCAGACTATGAATGTTAAAGTTATTAACATTCCAAGCTTTGAAGTAGAGATTGCACCGCGTAAAGCAGTTTGTGATCTTATGACTGCGAATGGCACCAAAGTTGAATCAGAGTGCTTACAGTATCGCCAAACTTATCAGAAAAACTATACAACTCTAAACGGTAACATCCAAGGCTTCACTTATGAGCCAAATTACCGCTATGTTTTGGACGTACGTCAAGAAGCGATGATGAATGAGACCACCAACATGGTTAAGCCAGTTTGGATTTTAAACGAAGTGGTTTCAAAAACTGCTGAGTAAATGATCACACGGCCTAGTCAGAATAAAAAAGACCTCTAATTCATTAGAGGTCTTTTTTTCATGAGTGTTTATGAGAATCACATCACGACAGTCTACACCGACATTAATTATATTAGCATTGACTATATTTTACACTGACACCATGACTTGCAGTGGGTATGCGGTTATCAGCATAAACAGCAAGACCCCCACGTGAGGTTTCTTTATACTTATCTAGCATATCAGCCCCAGTTACTTTCATCGTTTCAATCACCTTATCTAAAGAGACAAAGTGCTGACCATTGCCACGGCAGGCGAGACGTGCCGCGTTGATCGCTTT
Source organism: Psychrobacter sp. K31L (assembly GCF_017942195.1). Classification (NCBI taxonomy): domain Bacteria; kingdom Pseudomonadati; phylum Pseudomonadota; class Gammaproteobacteria; order Moraxellales; family Moraxellaceae; genus Psychrobacter; species Psychrobacter sp. K31L. The sequence continues at coordinate 96,728 of NZ_JAGKSC010000003.1, read as the reverse complement.
TACCGCGCCCATCGCATTGCGTTCAATACAAGGGACTTGAACTAAGCCGCCAACAGGGTCACAAGTGAGACCTAAGTTATGCTCGATACCAATTTCAGCAGCATTCAAGCATTTGGCAGGATCTCCGCCCATAATCTCAGCCAATGCAGACGCGGCCATTGCACATGCAGAGCCAACTTCACCTTGACAGCCAACCTCAGCACCAGAGATTGAAGCATTTTGTTTGATAAGGCTACCGATGGCAGTGGCATTTAACAAAAATTTATAGACACCGCTTTGGCTGTAGCTTGGTAAAAAATCACGATAGTAATGTAGGACTGCCGGTATGATGCCAGCGGCACCATTGGTAGGAGCGGTCACCACTTTACCGCCATTAGCGTTTTCTTCGTTGACGGCGAGCGCATACAAATCAACCCAATCCATCGCGGCTAATTTATCGGTTTTTGTAATGGGTTGGTTCTTCTCCGCACACAGTTGTGAATATAGATCTTGAGCGCGGCGTTTGACATCTAAGCCGCCAGGCAAAATACCGCCATTTTCACAGCCTTGTTTGACGCAGTCTTGCATCACGTCCCAAATGCTATCTAAGTAGGCAAAAACCTCTGTTTGATCGCGGTAATGACATTCATTCGTGAGGACTAAGTCACTGATACTCAGCCCATGCTGGCGACATTGCTCTAATAACTCGGCGGCGCTATTGAAAGGATAGGGAATACTATCAATGGTGGGGCTAGCATGGTCTTCATCTGGATTGGTGGCATTCTCTTCATTAATCACAAAGCCACCTCCAACTGAGTAGTAGGTCTGCTGATAACGAGTACCATCTACCAATAATGCTCGAAGCGTCAGAGCATTAGGATGATAGGGTAGGACGGTATCATCGTACCAATAGATATCACGCTCTGTGTCAAAAGCAATCGTATGAGCACCTGATATGTTCAGACTTTTTTCTGAAAATATGGGTGCCAAGTAGTTGCTGGTCAGACGTGTATCGATGGTGCTGGGCGTATGTCCGAGTAACCCTAATAAAATGGCGGTATCCGTTGCATGCCCTTTACCGGTCGCAGCCAATGAACCGTAAAGCTCAATCTCAATACTGTCTATAGCGGTCAGCTCCGCTTGCTTGAGCAAAGACGCCAAAAACAAGTTCGCCGCTACCATCGGACCGACGGTATGTGAGCTTGAGGGTCCAATACCAATTTTAAATAAATCAAAAACACTAATCATAATAAGCTACCAAAAATTTTAAGTGCATCAGCATAGGTTATCGATTGGCTTCAGCACTGGCATGAAAAATATAATAAACCGCCCCAACCAACAAGTACCGATAAGTGTTTAGTTTGGGGTGTTGTCTATGAAAGTATGTAAACATGGAAGTACATGTGACGAGTGAATAATAACTTTTATTTATTATTAAACTCCGTTATGATGCTTGGAGCCAACGTTTATGTAACATCCTGTAAGTTGGTTGTCGCTGTGAAATACGTCAGGCAAAAATGATTTAGACGGTAGTTCAAGTAGAACATATCCGACCTTATACATCTAGCAAAACATAGCTATCATACCAAATAATACTTTTGGTTTGCTACCTTACAACATAAATGAATGAATTGGGTGACATATTATAAGAGGTATGGTGTTGAGTCTCGGCTTTTATCGTTATTTTTAGCCAGCTACTTCTATTTATTGACGTTCAACTTTATCTCAGTTTTTATTCATCCAGTTATTTTAGCCTATTATTAGCTCCGCCCACATAGGACAAGCATGCATGACATCTCCCACCGATAACTCCTCTCAATCAGACAAAAGTTCTGAAGCATTACCTGCTCATAATGCATTAGAAGCGGCTGGTATTTCTTCAGCAGCCATGAACTATCCAAAAAATCCAGATTTTGAAAATGGTCGTTGGTTTCCGACTTGGCGACCTTATGGTGGCGATTTAGATCGTGATCCGGTCGGTATCAATGAGTATTTGCCACCGTCAAAAAGCATATTACTGGGTGTGCAGCATACTTTTGCGATGTTTGGTGCGACGGTGCTTGCGCCACTGTTAATGGGTTTTGACCCTAACCTCGCTATTTTGATGTCAGGTATTTGTACTGTGATGTTCTTTATGATCACGGGTGGGCGCATGCCGAGCTATCTGGGCTCCAGCTTTGCCTTTATTGGCCCCGTCATCGCTGTGACTGCATATGCAGGCGTAGGCTTCAATGACAACTTAAATGTCGCCTTGGGCGGTATTATGGCCTGCGGTATCATTTATGCTTTGATTGGGCTGCTGGTGATGAAAACGGGCACAGGCTGGATTGAGCGTCTGATGCCACCTATCGTCACTGGTGCTATCGTGATGATTATTGGTCTAAATTTGGCGCCAGTGACCATTCAAGGAGTGTCTGCGAATCAGTTTGATGCTTGGATGGCTACTTTAACCGTGTTGCTGATTAGTGGTGTGGCTGTGTTCACGCGCGGTATGTTACGTCGACTTTTATTATTGGTTGGCTTGATATTGTCATACGTCGCTTATTTTGTGATGACCAATGTGATGGGTTTTGGTACGCCCATTGATTTTAGTGGGGTGTCTGCTGCTTCATGGTTTGGGTTGCCAAGCATTCATACGCCTCGTTTTGAGATGAGCGCCATTATCTTGATCGCACCAGTGGCGTTTATTTTGGTCGCCGAAAATCTGGGACATTTTAAAGCCGTAGAAGGCATGACTAAGGCTCGTGTTACCCCTTATATGGGTCGAGCATTTTTAGCGGATGGCTTAGCAACGACTTTTTCAGCAGGATTTGGTGGTACAGGTGTCACCACTTATGCAGAAAACATCGGTGTCATGGCGGTAACTAAGGTGTATAGCACCACGATTTTTGTCGTAGCAGGTTTAGTGGCTATCATATTGGGGCTTTCACCAAAATTTGGTGCAATCATTCAGACGATACCAGCGGCCTTATTGGGCGGTGCGTCTATTATAGTATTCGGACTTATCACTGTTGCTGGGATCAAAATTTGGATAGACAGCCACATTGATTTTAGCAAAAACAGCAATCTAATCATCGCCGCTGTCACTGTCATCATGGGAACGGGTAACTTTAGCCTGCATTTAGGTGGCTTTGATTTGGGCGGTATCGGCACGGCTACCTTGGCGGCTATCGTACTCAATGCATTATTCAATCGTCAAAAAGACTGATTGATTGTCATTTAAGCATCACGTTTCAAATGAGGGCGTGTCATTATTTTAATCTTCACGGTCTAAATGATGACACGCCCTCATTAAAGCTATACGCCAAATAAAACGTAAATATAAATAAGCGTACCTGTATAACTATTTATATTTACGCTTATAAAACCGTGAGAAAAACCGATAGCGACGTAGTGCGCGCGGCTTGGGTTTTAATGAACCTAAGTAAATGGCAAACATCGTCAAGAGCGCGCCGCTCCATTGCAAAGTATTAATCGGTTTGTCCAACCAAGTATAATCAATGACCAATGCGGCAATTGGTTCAGATAGCAGTAGTAATCCAGTCAGCGCCAAAGACAGCTTGGGGATAGAGTATGCAATCAGACCCCAAGCCAAGCACTGCATGACCGTACCATAAATAAGTACCCAAACAATCTCAGACCAACTGTTGGGCAAGATATTGCCCATATCAAACAAAAACATCGGAATAATCATCGCCAGCACACCGCCGATACTAATCAATTGCATGAGCATAAATATCGGTGTTGGCTCGGTGTCATGCGTCTTACGGATAAATGTCATTGATGCTGCCAGCATCGCTCCTGAGACGATACCCGAGATAAACCCCCAAGTTGCGGCACTATTATGTGCAAATTCAGGGCTACCTATCATCGCCACTCCAGCCATCGCTAGAAATAGACTGATAAGCTGTAATATAGATTGCCGTTCATTAAAATATAAAAACCCAATCGCCGCTAAAAAGAAAATCTGTAAGCTATTAAGTAAGGTTGAAATGCCAGGCCCGACAGCATAGATACTCTCGTGCCAAAGTGCCAAATCGAACCCCAAAAATGCGCCTGACAATAAACCATAAAAAATGGCACGTCTTGAGCGTGGCAAACGTTGTCCCATGATTTTTGCCAAGATAGCAAAGACCACTCCTGAGATGGCGAGTCGCCAAAACGACATGGCCCAACCGCCGATATCAACGTGCGCGACGATTAAACTGCCCAGACCAAATATAATGCAACCAATAACCAAGCCAATAGGTGCAGAGCGTGAAGCGGCAATAGCCATAGGTTGTCCTTAGATTAATCACGTTTAAATGAGTTGCGTTCTTTCTTTAACATTACTGTGCTCACGGTACAATGCACACACCCCACATTGTCGAGGTTTTAGACTTAAAATGAAATGGTTGAAATATAATTTATTCTTATGATGATTATATTTTTGAAAGAACCAAGTATGGTAAGCGTGTGGGAAAATGGGCGCTGATAGTCAGCTAACGTCAGCTATAGTGAGTGAAAAGTAATATCGGTACATCACGCACTGCTGATATCCATTTTTCTTGCTTGCTGTGCCTGCGCAGGCAGAGGCTACAAAAAATTAATATCAGCAATACCGTCGCGTTTTTAGGATATTTTGACTATATATAATAGTGCTTATATCATCGAGTCGCATCCTTACAGGAATAGCATTGGCGTGAAGGTCGCGATTTGCTAATCTGTGTTTTATTACTCTCTTAAAGTGTTCAACATAGTTTCTACTACTTTTAGCCTAGGTTTATTTATGCATCGACGTACTCAATCAAAAAAGTCGCTTTCTTTGATATTTGGATCGCAACTAAAAATGGCACGATATGGCATTCCTATGGGCTTATTCGTCAGTGCGCTATTTATGATGCCGACTGCACAAGCTGCCAGCTGTAAAATACCCAAAAGCTATTATAAGAATGTCTCTTGTACCGCGAGTAGCGGTTATTTTTTGGCAACCAAGGACTTCGGTGCGCCAGTGGCGCTGCTAAATAGTAAAGGCAAAAAAGTCGTTGATTTATCACGCTATCAAAAAGTCGATGCAGATAAGATAGCTGGTGGCTTACTACCCGTGCTGCGCAATAGTCACGTCGGTTATCTCAACATGCAGGGTCGTGAGGTGATACCGGCGACCTACGACATGCTAAAGGAAAGTCAGGGTTGGGCGCGTCCGGTATCTGATGGACGTATCGTGGTCAAAAGAGACGGCAACTATGGGGTCATCGATACAGCAAATAAGACCATCGTGTCGTTTTCTGCGTCAATCAGTGATATTGATGATTATCGTGGCGGTGTGACGCAAGTACGTAAAAATCAAGCGACCAGTTGGCTGGATAAAAACGGCAAAGCGACTAGCAATCCAAATGGTAGTGACAGTAATAATAATGAGCCGTCGTCTGCAAAGCAAACCGCCAATAGTAGGTCTGCTACAGCGTCAGCACAATCTAGGCAAGCAGCGCCCAATCGTTTTACGACGTTACAGCCACGTCAGCAAGACGGTCGATGGGGTTTTGTCGATGAAAACAATGTGACGATGATTACTTATTCATTTGATGATGCTCGTCCTTTTTCAGAAGGACTAGCTGGCGTGCGCATTGATGACAACTGGGGCTTTATCAATTTGGGCGGTGAGCTGGTGATTCCTTTTCGCTTTGATAAGATGGGTGTGTCGAGTGGTGACAGTTACCAAGGCAAGCCTGCCTTTACATTTGCAAATGGTAAAGCGTGGATTGGTAACCTAAAAAATGGCAATAAGATGTGCATTGATAAAGAAGGGGTCAGTGTTGGTTGTGATTGATGCGCTCACTCAAACTAAGATACAAAAAAGCGTGCCATGCTTATGAGTAATACATAGCATTGCACGCTTTTTTATCGCCAATGATTGACGGTGTTAAATGCGTATTAAGCCGATAGGTGATTGCGAATCAAATCAATCATATAAGGCTGATAGTACTCTGGGATATCGTGCGCCATGCCTTCGATTAAATGAAACTTAGCATTGGGAATGGTCTTAGCGACCACGCGTCCTTGTGAAGGCGGCAATAGCCCATCTGCACTGCCATGTAGGACGATAGTTGGTGCTTTGACTTGCTTGCTAAACCGGCTAATAGAGCCAGAGGCCAAGATCGCATTGAGCTGTTGTACGGTGCCAAGCGGATGGAAATTGCGCTGATAACGTAACTTGGCAATTTCACGCACCATACGGACGTTGACGTGTCCTGGCGTACCGACTGTTTTCATAAACCAGACGCTATGGCGCACAATATCGCGCTCAGAATGACTCTCAGGGCGATTGATAAGCGTGTATAACTGCTTAGGCTTGGGTGGCTTTAAAAAAGCCCGATTGGTGGTGGTAAACATCAAGGCCATACGTTGTACTAAACTTGGATAGCGTGCCGCCACGATTTGAGCAATCATACCGCCCATAGAAGCACCCAGCAGATGTGTCTTACCCAGCTGCAACGCCTTAATCAAACGTGCGGTATCTTCTGCCATATCGGTCAAATTATAAGCAACCTGTGTACTCTTATTAGACAATCCTGTTTGCAAACGCATCATCATTTTTAACTGACTGATACGCGGTAGGCCGTCAATCTGTACTTTGGAAGACAAGCCAATATCGCGATTGTCAAAACGAATCACAAAAAATCCTGCATCAATAAGGCGCTTGATAAAATTATTTGGCCAAAATATCATCTGCGAGCCAAGTCCCATAATCATCAGCAGTGGGGGATGATTGGGATTACCGCCTGCCTCAACGCACAATTCAATGCCATCACCGATATTTATCATCGCTTGATGGAGGTGTTCGCTAAGGTCTGATTCGCGCCATTGGTGTTGCCCAAATCGTTGCCAGTCAGGAGTAGGGTATACCCCAGTATCTCCAGAGGTTTTAAGCAATGCCGCATTATTGATATTATTGGATTTTGTCATGAAGTGTCCTAATTAGAGAGTTGTCTACTAAATCTCAAGCATCTCAAAATCAAGCTTGCCAACACCGCACTCTGGGCAAATCCAGTCTTCTGGGATGTCTTCCCACTTGGTGCCAGGCGCAATCCCTTCTTCAGGACAGCCAAGCGCTTCATCATATATCCAGCCACAGACGATACATTCATAACGTTTCATAAATAGTCCTATCGATCATTACCAGTGTTACAGGGTGTTTTTAGAGCGTCTACTGAGCATTACCGCTCATATTTGGACGGTAAAAACGCCCGTAGTTTAGCATATAACCGTTGTTTTGATAGTTAAGTTTACACTTGTATGTTGAGATGACTCAGCTTTTATCAAGTCCATGATTGGCATTTTATTGATTCAGGCGATTGTATGATTGTTCGTCTCGCCGCTATATTACACCAAATTATGTTATAGTAATCGCCACTAATTTCACGGTGATGTCTGTCATTTATCACCGTCACTTATTACCATCTAAGCCATCTAAGCCATCTAAGCCATATGAGATAAGGGTTATTATGAGCGTTAATGCTGCCGCTACATCTGCTAATACCGAAATTGATCTGTCTAATATACTCAATACTGACCACCCGTTTTGGCAGGTTATCCGCACAGTACCAGACTTTCCAAAAGTCGGCATTGATTTTTATGATATCACCCCGTTACTGCGCAGTCATATTAATGCGGTCATTGATGCAATGCTTGCAACCTTGCCAGAAGGGCTCATGGATGAAGTGGACTGCTTGGGTGCTGTAGAGGCGCGTGGCTTTGTGTTTGCAAGCTTGCTGGCAGGTCGCTTGGGTAAAGGCATGATTTTGCTGCGTAAGCCGGGTAAGTTGCCACCGCCTGTTGCCAACAAAGCCTATGCGCTAGAATATGGTAAAGACACGCTTGAGATGCAAAATAACTTGCCACCTGAGCGGGTATTGTTGGTCGATGATATTTTGGCGACGGGCGGTACACTAACCACTGCTTATGAGCTGTGCCAGTCAGCGGATCATACGGTCGTCGGTGCTTTGGTACTGCTGGATTTGGTTGAGTTGCATGGTGAATTCCCCGTTCCTGTTTATACGGTATTAAAAGCTTAGAGAAATGGTTTTTAGCATAATAAAAAAGCGCGCTGAATAGTTCAGCGCGCTTTTTTGGTATCAATGTATTTTATTTGGTGTTTTATTGGTCTTGTTGATAACGCTCACAAGTTTGCTCTACTACTTTGCGACCGATTGTTTTTGGCATCGTAACCTTAAAATCCTTGGTGGTCAATATGGGCTTGTCGGATTGCCAAGATTTGATGACCTTGTTGTCAGTGCCATAATTGACATAGGCTCTTTTATAGTAACTGGCATCTTTGCAAGATATCAATAACTGCTGATCGCTATGATGAATATAGCTTTCTTTTTTGTCCTTTTTGCCTTTTTTATCCGTCTGTTGTAACTGCGGTGGATAGGTTCTGCGAATGGATACCGAAATGTTTTCGACGTTATGCTCGTCTATGATATTGATGTCAGAGCTTTCAATAGAGTCTGAATCTAAGGTGAAAATCGAACCAGAATCAGTCTCAGATATCTCTACCCAGCTGACTGCATGTGCACTAATCGCTAGCGCACTACCTGCTAATACCACTGATAGCCGTCTCATAATCAAGCCTTGCTTCTTGTTATTTGAAGTGGGTTATAATAACGAACTTACTATTAGCAGGCAAATTTCTTTTATTGGACAGTGTTTGACCATCCATTATCGCAACGATTAATTGCGCATCGCTGCCAATGCCTGAGCAAGCTCATCACGCGCATCGATAAAGCCATCAATACCCTTAGGTAATAAATCTTGAGTGACGGTATCTTTTTGATAAGCTTGACTAAATTCTTCATGCGTCAAACTCACTCGGGTCATATCATCTAACGCCATCGACATACTTGGTGACAGCTGACGAGGGACTTCTATATCCATCGCTGCCAACTCATCAATGAGGTTGGGGGCAATGGTCAACAGATCACAGCCTGCTAATGCCAATATCTGCTCAGTAGAGCGGAAGCTTGCGCCCATTACTTGCGTATTGTAGCCATGCTGTTTGAAATATTGATAAATAAGCTTGACCGACTGCACGCCCATGTCATCAGAGACTGGTACGTTCTGACGGTTTTGCTGGCGTTTTTGCCAATCCAAAATGCGTCCAACAAAAGGTGATATCAGGGTCACGCCAGCATCGGCACAGGCAATCGCTTGATGTTGTCCGAAAAGTAGCGTTAGATTACAGTGAATACCTTGGGTTTCCAGATAACGTGCGGCTTCGATACCTTGCCACGTCGCGGCCATCTTAATCAATACCCGCTCTGAGTCGATACCTGCTTGTTGATAAGCTTCCATGAAGTTGAGCGCTTTATCGATAGTCGCTTGGGTGTCATAAGACAAACGCGCATCGACTTCAGTTGAGACGCGACCCTCAATCAACGATAAAATATCGCAGCCAATTTTTATGGTTAACGCATCAATTACCGCATCGATGTCATCGCGATGTCGACTCATGGTTTCTGAGAGCATGGCTTGATTGTCAGAGTGAATGAGCGCCTTGGTAATGAGACTGGGGTTGGTGGTCGCATCGACAGGTTTTAGGCGGGCAATAGCGCTAAGGTCGCCAGTATCAGCGACAATGGTGGTCATGGTGCGAAGCTGTTGTAATGCGCTCATCAGGTATCCTTGTGTGAATCAATTGACATGGTTATGTTCTAAAGACTGGGTCTGTTGTTAAACGTGTTTATATTTTTAAACATGCTTATGAAAGGTGCTTTTGACCATTAGTTTTGAACTGTAACATAGTTTTGAGGCGGTGTTCTCTCATAGTTGTGCCGCCTATCGCTGCCATATCAGATAACTGTGCTAATATTTATAGCCGTTAGCCAGTTTACACGCATTTACGAATGGGCACTGAGCGTAGTTTTTGCTATAGTAGAGCCGGTCGTGTCCTTGTCTGCTGTATTGGCTGATGAATCCAAGAATCGTGTAGGCGAGTAGGACATGATATTTTTGATAAACTGTTTTATTGAACAGTGACTAGTAATATGGTCAGAGCTAATCTCAAATAAGCTTAAGTATAGATAAAACCAAGTATAGATAAACCTAAAAGTCACACCAAACAGTTATAAAACTCAGCAATAATATTAGAAAAAGGATGGGCGGTAATGAGTGAGCAGTCACCAGAGCAAAAAATGGACAATCTAAATCAAACTAGCGTAAGCGACCACTCAAACGAAAAAGAGTTTTTAGATCAGCTGCGTCATAGTATTGATAGCGTAGACTGCGAAATCCAGACATTGATTAATAACCGTGCCAAACTGGCTCAGCAAGTGGCGACGGTCAAAAAAGAACACATCGCAAAAAGTCCTACTGCTGAAAAAACCAATCCTATTTTTTATCGCCCAGAACGTGAAGCGCAAGTCCTAAAAGCGGTCATGGCGCGTAATACTGGTCCAATCGCTGACGAAAAAATGGCGCGATTGTTTCGTGAAATTATGTCGGTATGCTTAGATCTAGAAGCACCGCAACGTATTGCCTTTTTGGGTCCAGTGGGTACTTTTACTCACGCCGCTGCCCTCAAGCATTTTGGTAAAGCCGCTGATACCGTGCCAATGACCACCATCACTGATGTGTTCCGTGAAGTCGAAGCGGGTACAGCGATGTACGGCGTCGTACCGGTTGAAAACTCTTCAGAAGGCGTGGTCAATCACACGTTAGACGGTTTCTTGTCTTCTACCTTAAAAATAATTGGGGAAGTTGAGTTACCGATTCATCAGAATTTCTTGGTTGCAGAGCATACCAAGCTTGACGGTCTCAGTCGTATTTATTCGCATCAGCAATCGCTTGCCCAGTGCCGTCATTGGCTCGATGTTAATTATCCCAATGTGGAGCGCGTTGCCGTATCTAGCAATGGTGAAGCTGCACGTCGACTCAAGAATGAATGGCATTCGGCTGCGATTGCAGGGGATGTCGCTGCCGCAGAGTATGATTTGCATAAACTTTACTCAAATATTGAAGACAATCCAAGCAACACCACACGATTTCTTATCATCGGTCACGAAGCGATCGCGCCATCAGGACAAGATAAGACCTCTATCGTCGTCTCAGCACATGACAAAGCGGGTGCGCTTATCGAAATCTTAAAACCATTGTCTTATCATGGCGTGTCGATGACCAGTATCGAGACGCGTCCTGAACGTCCTAATAAGTGGGCATACGTGTTCTTTATTGATATGGATGGTCATGTTAATGATCCAAATGTTAGCGCAGCCATTAATGATATTCGCCCATTGGTAAAAGATTTACGTGTACTGGGCTCATATCCCAAAGCGGTACTGTAAGCGTTTTAAAAGCTAGACCATTTATAGCAGATAGCTGTCATAAGCTCTTGTTATTATTAATAATAGATGGTTCATTACATCTAAGGATACAACATGCAGACAACGCCATTGACCGAATCAAGCTTATTACCACTCGTGCCAGCGTACGACAGTATCTTAGAGCTGGCTCCTTATCAAACGGGCAAGCCGATTGAAGAGTTGACTCGCGAGTACGGCATCTCAGATGTGGTGAAGCTTGCTAGCAACGAGAATCCAATGGGCTGCTCACCACGAGTGACGTTGGCAGTGACAGAGCAGCTCGGTCAGCTGGCACGTTATCCTGATGGCAATGGTTATTATCTAAAGCAAGCACTGGCTGACTTCAATGATGTCAATATCGATCAGATTACGTTGGGCAATGGCTCTGACGATTTGCTCGATATCTTGGCGCGTAGTTTTGTGGGTGCCAATGATGCTATCGTTTATAGTCAGTATGCCTTTGTGGTCTATTCGATGCTGGCAAAAATGCAAGGTGCTACAGATATCGAAGTGCCCGCCCATCGATTCGGTCATGATTTAAAGGCCATGAGTCAAGCGGTTCAAGACAACCCTAACACTAAGATTGTCTTTATTGCCAATCCTAACAACCCAACTGGGACACAGCTTGAGCATAAAGAGCTGCGCCAGTTTGTTGCCAGTGTGCCAAGCTCGGTATTGGTGGTATTGGATGAAGCCTATATCGAGTACAGCCCTGAAAGTAATAATAGGGCGCTCATAGATGAGTTTGACAATGTGATCATCGTCCGTACTTTCTCTAAGGCTTATGGACTAGCAGGTCTGCGGGTTGGCTATGCGTTAAGCTCGGTAGCAGTGGCGGATTTATTAAACCGTATTCGTCAGCCATTCAACGTCAGTCGTATTGGGTTGGCGGCAGCAGCGGCGGCACTTGCTGATCAAGATTTTATCGAAAAAACTCGTCTGATGAATGATGAGCAAATGCGCTGGTTAGAGAAGCAGTTCGACGCATTAGGGTTGGGTTTTATTAAGTCACATGCCAACTTTATAATGGTAGAGATGGATGATGAAGATGCGCTATTGATCAATCAAGCGTTGCTCGAGCAAGGGGTCATCGTACGGCCACTGGTAGGTTACGGCTTACCCACTTGGTTGCGCATCACGGTAGGCGTCGCAGAAGATAACATGCGCTTGATTGATACCTTGCGTTCTATCTTGACCGATGATTAAGCGCATCAATAGATGTTTTTTTAGTCAAGTTAATGATCTTCATTAGCCATTAAATTTTATAACGCTAAGATTGGCTTTACCCAAACTTATCCTAGTGTGTTCAACGAGAAAAGCCGTGAGTAGTCAGAAAAAAAATAAAATTCAACCGTCTCCAAATATTCAGCTACCTATGTTTAGACAAGTTTGTGTGATTGGGCTTGGTCTTATTGGCGCCAGTTTTGCGCAAGCCATTAAAGACAGTGGCTTAAGTGAGCGTTTGGTAGCGGCCGATAGGCATGTACCCAGTATTACTGAAGCCATTGAGCATGGTTTGTTAGATGCTGGTAGTGCTAACTTACAAGACGTCGTTGGTGGCAGTGATTTAATTATCATTGCAGTTCCAGTACAGGCCGTCGAAGCAGTATTTCTTGACATTAAACAGGCAATGGATGACGGACAGCTTGCCACTGATTGCATCATGACGGATGTCTGTAGTACTAAGGTCAATATCATTGATGCTGCTAAAGCGGTGTTCGGCTCGCTGCCGATAGGACTAGTACCCGCGCATCCGATTGCTGGGGCTGAAAATTCAGGGTATCATGCTCGCCGCGCCAATTTATTTGTCAATCATAGCGTGATTATCTGTGAGCTACCTACCACAAGCAATGTAGCCATCACCAAGCTGCGGCTACTATGGGAAGCGGTGGGCGCAAATGTTATATCGATGGACGCTAATCACCATGATCGCATATTGGCGCACACCAGTCATTTGCCGCACTTGCTTGCCTTTAATTTGGTTGAGCAGTTGGCAAGCCATGATGATAATTTAGATATGTTTCGTTATGCAGCAGGTGGCTTTCGTGATTTTACGCGTATCGCCGCCAGCGACCCTAAAATGTGGCACGATATATTTTTTGCCAATCAAAGCGCCATTGTGAGCGCCCTTGATGAGTATGGTGTCTACTTACAGACTATGCGCCAGCTTATCATTGATAAAGATTCAACCGCCCTGATGGGACTTTTGGGCCGCGCGCAAGCCGCACGGCGACATTTTGGCCATATGTTAGCCAGCACCCCTTATACGGATACTTCTGCCATGTCAGCTTCTTATATTATTACGCCTAGCAATACTGTCTCTGGCACCATTGCCATCCCTGGTGACAAATCCATCTCGCATCGCAGCATCATGCTTGGCAGTCTTGCCACAGGCGTGACGAATGTTACAGGATTTTTGGAAGGGGAGGATGCGCTTGCCACGTTGCAGGCATTTCGTGATATGGGTGTGAGCATTGAAGGCCCTGATAAAGGAAGATTAACCATTCATGGTGTTGGTATGAATGGCTTAAAGCCAAGCAAAACACCTTTATATATGGGCAATTCAGGCACCAGCATGCGCCTGCTGTCGGGGATCTTGGCGGCACAATCATTTGATAGTGTGTTGACGGGTGATACGAGCTTAAATAAACGCCCGATGGAGCGTGTGGCAGCGCCGCTACGCGATATGGGTGCTGTGATTCAAAGTACAGGTCATAGTGGCACGGCACCGCTCAGTATCACTGGTCGTGATACGGTCGGTAAGCCACTCCAAGGCGTTGAATATGATATGCCAGTCGCGTCTGCACAGGTGAAGTCTTGCTTGCTGTTAGCAGGTCTATGGGCAGAGGGTACGACAACGGTCACTCAGCCTGAAGTCAGCCGTGACCATACCGAGCGTATGCTATCCGCCTTTGGTTATCCGGTGACCGTTGATGGCAATCGTATCAGTGTCACAGGTGGTGGTCAGCTAACTGGTGGTGATATCGCTGTGCCTGCTGACATATCCTCTGCGGCCTTCTTTATGGTAGCCGCTGCTATCAGTCAAGGTAGTGAGCTGACCTTGACGCAAGTGGGTATCAACCCGACACGTACGGGTATTATTGATATCTTAAAGCTCATGCAAGCAGATATTAGCTTGAGTAATGAGACGCATGTGGGCGGCGAGCCAGTCGCTGACATTACGATTCGTGGTTCAAACTTGGTCGGTATTGAGATACCAGAGCATCTCGTACCGCTAGCGATTGATGAATTCCCTGTATTGTTCATTGCTGCCAGCTGTGCGCAAGGTCGTACGGTATTAACTGGTGCTAAAGAGTTGCGCGTTAAAGAATCTGATCGTATTGCAGTGATGGCAGAAGGGCTACATACGCTCGGCATCGACTGTACCGTTACGGATGATGGACTAATCATCGAAGGTCAAGGTATTGGAAGTGAGAATGGTGATGTCAATAATAGCCAGCCTGTATTCGGTGGCGGTCACATTACGTCTCACCATGACCATCGTATTGCCATGAGTTTTTCTGTTGCCAGTCTGCGTGCCTCCAAGCAAATCACCATCGAAGGGGTTGAGACGGTCAATACCAGCTTCCCAGGATTTGCTGAACTTGCCAATCAAATTGGTATGTCTATCCAAGTGGATGCTGGCGCTGAATAAATCATTGAGTGCTGATTAATATTCTTCTATGATTTGCACTGTAAAATATAAACAGATGGTGGCCAGCTGATCAAATAGCCACATTAGCCTAAAAACTTCATCTAACATCGTTAGCAATGTACTCATGTCACTATTGGCATGAGTACATTGCTTTTTAATTTATAATCTCACTGTAGTAACCCTGCGTTCTCGCCACTAAATCGATAATAATACTCAGAATTAGGTGAGGGCGCGCTTTGCTCTAAAAAGTTGTCCTATATTATGACTACCCAAAATGTCATCAAAAAACCCGTTGCCCCGATAACCACAACCAGACGCGGCATTATCACTGCGCTTATTGCGTTTTTTATCTGGGGCGGATTTCCGTTATACTTCAAACAATTATCCGATTATGATGCGACTGAGATCATTGGTCATCGCATCATATGGACATTCCTATGTCTATTGATTGTGCTAGTAGTCACTAAGCGCTGGCAATGGATTGAAACACTCAAACAAAACCCAAGATGGATAGCGCTGTCATTGATATCTGGTTTGATTATCGCAACCAACTGGCTGACCTATGTATGGGCGGTCAATCATGACCGTATTCTTGAGGCCAGTTTGGGATACTTTATCGGGCCATTGGTAGGTGTTGCGCTATCGATGATTCTATTTAAAGAGCGCTTACGACCTTTGCAGTGGGTGGCTATTGGATTTGCACTCTTGTCTGTCGTGATCCAAGTGGTGATGATTGGCAGTCTGCCGTGGATATCATTGATTTTGGCATTTAGCTTTAGTACTTATGGCACTATTCAACGGCAAACCCCGTTGACAGCTGTCGATGCGATGTTTGTCGAAACAGCGATGCTAGTACCTTTATGTCTTTGGTGGTTTTGGCAGTCCGATGTGGTCAGTCATCAGCTGAGCTTTTGGTTTAGTTCAAACATTTGGCTACTTATGATCGCAGGGCCGATTACTTTGATACCGTTATTGTTGTTTAATAAATCTACCAAGCTCGTCGCTTATAGTATTCTAAGCTTTATGAACTATTTAACGCCGACCTTTATTTTCTTCTTGGCAGTGTTTTATTATAACGAGCCATTTGATTTAAAACGCTTGGCAGTCTTTGGCTTGATTTGGCTAGGTTTGCTGTTATTCAGCATTGACTTATGGCGTCATCGTCCAAGTAAAGTGTTAAAAGCCGCGCGTCTGCGTGAAGAGGCTTTGAAGCAAGTTAAATAAAGTTTGAATTGAATCTCTGAATTAAAAATGTAGCAAACAAGGATGGAAGCATGTTTCATACTGAATCTGATGTGGTATTTGTAAAAGGTTTAAAAGTCGAAGCCGTCATCGGTGTTTACGCGTGGGAGCGGGCGATCACGCAGCCGCTGCTGATTGATATTGCGCTTGAAACCGATATTCGCCGTGCTGCTGTATCAGATGATGTCAATGATGCACTAAATTATAAAGCGGTCTGCGATGATGTCAGCGCGTGGTGCAAAGAGATTCAAGCAAAACTGCTTGAGCATTTGGCTGGGCAAATTTCTGATAAGCTGCTTGCAAAATACGCTTGTCATAAAATAACGTTAAGCGTTGCCAAGCCTACTGCCATGAGGCAAGCAGATGCAGTTGGCGTTCAAATCACGCGCTATGCGTCAGCATCAACCAACGAGCTAGCTATTAAAGAAGCTGCCAAAGAAGCTAATAATAGCCAAGCCGATGATGTATAACACATCGATGCATTTGAATTTAGCAATGCTAACACAATGTGCACCTGAGACTTTGCAGGCGCAGCCCGTGGTGGAGATAATAGTAGCGCTGGGTAGTAACTATCAAGCCGAAAAATACCTGCCACTTGCTCTAAATTGTTTGGCAACGCTAGGTCAGATACGGCTATCTACTGCTTTTCAAAACCCTGATTTCACCGCAACCTTAGAACAACCAAAACCTGATTACACCAATCAATGTGTACATCTCATACTAGCAACACCGATGAGTCTGCAGCAACTACAGCAAACCTTTAAAAACCTTGAAGGAGATTGTAATAGATGTCGACAGACTGATTCGAACCAAGTACGGCGAGTGACAATGGATATTGATATTTTGCTAGTCAAGTTGGCTGAAGAAGAAAATAGCCTAAGCAATAAATCGATATCTAAATCAACGTCTAATTGGATTGTAATGGCAGATCGCTATCCATTTAAAGCACATGAGGCGGCAGGGATTGAAGAGCTTGCAGTGACTAGTGTTTGAAGCGGCTGAGATGCTATTCACGTATGAGACCTGCTTGCCAATGTAAAATGACTGGCGCTTTTGAGATATGTCGCTTCTTTTTTCCACTGTAGTAGTCGCTTTGGTTTTTTGGTTGTTCAATGCCTACTTATGCATCATCAAACATGCCCTAATATAGGTGGTTCCATTATGGCAGTCTATTTTAGGTGGTCTGTTAATAGGTTTGGAGGTCTGTTTGACTGGTTCCCTTGGGGTATACCTATGGCAAACCAATCAGGTGCTTTCACTTAAGGAAAATAATTCGACAGTTTGCCTAGCTTTAATAAGCTTTGGCTAAATATTCAAAGCAAAACTCAATAGCACGCGTTTACCAGACTGAATTCGTGAAACACTGTGCTCATACTTATCGGGACGAAACAAATAAACTCTGTCAAACAGATTTATAATGCAGTTTGAACACCTGAACACACCACCAGCTTTAGGCTGAATTAAGATAAAGTTTAATTTGTAATAACGGCCTTTTTGCACGGGGTCACAGTGCTTCATAACGCTGTGGTTAGTAGGGTAGGTGACATAATTAATTGAAAAAATTCTACTACTGAAAATTGCTTTGTTGGTTACCCTTTCGGTCATATCTAATCCATTATTTTACGTGTATTAAACGTCGCTTAACGCATCTCAAGCTAACTGTATTGGTTGTAACTTAGTTAAATACTAGCGCGAATAATGTAATGAAATGTTCTATTTAATTTGAATTTTCGACAATGAATACTTGATAGGCAAGCGAATCAGCAACTTATGGATAATTACATTAGTTTTGCCACAAAGAGATTATGAACTGCCCCAAACATATTGGAGAGTAGCTCTTTTAAAAGGTAATGGCAATTTGGGTATACCCTATAGAAAATTATATAACTAACGTTATTTCAGAAAAATCGATAGGGAAATAAAATTGATATCCTTAGAATAAAAGAACGACATGTTTTTCCTATGATCAAATTCTGTGGTCAATTAATTTCGTACAATTTAGGAGGATAGACGAAGGAATGCTAATTATATAGCCACTACCTTCTGCTTTTTAGCATGAATTTTATCCATTACGCCAAAATATCTCAAAATAAAAGCTGGGCAATATAAATGCCCAGCCTACATCATATCAGTTAATACAACTTTAGCGCCTTTCTTGATGTATGACGCGCATGAACACACGCCCGTACCTTTTATGTTTTCAGCTACTGTCTCAGCTATTTTTTCTCATCATTAATATCATCTACATCAGCACGATCAATCACATCTAAATCTTCTAAGCACAGTTTATCGTATTGTTTTTTGCAAAAATCAGGATCGATCTGGCACATTGCTGATTGTAATTGGTCTAGGCGGTTTTCTGATTGCTGAATATGTTCGAGCATTTTAGCAAAGGCTTCAGCGACAGGGTCTTGTGAAGAAGGGTCGATACCATAAGCTTGAAAGGCTGTGGCACGTGCGGCACTGGTTGTATTGCTTTCAATATTGTCTTGATTTATTTGAGCCGCTTTTTCTTGTTGTTTGGCATCTTGCACTTTGGTCGCAATAGGATTGCCTTTTTCATCATGATAGTCTGAAATCATACGAGCCGCACTACCGACCATCGTGGCGTTTGCTGGTACGGGTTTGACGACCACGGCATTGGAGCCAATTTTAGCATTTTTGCCAACAGTAAATGGCCCCAATACTTTTGCCCCAGCACCGACCGTTACGCCATCTTCTAGGGTCGGGTGACGCTTGCCGTTATTTTGTGAGACGCCGCCGAGGGTAACGCCATGATAAAGCGTGACATCATTGCCGATTTCTGCCGTTTCACCAATGACCACACCAACGCCATGATCAATAAAAAAGCGCTTACCGATTTTGGCAGCCGGATGGATTTCAATACCGGTAATAATACGCGAGCCGTAAGAAATAACGCGAGCTGCCAGCTTTTGGTCATGTTGCCACAGATAATGCGCACCGCGATGCAAAATAAGTGCATGGATGCCAGGGTAAGTCAGTAATACTTCTACGCTATTACGCGCTGCAGGATCACGGGTAAATACCGCATCAATATCTTCTGTTAGGTCTTTTTTGATGCTGGCAAGAGATTTGAACAGTTTGGCTGGCAATGACATAGAGCGTCCTATCTATTCGTCGGTAGAGTGTCGTTGCTAAAACAGCGATGCCTCTAATCGGTGGTCGTAAAGTTCGGATAATAAGGAATACATGTTTTCGCTAAGCTTCTGTAAGTTATAACAGCTTTATACTGCAAAATATAGTAAAAAGCTGTCAAATGAAGGCGAGCTGATAAACAATAACAATGACTTGTTTTAGTCTTTTGAGAGCTTGGCAATCAACGCGCTCAATAGTTGATACTCTTTTTGATCAAGCTGTAAACGCGAGCCAAGTCTAGACAGTCGTGAGGGTAACGATTTTAAATGCTCGCTATTTGCTAGATCACGGTGCACCATCAGGTCAGTGGTACGCTGAGTAAGCTGTTGCAACTGCTGCTGAGTAATAGCAGGCTCATCCCATTGCTGACGTAAATGCACATCAAGCGTTGGCTGAGCAGTAGCACTCAAATTATTATCTAAATCATCTGCTGTCTGAATGTGCGTTTGGGCATAAGCAAAAATAAAGCTGGCAATCACTTGGACGGCTGAGGCGACATTTAAAACAGGATAAGCAGGATTGGCATCGATTTGGATATGATAATCAGCACAAGCCAACTCTTCGTTGGTTAGACCACGATCTTCACGTCCAAACAAGATAGCGATGTTTGATTTACCGTTGCTATGAGCGCTTTGGTTATCGTCGGTATGGTTGCTTGTAGTAAAAGCAGATTGTTTATCAAGAAAATCGAACATGATTTTGGCGGCTTGCGTGGGTGTCACCACAGGGCGCGGCAAGTGACGGCTGCGACTGCTGGCAGCGAATACCAACTGACAGTCTCCAATAGCAGACTCTAGTGTGGGCGCTATCAAAGCTGATGACAGTACCTCACTGCCGCCTGCTGAATGAGAAACGCTGGTTTCATCGATTGGCAGCTTGGGATCTACAACGGTTAAACGCGACAGACCCATAGTATGCATTGCCCGTGCTGCCGAGCCAATATTGGCAGGCAAAGTCGTATTGACCATAACCACTTGTAGGCAATCAAGGTAGTCATTTACTGTATGGGCGGATGCTACTGCTCGTGCAGAGTCGTTACTCATTATTGTCCCAATCTCTGATTAATTTCTTGTTCAGCACGGTGTAATGCAATGGCAATCTCTTCAATAAGCACAGCTTGCTCACCGACACGGCGTTCACGGCAGCGCTCTTGTAATTGACAGCTCAAATTTATCAGTTGAGTGGTACCTAAGTTAGCACTAGCTCCTTTTAGAGCGTGAGCTATCTCAAAGCCAGCGACATCATCGTTTTGTTGTTGAGCCGTTCGCAAGTTTGTGATGCGCTGTTTACTATCAGTGATATAAACCTGTATCAAGTCGGCAAAATCTTCTTCTAACAAGTCACGCATGTCTTCGAACTGTTCGTGATTGATAATCTCTTCGTCAATTTGTCCAATCATATTATTATTTGTGGTTTTGTCCATGGTTACTGTCCAATTTTTAAAAGTTAAAGCAATAAGATTACTATAATGAAGTTTCGAAAAGTAAGGTACGTCTTAGCTGTAATGGAAATGTAAGTTGTCTTCGCTTAGCATGTTCTTTAACTGCTGCAAATTATCATCGTTAGGGTAGACGCGCCAATGTTCGGATAGCCCCACATTAGCGATGCCAAATTCCTCATAAATGCTCAGTCCCAGTGGCAGACAATTATCATTAATGGAGGCGTCGGTATTGCTCAAAGCATTATTGGCATAACTTTGACCAGCATGGTTTTGATGGATACCGTTCTGAAGCACATCTTGGTTCATGTCATTTTCTAGCGCCAATAAATCATTGCCATTTTCATCAAACAGACTTCCGCCCATTGCAGCATCGTAACCACTATTGCCATTGAAGCTGCCACTTTGCTCGTCTTGCTCGTTGTCATAAGACATTTTTGGTGCTGGAATAATACTGGCTTGTGCAGACTTAAGTAACGGTTGCAGACGTGTCAGCAAATTAATATCGCTACCATGAATCTTAATACTGATCTTCTTCATCCATCTTAAACGGGCATCTACCATACTCATCGCATTATCAAGGCGCGCAAACAGGCGTCCATCACGCTCACGGATGCTACCTTTAATGATGACGACTTCATCGATTTTCAACTGTTCTTTGACACGATTAAAGCGCTCTGCATAGCAGCTGACTTCCAGTCTTGAGGTTCCATCATCTAAGATAATTACATTACGATTGCCAAAGTTGGCGATATCGATAATTAAGCCTGCAAAATAGCAGCTGCCGTTATAGCCGGTATCCGTTAGCTTGTCGAGACGTGCACCTGAGGTATAGCGTTTAATTTCCTCTAAGTATTCATTGATTGGGTGTCCAGTTAAGTACAATCCTAACGTGTTCTTTTCCGCTTTTAGGCGGTGCTTGTCACCCCAGATCAGCTCTGGGGTCATCACCAACGGCGGCGCCGCGACGACACCATCCATTTCACCAAACAAATCCATCATACCGATTTCACGATTTTGACGGTCTTGCTCGGCGGCTTGCACGGCGCTTGGCAACTGACTCATTAACGCACCGCGAATCTCGTAAGCTTCATCGGCTGGCAAGTCAGGTCGCAAAGTTGCCGCGAAATCATCAAAACAGCCAGCGTTTATCAGTCCTTCAAGGGTGCGCTTGTTGACCTTTTTGATGTCGACGCGGCGGCAAAAGTCATACAAGTCTTTGAATGGGCCTTCACGTCTTCGTGCATCAACGATAGATTCAACCGCACCTTCGCCAACGCCTTTAATAGCCCCCAAACCATAAATGATATTGGTCGGGGTATCAGCGACGAAATGCCATTCACTGCGATTCACCGATGGATTAACGACGGTTAACTCAAAGTTTTCACGGCAGTCATTGATAAAGAACACGACGTTATCGGTGTTGTTCATATCTGAGGTCAATACCGCCGCCATAAATTCGGCAGGATAGTACTGTTTTAGATACGCGGTCTGATAAGCAAGCACGCCATATGCCGCAGAATGCGAGCGGTTGAAACCATAACCGGCGAACTTTTCCATCAAGTCAAACACGCCGCCTGATGTGACTTCATCAATACCTTGTGCGGTGGCACCAGTAATGAAAATATCGCGCTGTTTGGCCATCTCTTCAGGTTTCTTTTTACCCATGGCGCGGCGTAACATATCTGCACCGCCCAAGCTATAGCCTGCCATCACCTGTGAGATTTGCATGACCTGTTCTTGATAGACAATAACGCCATTGGTGTTTTCTAAAATTGGCTCAAGGTTGGGATGGTCATAAATGACTTCCTCACGACCATGCTTACGGTCGATATACATCTCTACCATGCCTGCATCGAGCGGACCCGGACGATAGAGCGCACACATGGCGATCACATCTTCGATGTTGGTCGGTTGTAATTTCGCCAGATACTTTTTCATACCCATACTTTCTAACTGAAAGACAGCAGTGGTCTTGGCATCTTGCAAGAGCTTGTAGGCTTTAGCATCATCTAACGGCAGGTCTTCTAACACCAACGCATCTTTGCCTTCTTTTGCACGGCGCAGGTTGATATTTCTGACAGCAGCATCAATCACGGTCAAGTTACGTAGACCCAAAAAGTCAAACTTTACCAGCCCAACGGCTTCAACGTCATCTTTATCAAATTGGCTGACGCGGTGACCTTCATCATCACAATAAATGGCGCTAAAATCCGTGATTCTGTGCGGTGCAATCAATACGCCGCCGGCATGTTTACCCACGTTCCGGCAAATACCTTCAAGCTTGATAGCCATCTCCCATACTTCGATGGCATCTTCATAATCCATATTATCAGGATTGGAAATTAAGTCTTTCAGCTGCGGCTCTTGCTCAAGCGCTTGACTGAGTGTGATCCCCGGTGTTTTGGGAATAAGTTTAGACATTTTACTGGCAAGAAAGTAGGATTTACTTTGCGCGCGTGCCACATCTCGTACCACTGCTTTTGCCGCCATAGTACCAAAAGTGATAATCTGCGAAACCGCTTCACGCCCATAAGTTTGCGCGACATAATCAATAACGCGGTCACGACCTTCAATACAAAAGTCAATATCGAAATCGGGCATTGAGACACGTTCAGGATTTAAGAAGCGCTCAAATAGTAGATCGTAATGGATAGGGTCAAGGTCGGTAATATTTAACGCATAAGCGACCAAGGATCCTGCACCAGAACCACGACCGGGTCCAACGGGTACACCATTGGCTTTTGCCCAACGGATAAAGTCCATTACGATCAGGAAGTAACCGGGGAAGCCCATCGATAAGATAACTTCCAGCTCGTATTCTAAGCGTTCATCATACTTTTGGCGGAAGTCGCTCCAATGTTCAGTACGCTCGGCGACAGGGAAGAGCTTATCTAATCGATTATTAAGGCCACGTACTGACTCCGCGCGGAAAAACGTTTCAATCGTCTCATCTTCAGGCACAGGAAAGTCGGGCAGGACATTAATACCCAGCGTCAAGGTCACATTACAGCGAGTTGCTAAGCGTAAGGTGTTATCAATCACCTGCGGAATATCAGCAAACAATTGCGCCATCTGCGCTTGGGTTTTTAGGTACTGTGCATCGGAATAAGTTTGCGGACGATTTTGGTCAGCAAGCACGTAGGAGCCTGCGATACAGACACGTGCTTCGTGGGCATCAAAATCATCTTGCTTTAAGAAGCGCACGTCATTATGCGCAATAATAGGGATATTGTGCTTAGCACCTGAGTGAATAGCCGCCTGAATAAAAGTGTCTTCGCCTGAGCGATTGGTGCGCTTGATGGCAAAATATAAGCGATTACCAAACTTTGCTTGCCACTCTGTCAGCAGCTCGTCGGCTTTTTCTGGCATGGAGCCGACCAATGCCTGACCCACATCTGACTTTTCGGTGAGGAGCACGATCACGCCAGCGGCATGCTCTAAGATATGACTACGCTTAACGACCGGCACCCCATGATTGGCATCGTCGGCGCGCCCTTCGGTAAAGCCGAGCGAGACGATACGAGTGATGTTTTGATAGCCCTCGTTGTCCATTGCGAGCAGGGTGAGCCGTGTGTCTTCATTTTCCATGATGACTTCGCTGCCGATAATTGGCTTGATACCAGCACCTAGGCAGGCACGATAGAACTTTACCGTGGCATATAGGTTGGACAAATCAGTTAATGCGAGCGCGCGCTGATTATCAGCCGCAGCGGCTTTCACTAGCGGCTTGATGCGCACGATAGAATCGGTAATCGAATATTCGCTGTGAATGCCAAGGTGTACAAATGCCATAGAGGACTCTTACTAGTACGATCAAAGGGGAATTAGCTACTAAGAAAATAAATTTATTATTATCAATGCTTTATGTTGACTTTTGGAAGAGAATAAGACGTCGATAGCCATATTTATTCATTTTAGATTTAGCTGTTAATAATAGCATTGTTTGGCACAGACAACCACTGATTCAGGGGTATCAAATTGAATTGAGTGTTTTTGACAATGGGTTTCATTATACAAAAAACCCTTCTATATCATGGTGATATAGAAGGGTTTTTTGTATAAGATAGCACTGATAGTTTAATTAACGCTTATCATATTTATCACTATAGGCTATCCAGAAGTCTGCGTTTTCAACGCCTGCTTTTCTAGGGTCAAAGACCGGATCGAGTCCCAGCTTCATTTGCTCGTCGTAGTCTTTTAGCACTTTTAGCGCCGTTTTACTGAGTAATACGATGGCGATGAAGTTAAGGTAACACATACTGCCAAAACCAATATCACCTAGCGCCCACATTACGCCAACAGACTGCATGCTACCGGTAAAGCAAACTATTAAGAATATTATTTTTAATAAGGGTTTTAAAACAGGGTAGCGCAATTTACTGTCTAAATATACTAGCGTGGTCTCAGCAATATAGTAATAAGCAATCAAGCAGGTAAAGGCAAACAAGAAGATGGCGATAGCGACAAAGCCATTTCCATATTGGCTAAACACCGTCGAGACAGCGGCTTGGGTAAATGCCGTACCCGCTTCGATACCTGGCATATTTTCGACCAGAGTCAAGCCCTCTTCTGGAATTACGTTGTACATGCCTGTCGATAAAATCATTAGGGCGGTTGCAGTACAGACGAGCACAGTGTCAATGTAGATAGAGAAACTTTGCACTAAACCTTGCTTGGCAGGATGAGAAACCTCTGCAGCAGCGGAGCTGAAAGTGGCTTCGCCTGCACCAGCAACGTTAGAGAATACCGCACGGCGAACACCCCAAGATATGGCTAGACCGACGATACCGCCAA
The DNA here is from genome assembly GCF_017942195.1 of Psychrobacter sp. K31L. Lineage (NCBI taxonomy): Bacteria > Pseudomonadati > Pseudomonadota > Gammaproteobacteria > Moraxellales > Moraxellaceae > Psychrobacter > Psychrobacter sp. K31L. The sequence goes on along the minus strand of NZ_JAGKSC010000003.1, from coordinate 71,122 downwards.
ACACAGCATCCATACCAAACGCACTTTTGAAAATAAGAGCGAACATAGCAGGTAGGTTTGAGGCATTGAAGGCTAAGACGATAACCATCATCAAGATGTAACCAATGGCCATGAAAGGCACAACTTTACCAGCAAAACTGGCGATTCGTTTCACACCACCAAAGATAATAACAGCTAGCATAGCGACGATAATTAACCCTGTCACAGCAGGTGAGATGTTAAAGGCGGTATCGAAAGAATCAGCGATGGTATTGGCTTGTACGCCGGGCACCAAAACGCCATAAGAAAGACAAGTCACCGTAGCTACTAAAATAGCAAAGGGTTTCATCTTGAGTCCGCGCTCGATATAAAAGGGTGAGCCGCCGCGGTATTGATCATCAACCGTATGCTTATAAACCTGTGCAAGGGTAGACTCAATAAAAGCACTGGCACCACCCAGCAGTCCCATGACGATCATCCAAAAAACGGCACCAGGACCACCCGCTGCGATAGCGGTGGCTACCCCTGCAATATTACCAACACCAATGCGACCTGATAACGCCATACAAAAGGCTTGAAATGAGCTAATGCCTTGGGTTGAGGTTTGTTTGTCAAACAACAGCCTAACCATCTCTTTGAGATAGCGAAACTGGACACCGCGAGTCATCACGGTAAAATAAATGCCGACACCGAGTGCCAAATAAACTAACGCATCGCTCCATATATAGCCGACGATGGTATTAATAATCGCTTCCATGGCCTTACTTCCCTGTAAATATGTGACTAAAGGCTTAAATCATTTAAGCTGTTGTTTTAATCGATGACTGTGCTGACTGAATACGTTTGTTAATTGACCAGCCAAATGGTTTTGGTCTGTGCGTATTGTGCTAAGGCTTCTAAACCATTGTCACGACCGCCAAACCCTGATTGCTTATAGCCGCCAAATGGCGTGGTGATATCACCTTCTGAAAAACCATTAATAGAGACCGTGCCTGCTTTGATGGACGATGCCACACGATAAGCGCGCTTGATGTTCTGTGTATAAAAAGAAGCGGCGAGTCCATAGTTGGTTTCATTGGCTAATTTGATGGCTTCTTCTTCCGTCTCAAAGCTTGTCACCGCAAGCAAGGGTCCAAAGACTTCTTCTTTAAACAAAGTCATATCGGCTGTAACATCATCAAAAATAGTCGGCTCGATATACCAGCCACTGCCTAAATCTTCACGAATGTTGCCACCTGCAACGATCGTTGCACCTTCCTCTTTAGCAATTCGCAGATAATGACAAACCTTGTCAAAATGCGCTTTTTCAATCATAGGACCAGTAGCCGTGTCGACATCGTAAGGTGAGCCGACTTTCCAACCTTTCAGACCGTTTTTTAGTTGCTCAAGTAACGCTCGTTTTTGACTGCTGTGGACTAATAAGCGTGAGCCGCAGCTACAGTTTTCACTCATATTCCAAAACGCGGCCGATAAGATATCGTTAATCGCAGCATCATCGAGTACGGCATCGTCAAAGACGATTTGTGGGCTTTTACCACCGCATTCTAAGACGATTTCTTTTAGATTGCTTTGGGCTGAGTATTGTAAAAATAGCCGTCCGACCTCAGTCGAGCCAGTGAAAGATACCATGTCAACATCCATATGTTGACCAAGCGCCGCGCCGACATTTTCACCAAGACCGCAGACCATTTGCAGCGCTTCTCTGGGCACGCCCGCTTCATAGGCAAGCTCAGTTAAACGGTAGGCAGATAAAGAGGTCAGCTCAGCGGGTTTGACAATAACGGAGTTACCCATAATAAGAGCAGGGGCGACTTTCCAAGCGTACATTTGGGCTGGGAAGTTCCAAGGTAATACCGCACCAACGACACCAATGGGCTCTTGCACGATAAGTCCTAAAGCTGTGCTACCTGTCGGCGCGATTTTGCCAAATACCTTGTCCGCTGCTTCGGCATACCATTCAAAAGTCTCAATAGTCGCTGGCATGTCAGTGTTTAAGCATTCGGTAATTGGTTTGCCCGCATCCACACAATCTAATGCTGCCAGCTCCTCGACGTGCTCATGCATGAGTGCACACCAGCGCTGCATAATAGCCTTGCGCTCAGCAGGAGCCAGACGACGCCATTCACCGTTTTCAAAAGCATCGCGAGCGACTTGCACGGCAGTATCGACATCATCGTTAGTACCTGAGGCAATCTGCCCGATAATACTGTTATCAATCGGCGTGTAATTGTCTAAAGTCGCTTCTGATAAGCCATCCGCTGCTATCAAGTGACCCGCCCATAATTGCTGTTGTTTTGCTTTCTCAAATACTTGCTCTTTAGTGGCTTGTTCTTTAGTGCTCATTTTTCTAATCCTTGTCTGCTAAATTTGATGCCATCGATTCGAGATTTGAATACGGCATCAAATTTAGCGTGGGTTATACTTAACATTGTTTTTACTAAGCTGAGGTGAGTGCTATTTAGATAGTAAGGCTAAAAACTCTGCTTTTTCATCTTTTGGCATATCAGTTAGAGGCACGCGAACTGAACCAACATCCATGCTGCCGTTTAAACATCCCGCTTTGGCTTTTTGGTTGTAGTTGCCAGACTCCATAGAATGAATAGCAGGATAAATCTCACTCATGATTTGCTTGGCTTTATCCCAGTCCCCTTGCTGAGTGGCATTAAATAATGAAACTTGCTCTGCTGGGAAAACGTTGGCTGCGCCTGCAATCCAGCTTTTTGCACCCCAAAAGAAGAAATCAACGGGCTGATCATCACAGCCACAAACCACCTCAAAGTCATCAAAATTAGCTTGCAGCATGCGTAGCGCATGACTAAAGTCGCCGCTACTTTCTTTTACGCCGACGATATTAGGGTGTTTAGCTAGATGAGCGACGGTGTCAAATTCAATGGCAACGCCAACACGATCAGGGAAATTGTACATAATAATCGGCAGCTCACTAGCATCCGCAACTTTTTCAAAATGCGCGATAATGCCATCTTGCTCAGGTAAGCTATAAGGGGTGGCAGACAGCATAAGGCCGTCATAACCTAGTGCTTTGGCTTGTGCGGCAAGCTCAATAGAGTGGTCAGTCGATAAGCTGTTGATACCAGCAATCAGAGTGACTTTATTCTCAGCGCCTTTATTTTTTGCGGCTTCAGCGATAGTGGTTAATACGAGCTCGCGCTCTGCCGCCGAAAACGTATAGTACTCACCTGTAGTACCGCAAGCAACGATACCAGCTACGCCTTTTTCAATAAAAGCTTCGACCAGTGTCGTTAATTTTTGCGCATCAACGTTACCGTTATTGTCGAAAGGGGTGACGATTGGGACTAAAATTCCATTTATGTTCATGAGACTATCCTTATTGGGGTTGATATCGTTAGTGGTTTAATGGGTAATGATTCAATGATGAATCGGTTGATTTTTGCTTGGTTCATAAATTTTTAATAAGCTGCTTATTTAAAGCGGGCAAGTTGATACGGTTTTGGATCAATCGTATGGTCTTCATCAAAATAATACTCGGCAATCATTTGCGCACTAACGACAGCTTGCGTTAACCCTAAATGCTGATGACCAAAGCTTAAAAATACACGCTCGATTTTGTCGATGACTGGTAAGGAGTCTGCGGTCGATGGACGAAACCCCATCCATGACACGCTATCGCTAGCATCTAACGGCGCTTTTAACATAGGCTGCGCTTGTTGTAATAGCATATGTGCACGCTGCATATTGGCAGGCGCGTCAAGTCCTGCGTACTCCACCGTACCCGCCAAACGTAGGCCGTCTTGCATCGGGGTCATGACAAAGCGTCGATCCAAACTCGATACGGGAATCTGTAAGCGCGCGCTTTCATGCGGTAGCATTAAGTGATAACCACGTTCGGTATCCAAAGGGATGTTGACGCCCGTTAATTGCTTGGCCAAGGCTTTAGAGTGGGCGCCTGCTGCTAGCAGCACTTTGGACGCTGTCATGTCACCTTGACTGGTGGTCAAATGAATACCATCTGCATCATTGGTCGCTGCAAGGACGCTACAATGTTCAATGACATGACCACCCAATTGTCTAAAGGTATCGTGAAGCTGATTGATAACGGCTTTTAAATTGGTGATATGTCCTGTATTTGGGAAAAATAATGCCGCTAATTGGTTGTCTTGTAAGGCAGGCTCACGCTCTAATAAATCCTCTTTGCTCAGCAGCTCATTGCTCACATCAATGTCATTGAGACGCTTACCATGTGCTTTTAGTAGCTCAAGACTACTAGGCTTTTCAACCGTTAATAACGAACCTTTTACTTGTATCCAATCGCCCAATTGCCACTGATCAGCAAAGCCTTGCCACGCTTGCAGGCTGTTTTGATTTAAGCTTAACAACGCTTGATGAATCCGCTCAAATGGCTCAGGGCGCATATTCATTAGCAACTGCATCGCCCAAGGCATCAAGCGTGGCAGATAGCGCCAGTCTATGCGTAGCGGTCCAGTCGGATTCAATAGCATGGCGGGTACATGACGGAGCATGCTCGCATCAGCAATGGGGAATACTTGCTCGGTAGCGATATGACCGGCGTTACCTAATGATGCGCCTTGACCCACTTCATTGGTGTCCAGCAGTGCGACTTTTACGCCTCGCGCTTGCAACGTCACCGCAGCCGCTAAACCGATAATGCCGCCTCCAATGATATGTAAGTCGAAGTTTGAGGTAGTCATAATTTTTCTCGATTACGTTCTTCTGATTAAGCGCTCTTGATAGTGTTTACGCGTTTATCAATAAATATGTCACTTCATAAGTTAAGCCACTTAATAAGTTAAGCCACTTCATAAATCAGGTCATTTCATAAATAATGCTACGACCTCGTTAAGACGGGATGCCCCATTTAAAAGGATCGTCTTCTTGCACAATGAGTGTGGTCTCGGCACAAACATAAGCATGACCACGAATCGTTGGGATAATGGTCTGTGCAGGATAAGCCGTACCAGCTGCATTATTGAGCTTAGTACTAAGATCGGTATTCAACTCAGTATTAAGCTCAGTTGCATGCTGATAACTGCCAGTGAATACGCTGCCGACTATGCCCTGTTGCTGCCAAAGTTGTTCAGGTGCTAGACGGTTGTCAGCCGCTAAGCAGGCAAGCTTGGCACTAGTACCGGTACCACAAGGGGAGCGATCGTAAGCTGAACCGGGACACAAAACGAAGTTTTTACTATCGACTTGGTCATCATCGCTATCGGCAAATAACTCAATATGGTCAATCTCGCCGCCGTTGTCGCCAGTGATGTTAGCAGCGACCAGTGCTTGCTTAATTTGCATGGTTACTTGAGTAAGCTGTTTAACATTGCTGGCTTGAAGGTCTTGTCCATGCTCACTCACTAAAAAAAACCAGTTGCCACCCCAAGCGATATCACCGCGGATAAGCCCTAACTCAGGAACGTGAACTTCGACTTGTTTTTTATAACGATAGGAGGGGACGTTTTGTACACTACAGCTGCCATCATCATGTAAGGTTGCTTTAACCAGACCGACAGGAGTCTCTAGCCAGTGCACGCCTGCCGATATCTTTCGTTGATAAGCCAATGAGACGATAACGCCAATCGTGCCGTGTCCGCACATGCCTAAATAACCAGCATTGTTAAAGAAAATAACGCTCGCTGTGGCTTTAGGATTGGTAGCAGGGAAGAGTAACGCACCGACAAGAACATCATTACCGCGTGGCTCTAAGATGATACTTTGGCGTAGATGATCGAAGTTTTGTTTGAAGTATTGCAGCTTATCTTGAAGAGTGTCGCCGACGAGTTCAGGGAAGCCGTCATAGACCATACGAGTGGGCTCACCGCCCGTATGCGAGTCAATAATTTTAAAATTAAATAATGTAGAAGACATGACCGACGCCCTAATTCATCCGTGAAAAAGTTACATTCCGTTTTTTATGTATAAGACCTAATGGTTTTAATTTAACAGCCAATAGTTGGTTGTTATTTACTGAGGTCTATATATAGAGTGGACTTTTTTACAGAGAGCGTCTTGCTGTTTTTTCATGGATAAATGCGTATTTCTGCATAGTGGCTCGGTGTACACTAGAGAAGTCTTTGCCTAAAAATTGGTGATAATAGATATAAGCGACATAGCCTGCGAGTTATGGATGTTTGGCTGAATGTAAAATTGATATGACAGGGATGAGATGCGATGACTGAGGTAATAACAGATATAATAGAAGATACAGCGCTTGCTATGCTTACCACATCATTGCAGCAGAGTATGACTGTTTATCGTCCTGACAGTCGTGAGGCTTTTATCGGTAATGTCTCATTACTGCTTCCGCTGCTGAATACTTTGACCAATGTGGTATTTTTTGTGAAAGATGAGCAGGCACGTTATCAGCTGGCAAACAAAACCTTGTTAAAACGCTGTCAGTTGAGTCAGCACGAAGATATCGTAGGATTCACCACAGAAGAGGTGTTTTCGCATCGACAGAGTAGGGATTATATTTTGCAAGATATGAAGGTATTGCGAGAGGGGAAGTCTATCGTTGATAACTTAGAGCTGCATAGTTATGCGTCTGGTCAGTTAGGATGGTGTATTACCAATAAACTGCCTATCTATAATAAGAGCCAACAAGTGGTCGCCATGGTTGGGATTTCAGTCGATATTGATGAAGATAACGAGCGCGTTTTACGTAAACACGCGCGCTTGGCTGAAGTCGCTCAGTTTGTACGAGCGCATCTTGATCAAAAAATAAATATCGCACAATTGGCCGACTTGGCTAATTTGAGCGTGTCGCAGCTAGAGCGTACCTTTAAGGCCGTACTGAATATGTCGCCATTACAGTTTGTGCAAAAGCTGCGCTTGGAGTATGCGGTGAAGTTATTGGCTAGTCATGAGGTGTCAGTGACTCAGATATCGTTGAACTGCGGCTACAGCGATCACAGTGCTTTTAGCCGTCAGTTCAAACAATTCACGGGTTTGTCGCCCAGCCAATTTCGCCAAACGCATTTATCATAAAAAAATCAGATCAATACCCAACCACTGCCGCATCGACGATACGTGGATCAGACGAGCCGTATACACCATTTGGAGTCAACATAATCGATTGCGTCGAACCCATGGCTGCTTTTGGACTGACCGTATGACCCATTGATTCAAGCTTTTTAACCGTATCAACATTTAGTGCTTTCTCCACTCGAATTTCATCAGGCAGCCATTGATCATGAATACGCGGTGCATGTGTGGCCTCAGCGATATTCATATCATGATCGATGACGTTTGAGATAATCTGAGTGACAGTGGTGATGATGCGACTACCACCGGGGCTACCCGTGACGATATAAGGTTTATTGTCTTTAAAGACTAGCGTTGGGCTCATCGAAGATAGCGGGCGCTTATTGGCTTCAACGGCATTTGCTTCACCGCCTAATAAGCCATAACCATTCGGCACACCGGGCTTGGCAGAGAAATCATCCATTTCATTATTGAGCAATATCCCCGTACCTTCAGCGACGAGACCTGTGCCATAAGAGAAGTTGAGCGTATAAGTATTGGCTATCGCATTGCCGTCTTTATCCACGATAGAGAAATGTGTGGTCTGATCGCTCTCGTAGGGTAGCGGGTTGTTGGCTTTGATGGTAGATGCTGGTGTGGCTTTGTCTGGATTGATTAAAGTGCGCAGTTTATCCGCATAAGCCTCTGAGGTTAAGCCGCTGGCAGGCACATCGATAAAGTCAGAATCACCTAAATACTCTGCGCGATCCGCATAAGCCAACTGCATGGCTTCCGCCATTAGGTGAATGGTTTGCGCGCTGTTTTGACCGTAGTCTTTTAAAGGGTAGCCTTCTAAGATATTTAAGATTTGCACGATATGGATACCACCAGAAGACGGTGGCGGCATCGAGACAATCTCATAACCACGATAGTCGCCTTTGACCGGCTCGCGAGCGATGGCTTCATAGTTGGCCAAGTCTTGCAAGCTCATGCTACCGCCAGCCTCATTGACCGCTTTGACCAACTTACTCGCGGTTTCCCCTTTATAAAATCCATCTGCGCCTTTTGCGGCAATCAGCTTAAGTGATTTTGCCAATTCAGGCTGTTTTAAACGCTCACCGGGTTGATAGGCGCTACCGTCAGGTTTAAAGAATATCTTTTTGGTGCTTGGCCATTTTTGTAAACGATCGCTCAAGGCAGTGAGCGACTCGGATAAGCCAGCCGTGACTTCTATACCGTCCTCAGCCAGTGCAATCGCAGGTGCCATCACTTGCCCGCGACTCATGGTGCCATGATCTTCTAACGCTTTAAGCAATCCTGCGACCGTCCCTGGCACACCGATGGCTAAACCATGATAACGAGACAAGTCGCTGACTGCCTTACCATCTTCATCAAGATACATATCACGCGAGGCGCTACTCGGCGCTTTTTCACGGTAATCGAGTGCCACCGTTTTGCCTTGCTTGGCGTCATAAATCATCATAAAACCACCGCCACCAATATTCCCAGCACGCGGCAAAGTCACTGCTAAGGCAAAGCCAACCGCGACCCCAGCATCAACGGCATTACCACCGTCTTTTAAAATCTTGAGTCCAATATCAGAGGCAAGTGCTTCTTGGGTGGCGACCATACCGTTCTTTGCCCAAACCGGATGATGAATCGCATCTTCAGAATAGATGGCTTGATCGGCATTGGCGTTGTTAATCGTGGAAGTGAGCGTATTGGTTTTGGCTCGTGTAACACGTTTGGTTTCAGACAATACAGTAGGATTATCAGCCATAATAGCGAGATTGATGGCGCTGGTGTTAATCGCTGTTGGGTTGATGGTAGTTGATTGATTGGTGGTTGGCTCAGCCGCATGAGCAGATAGCGATACTAAAAAGGTACTACTGATTAATAGAATAGCGGTTTTGATTTTTGCTCTGTTTTTAAGGTTATTTTGAGAAGCGTTAATTCCATCTTTTGATATTGGATTTTGCATTGTAAATTCCTTTTTGAGCAAGTGATGACACGTTTGGTCTGTAAAAATAAGACTGTAAAAATAAAGAGGCTTGAATGTTAAGGCGTGTCCTAATTGACATAATGATTAGTGCCACGTTTTTTAGACAAACAGTCCTATCAAAAATGCTGAAAATTTTTAAGAAATACGTTCTAATCTTACTAAATTGTAACTCATTGTGATATAAATAATAGTGCTAGAATTTATTCATTATTGTCTGTCTATTTATAAGAAGAAATTACTATGTCATCCAACCATACTCATAAACGCGACCAACAGCGTCACTCTGGCATGGCTCATCATCAGTCATCTGCCCATAACCATAACAAGCATTCATATCAGTCGCGCAAATTAACCTCTATTGCAGGCTGCGCATTACTGCTTGGCAGTGCGTTTGGGTTGGCAGGCTGTCAATCAAGCCCGGCGGCATCATCGTCTACGGCATCGAAAAGTATGATTGATTTTAGTACCGCTGATAGCGCGCAGAGCCAAGCCCAAGGACGCGCGTTTAATGCCAGCCTTACTACCAAATCTGAGCGTTATCAACAATTATTTAACCAAGAAAAACACCCCAATACCGACAATCAAGCCAAATCGCATTTACTGGCGGCTATTCGTCAGCATCTGGCAACAGAACACGTAGCAGTTGCGCAAGCCAATTATCAAGCCGCACCTTTTATTGATCCAGATAGCATCGATGCAGGCTCTAGTAGCTTGCTTAGAACGATTATAGAGGCTTATGCTTATGAGCCTGACAGTTTAGACAGCGACTCTTTATATAAAGATGATAACGAAAGCGGGTCGAATGATAATGATGAGAGTGCTGACTATCTAGAGCTAGCTGAAGCTGTCGAGGCGACAGCTGTAGAAGAGGTTAGTGAATATGGCGATTATGATGTCATCGATGCCGATGAAGCTGTTGATGATGAGTATAACTACGATGAAGACGGTTACAACGAATATGGCTACAATCGAGAGGGTTACGACAGAGATGGCTATAATGAATATGGCAATGCAGAGGGGGGTATTCTCTCAGGGGTCTCGAACTTAAAGTCTAAAAATCTGTTAAAAAACTATGAAGCCATACAAATGGCAAAACAACAATCAGAGGCTGTAGAAGGTAGCCAATCATCAATGCCATCTACGGGCGTCATTGGTCAAATGCTGAGTATGTTCCATCGCACGCCTGAACAGATAGCCGCGTCAAATGCTTATCAATATCAAAATTTAACGTTCAATAGTGTCAGTCAGTACAGACCCAAACAGCGACAACTGCAAAGCGTCTATAGCTATGATTATGTGACGCCGACGATTAGCTCATCCGTACAGATACCGTTAGCGTTCGATTTTAATAACAGCAGCATCACGGTAGATCCATCGGCAATTATGCCTATCGTAGCGCTTGTCAATCCTGAAAACACCCCTTTACCTAACCAAATGACCTCACATACCATCAGTTTTGGTTTGCCCGATAGTATTACGACGCAGCTACCGCCAGCAGTGCTGTATGATGCCGCCATCGCTGCCATACAGAGCAGCATGTCAGAGCTTGCGCCCGAGCACTTTAGCGCGGTAGATATTCGCAACGATGCCTTTGCCAAAGAAGTCGGGGCGAGTCGTGCGGTAAAAGTCTATTTTGGCAGTAAGCAAAGCGGTGAGATGATCGGCAAGACTTTAAAATACATGACAAAGTCGCTACAGGATTATGTCGATGCCAATCCACAGAAATATCCTGATGGCGCTATGCTAAAAACCGCGCTGGCGAAAGTGCAGCTATACAATAAAGGCTACCAAAGTGCGGATGTAGGTTCGCTGTTGCAGCTAATCGAAGCCATTGGTCCGATCTCTTTTAATCAGATAAATTACTACTATTTAGACAGTGCCGATCGCCTGCTTGCCAAGCAGCAGCGGATAAATATCGGTGGCGATTTGATGGGCTCTACGACCAGCGTGCTAAACCAAATACGCTACGATAAAAGCAGCTTTAATAAACATGCACTAACGCCTTTATTAGCTGAGTCTTTTGGTGCAAATGCTAAAGCAGCTATCGATGGCAATGCATGGATGGCAGAGCAACGGCAACAAAAAGACAGGCTGCAAACGGCACGTTATGCCCGCTATGGTTATAGTGGTCGCAGTGGTGATTACGATGATGATTATGGTAGCGATTATGCGGATGGTGATAGCAGCTATGAGGCAGCAGAATATGACAGTGTTGATCGTCAAGATGATAATGATATCGAAGACGATGCCGCAGATGATGCTGGCAACAGGGTAGACGATCAATAACGCTATCTTGTCATGTTCAAGCCCATATTTATTAAGGATAAAAAATGAAAACAGTACATCAAATCATTGCAAATCATCTTCCGTCAGCGAGCGCTGCGTCCGTTTTTAATGGCAATCATTTATTTGTTGGTGCATTGGTCACAGGGGCGCTATTGTTAACGGGTTGCCAATCTACCAGTCTCAACCAATCTAACGCGATGACTGCCAAGCAAACGCCAGTGGCAGCCAAGACAGCATTGGCAACGGCGTTACAAAAAAAGCGCCGCCAGTCTTTTAGTTACCATAGCAATCTGGAGATTAGTAACGAGCAGCAGTTTAGCGATATAAATATGGAAATAGATGCCAAAGCGCCAGTCGCCTCAGGCTATATCGATGAATACTGCGAAGACACACACGATCAAGCATATGCCGCCTTAATTGCTCAAGCAGTAGCGCAAAATAAAGATATTTTGGTGGCAGATTATGACGCTGAGCGAACGACGCTGAAAGACCGCTACCTTGAGTGTACAGATGCCTATGAGGCATGGGTAGATAGCAATTATGATAGTGAGATCACCGTGCCAGCGTCTTACCAACAGTTATTTGACAATTATGATGACCGAACGACAGCGCAAGATGTCAAAAAGGCAAAGCTGCTAGATGCTTATGTGCTAAAGCCCTTATCTATCAATGCACAAGGCGTCTATCAGCCAATGGCTGGTAAGGCGACGATGTTGGCGAGCGTTCAGTATCACGCGCGCAATCATCAAAGCAGTATCAATCAGCCTATATATTTAGATTTTAAAAACGGTGATATTTATCTGTGGGCAGATAATTTTGCGATGTTTAATTCAGAAATGTTAGATGATAAGCTCGGTACAAAGTGGCGCAACAAGTGGCTAAAGCTAGGCATTAATGATGGCACCTTACCCAAAGGCTTTGGTAGTGAGCTGATTAAAAGTAATTTTGCAGCGTTAGATGCCACATTTGAGGCTGCACCTGTTAGCCAGTTTGATTATGTCGCCCCTAATATGCTAGCTTCGCTCTCTCCCAAGTTACCCGCGCATCAGCTACCAGCAATGCTGGCAAGTAACCAAGTTATTCGCCGCGTACAAAGTGCTGAGAGTTATGAGCAGTTTTATCAAGACTACATGCGTATTGTTTACGAGCGGATTAGTCAGCGATATCCAGAGCTGGTCAAAGAAAGTGAGCCTTACGAGGTAAGCACCGCAGATGCTGATAAATTTACCAGTAAAGCGTTAGTGCAGCAGATGCTAGCAATGATAAAGAATGGCTTCGATAGTGGCAGTGAGACAATAGAGGAAACAACAGCAGAGGCAAAGGAAAAGACGGCAGAAAGTGCAATGCTAGCAAATGCAGAGACGCAGGAGTTGTATGGGTTTGATAAGCGTGGTCAGCTCAAATGGCAGCATCTGCGTAGTGAGCTTCCGAGCGAGACTGCTTCCAATAAAAACATGGTCATAGATGTTTTGCAGCAATACTCCGCTATAAGCGCTACAGACATGGCATTTCCGAACTTACCAAGTAATGTGCAAGTTCCCAATGCCAGTAATAGTATTGATGTGCGCGAGTATGGTAGCGAGTTGATGCAGTATTATCGTGATGGCAATGGTACTGCGATAGGAAAGATGATGTTTAGTGTCATGCCGATGGCTAAAGAGAAGTTTGGGGCGATTGATTAAAAATGGATTAATCGTAGGTAAGTTTAGTTAGTCGTTATTGAAATTGAAAACTAAAAAGCGCACCGTTTATACGATGCGCTTTTTTATGTGTTCATAATCAGTCTTATAGGACATTTAGCATGAATGCAAAACAGCCTATTAATGACGAATTACATGCCTTGATGTGGTTTGCCATGCATTTTACCGTGCTCTGAGCCTTTATGACCTTTCGCCATTTTTTCAGCCTTCAATGTAGCAAGTTTGGCGCGTTGCTCAGCGGTCAATACCTGAGAGATAGCGTGTTGAGTTTGTACGCGCTCAATGAAGCGTTGCTTGGTTTTAGCTGCTTGCTGATCAGCTAAGCGATTGACTGCCGCTGTATTTAGAGTGTTAGCATTGGTCAGTGCTTGCATTTGTTGATGCATCTGCGCCCGTTCTGCTTTGTTTTTTGTGCGGTCAGCTTTACGGTCACCGTGTTGTGCTTGCATGATGGCTTTGATTTGCGCTTGTTGCGTTGCTGTTAGGTCTAGTTGCGACATTGGACCTCTCATGCCGCCTTTTTTCATACCACCTTTTTTCATGCCATCTTTATGCTGCATTTTGCTGGTCGTTGGTGTGGTATCAGTGGTTGCATTAACACTGGTACAAGCCGTTACGGTGAAAATGCTAGACATTGCTAATACTGAGCCCATTAATAATTTTTTCATCATCATTACCTTAATTTATGGTGCATACGTTATTGGTTGCGAAAAAGTCAGTTTTTATCTGATCAGCTTATGAATGGTAAGTGTCCCGGATAGCCACTATCCATCACAGCTTGTTATCAGTATTTGTCGCTGATAGACGCTATATTACGACAGTTAAAGGTTACGAACATTTATGAAGTATTAAGAAAGGTAACGTTTATAGCGAATCGATAAGCAATTGACTGATAATATGGCTAATAAAGCGATCCAACGCTCAAGGAGAAAGATGTGCCACACATACTACTAGGCGATGATGACGAAGAGTTGACCCAATTATTACAAGAATACTTGCACAATCATGGGGTGACATGCGACTGCGTTCACGATGGCGAGGCTGTCATACAGAAACTCAAAACCGCGAGCAATAATGTACTTAATGGTGCTGCTTATGACTTGCTGGTGCTAGATATTATGATGCCAAAAATCGATGGATTGAGTGTGTTGCGTCAATTGCCCAATATCAGTGATATCCCTGTCATTATGCTGACGGCAAAAGGGGAGGAGATTGATCGTATTATTGGTCTGGAGCTTGGTGCTGATGATTATATTACCAAACCTTGCAATCCTAGAGAACTGCTGGCACGTATCAATGCCGTCATCAAGCGCACCAATGCGGCGGCATCAGAGCATACGCCGTTACCAGAGAGCCGTTTGCATTTGGATCAAAACCAGCGGCTTTGTCAGATAGATGGCATAGAGCTACAAGTGACGGGCACAGAATTTGATTTGTTGGTTGCGCTACTGAAACAAAAAGGCGAGGTGGTAAGCAAAGCGTGGCTGTCAGAGCATGTCTTACAACGCGAATTACAGCCGTTCGACCGTAGCCTTGATGTGCATGTCTCGCGACTGCGCAAAAAACTCCAACCTTTTCACGAGGAGCCTATCAAGGCAGTTCGTGGTAAAGGTTATCAGCTGGTGTTGTAATGACGGAATCATCGATGAAGCCTCCAATATTTAAGATACGTATGACTCTGTTTTGGCGTCTGTTTTTAAGCTTATTAGTGACGATTCTGATAACCTCAGTTTTATCCATTATGGTGGAACGTTGGCTGGTCGAAAAAGCACTAACCGCTCGTATGGATGTGCAAATTGATAGTTTATTGGTTAAACGCCAAGAAATGACTGAGGCGCTACAAGTGGGTGATTTAACCACTGTCAGGGAGATGTACCGTCAAGATCGGCGGCTTATGAATCAGATCAGAGTCTATGATGAGCAAGGTGCCATTATATTTCCACGTTATCGTGATAGAGATGGGCGTAGGCAAAAACCTATGAATAGCGATCGACAGGTAATGGGGTATTCATCAATGCTACCAATACAGTCAATGCCTAATGCGGATAATAAAAAACCTGATAATAAAATGTCTGGTAATCACGATGATAGAGTATCAAATAACGAACCGTCACTTTTAAATCATATCCTGTCACCGATGACCCCGAATCGCGCGAAGATGGCTGATCCTGATAGTCGTCCTGAACTGGCGGACATGACAGTCGTCTTACCAGATGAGCAGGCTGTGATCATACAGTTGCGTCCGCATCTGCGCTTTTCAGACGTCGTGGCGCTGCAACGTGGCAATTTTCCCATACGTTTACTGTTGATTATTATCTTTAGCATCTTGGTTTGTGTTTGGCTGAGTCGTACATTGACCCAGCGTATTCGCCGTGTGCAAAACACCGTACATCGTATGATTGACGGCGACTATCAAGCCCATCCAAATCTATCAAAAATGGGCGATGATGAATTGGGTTTGCTGGCTAAAGATGTGGCCAAACTCTCAACGCGGTTGGCTGAGAGTGAGCTGGCACGCAAACAGATGCTCAGTGATATCTCGCACGAGCTACGATCGCCACTGGCGCGTCTTGACGTTGCGACTGAGTTGACTCGCGACTTTGCACCGAATGCCGGTCGTTACCTAGACCGTATCGACAAAGAGTCAGCGCGGATGAATGAGTTGATTGAGCAAATCATTCATATTCAATCTCTACAAATGCAGCAATATACGATCGATAATATAGAAAACGAAGCGGTTGATCTCTCTGA
Organism: Psychrobacter sp. K31L; assembly: GCF_017942195.1. Lineage (NCBI taxonomy): Bacteria > Pseudomonadati > Pseudomonadota > Gammaproteobacteria > Moraxellales > Moraxellaceae > Psychrobacter > Psychrobacter sp. K31L. The sequence continues at coordinate 55,450 of NZ_JAGKSC010000003.1, read as the reverse complement.
TATTATCAGTGAAATTGGTCAAGACGTTTGTTTTGAGTTTCAGCATAAAAACGTGCGCTGGCAATGGCAGCCGAGTCATACACGCGTGACAGATTCTTTATCAACGGCTTACTCAGCCACTCCTTGGACTGTGCTTGGTAACCAAGAGCAGCTACATAGCGCGCTTGAAAATGTCATCCGTAATGCCTTTATGCATACGGCCTCTGATTCAACAGTGATTGCTGATATTAAAGAGGTGGAGATGGAGGATAAGAAACCCGCGATTCAAATCAGCATAATGGACGAGGGCGGCGGCGTCGCGGATAAAGATGTAGAGCGTATTTTTCAGCCCTTTGTACGGCTTGATTCGGCTCGTCATCGTGAAACAGGTGGCTATGGTTTGGGATTGGCAATTGTCCATGCGGTTGTGATGGCGCATAAGGGTCAGATTCATGTCTACAATCGCCAAGATGATGTTCAAGGGTTGGTGGTACAGATAATTTTGCCTATTAAATAGATACTCTTTAAACACAAGGAGCTGACATAAATAAGCGTTACGTCAAATTGCCTTTATGAAGATAACTCGTTGTCAATTCATTAAAGCATAGTGGTTTGCAGTGCCCTTACTGAATGTTTGATATGCTTTGGTTATTTATTGAATAAATCGATATACAGGTTTGTTTTTAATGAGTATTCTAATCATCATGATACTACCAAATCCATTCACTCGTCCTCTCAATGCTTGGGTCACCATTTTTGTGGTTGCCTTGCACGGTGCCACGGTATGGGCAATGATGTCTATCGATACCCCAAAACCTCCCGAAATAAAAAATAAACCAGAGACCATTCAACTAGAGCTAATCACATTAGCGTCACCTCCTACCAATACGCCAAGTACAGAACCTCAATCCAAGCCTGTCTCGGAAAAAAAGCCCATCTCTGAGACTCAACCAATCAAACCATTAGAAACAGTAGTAGCATCTGCTCAGACGTTATCAGCTGCAACATTAAAAGCTGAAACAAAAGAAGCGCTAATACCTTCAACAACAAACACTGACGTGGCTAAAAAACCACCCAATTTAGAAAGAAATCCTGAAAATTCTCTCGAAAACCCCTCATCAGCGTCACCATTGACGACAGTAGAATCAAGAAAAATATCGAATGTATCAAATGAATCAGAGGACACAGAGCAAGATCTATCGGCGATGATTCGAGCTGTGACAGCGCAGTTCAACCGTGATCAAGCCAGACAGAAACGTGCACTAGGAAAACAAACCAACCGAAAGCTCGCCGAACAAGAGCAATGGCGCATACAAGCAGCCAATGAAACAATTGCCAACATGCTGAAGTTAGCCGCTGCCCAAGCCGAAAAGCAAGTCACTGATCAGGCCGCTATAGATGAGAAGGCTGATAAAAATAATAAAATCAATAAAAATGACGAGAGGGCCCCGTTTTTGGCAGATTATGGTAGCTGGCTCGATAAGCACGAACCGACGACTAGCTTACCATTGCTAATATGGCGTAGCGTTGATACTGAGCTCGGTGATGTGTTTATCGTCATGCTAGAGTTGCATGTCAATAAAGAAGGCTATATTACTGAGGTGCAACTGCTTGAACCCTCAGGCAGTCCAATAATCGATGCAATGGCAACCACGCAGGTCAGGACAGGGCAACTCAATCCACTGCAAAAAGACGGTAAAACAGTTGATGCGATTGTGCCGATGTCATTGGTATATGAGAGACCGACATTTAACAATTAACATAGAATTTGTAAGGTCTTTCGCCGATGACAATGATAGCAGCTGTTTTTAAATGAACAATACGATCTATCGTCAGATCAATATAAAAAAACGGCAAGTATCACACCTAGGCATTATAAATTTCCTTGCTTGCTGTGTGCTTGGCACTTCAGAGCTTTAGAAAAACTCATCCCAGCAGTATGGTATTTTTTTAAAGTGAATCTACTATAATTACGTCAAGATAATTACGTTAAGATAGCCAAGTCAAGATAGTTACGTTAAGGAAGATGTATGGATCTTATGGATTATTGGCAATACACAGATATTATTACCAAGGCTTTATTTTTTGCGCTTTTTGCGTTATCGGTTGCTTCTTGGGTCACAGGAATTTTGCGGCTGTATTATAGTCGCCAACTGGCCAAAACTGTCGCGGCTGATTTAGCGCAGCAATTGCAAAAACAAGTACCGCCTAGTTTGCAAGCCAGTGCAGAGGAGCGCAGATTGATGACCGAGCAGACTTTATTGCAACTGATTGGTCGCTATCGACATCGCAGTGAGCAAGGATTGCCGCTACTAGGTACGACTGCCGCTATTGCACCCTTTATTGGATTATTTGGTACGGTATGGGGCATATTTCATGCGCTACGCAGTATCGGTATGAGCGGGCAGGCAGGGCTTGCGCAAGTGGCAGGTCCAGTAGGTGAGGCGCTCATCATGACGGGGCTTGGTCTTGCCGTTGCGATTCCTGCTGTGATTTTTTATAACATCATTGCGCGTATGAATCGTCGAACGTTATTCTTAGCCAATGATATCGCTCATGGTCTCTTAGGTGCATCGATGCGTCCAGCAGTGGCGACAGATAAAACGAATACAAATGTTTAGATCTTTGCAATTTATTGGCTATAAAAAAGGAGACACGCATGGCGTTTCATCTAGGAGATGATGACACTCAAGGTTTGAGCGAGATGAACCTGATACCGCTCATCGATATCATGCTGGTGCTGATGATTATCTTTTTAGTGACAGCGACAGTGATGAACCCAACTGTGCCATTGGATCTGCCCAAGACCAGTGCTACGATTAATGATTTGCCTGATGACATATTACAAATCAGTATTAATCAAGATAATGAGCTGTTTTGGGATGAAGAGTCGCTGTCATTACCGCAACTACAGACACGGTTTGCGCAAGCAGCAAGTGATGGGCTAGATCCTAGTATTCATCTGCGCGCAGACAAAGACACTCGTTACGATATGGTGGCGCAAGTCTTGGCTGCTGCGAGTAATGCAGGTCTCACTAAAGTTGCTTTCGTCAATGAATAAGCTTTTGAAATACAACCGTAAAAAATAAGCCCTACCATCAAGAAGATGCTAGGGCGTGTCATCAATTAGCACATGAATACATTTAGTGGTCTTAAAATGGCTAAATTTAGCCAAACATCGTCAGAAATTTTGCCAATATGTTCATATTAGCGGCTATTTCTTCCTTGTTTGGCTGCAATTTTTCTCATTTTAAGTCTCACAATCTAAATGATGACACGCTCTAGGGTTTATTTTTTGAATCAGCTTAAAAGGAAGAAAACGGCAATCATCTAAAATGCCCGTTCAAAAAACCACCACAGTGCCACTAAAATACTAATCAGCGAACCGATATAAAATATAATCCATTTATAAAATTGTGTGTGACGTAATAGTAGCGCTATTGGAAACACCAAAGCGATAAATACTAACTGTCCCATCTCAATGCCTATATTGAAACTCAACAACGCTAATACACGTGCACTGGTAGCAAGTGGCAAGTCTACCAATACATTGGCAAAACCAAAACCGTGAATCAGTCCAAAAACAAAGGCCAGATAGACCGCTCGTACCCGTAATAATGGCACGACATTATTGAGCGCGGCAAAGGCAATAGACAATGCAATCAAAGATTCGATAAAGCGTGGCGGTATGCTAACGATTTGCAGTGCCGCTAAGCTAAGTGTAATGGAGTGAGCGAGTGTGAACGAAGTCGCAATCCAAAACACTTCAAGCAGCGCCGCTTTTGGTTTAGTGACAGCAATCAATTGTTTCTGTTTGCGCACGTACACCGCAGGAATGAGCAGTACAAATAAGAATAACAGATGATCCCAACCAATCAGCAAGTGGTGTATACCGCTTTTGAGAAAATTAGTCGCGGTAGACATCCAGCCAGTATTTGCCTGCGCTCCTAATGGGCTTTGACCTACTGCTAGCACTTGTAGGGCAGTGTCATCATTAGCCTGAGTCAGAATCAATCGGTGGTTAGCATCGATACCTGCCAATATTTGATAATCAAGATTATCGATGGGCTGAGTACAGCTTAAGGCAAAATTGCTATATAAGTAATTAAATCCGCCACGTGTATTAATGGCCAATGGCGCAAATTTTGTAATTTGACACGCTTGTGCGCTACTTTCTAGTTTTATTTTGGATTGAATCAGTTGCTCTATCAGCGATGTCTGTGACTTTACTTCTGCCCAACTGACTTGACTGTCTTTGTTTGGATCTATATCAATCAGCAACGCTAAGTCGCGCAGTGAAAGCTCATATTCAGCATCATATTTACTCTCTGCCGTACTCTCAGAGTCGCTCAGATTGAGGTTTAAGTAGGCGGTACTAGACTCATGCGCTTGTGCCACTGAACACGTCAGCGCCAGTAACAACAGCGTCAGGTAACGATAAGTATGACTTCCAATAAGTCTGCGAAGCGCATTCATAAAAGCTTCTCCTTATTCATACCTTGCGTGTTTACGGTTTGCGTGCTTTTGGCTTGAGTGTTGGACGTTTGCATAGTGGCAACTTGGCAATTTAGACAATCACTGATTTTACCTGAGCGTAGCGCTTGCTCTAGTGCAGGATATTCGAATTGCGTGTCTGTCATGAATTGGCGTATTAGCTTGATGTCTGCTTGGCTGCCAGCTTTGATAGCTGCGCTCGCATAGAGCACGATATCAGCCGTTTCACGCTGCTGTTGCCAATTATCTTGAGCCAATTTTAGTGCTGAGTCCACTTGATTGGCCAGCAAAGCATAAGTCGCTTGTTCGCGCATGTGCGCGTTTTCTTTGCGTATCTGCCATACCTCAATGCGTTCTTTCATCAAGGCCAAGTTTTTCTGTGCTTGAGGGTCGCCTAATTCCATTTGAGCAGTGATAAGGCGTAGTAGCAAGGCGTCTTTATCCGTATGCTCTTGGAGCATATCGCGTACCTTTTCATACTCACCGATACTCAATAGCCAGTCAGCGCGAGCCATCAGCGCCGGTACGGTTTGATCGTCCATCACACTAAAAATCTGATTGGTAAGCGAAGTATCTTGGCTACGTAATGCGGCATCTGCTTGCATCAAGTATATCCAGCGAGCAGTTGATGCATCTAACCCAGGTGCGATCGCCGCCAGTCCACTGAGTGTTTGTTTTGCCTGTTCAAGCTGCCCAGTCATGCTCTGTATCTGAGCCTGACAAGCCAGCTCATAAACACGCAATTCAGGATCATCAAGTTTGTTGCAGTAGCTCAAAGCGTCTTTAAACTGACCTTGGACGACCAGTAAAGAAGAAAGAGTTAATAGAGCATCTGGATGAGTCGCTTCTTGTTCTAATATCTGTGTTAGTAACTCTTTTGCTTGAGCAAATTTATGATCTGACTGCAATGCTCGTGCTCGTAGCATTAGCGTATCTATACTCTGGTCTGTGCTCTGATCTAACTGCGCGCGTGCCTGACCCAATGCCCGAGGATCACCTTGTAGATACGCACGTTCTAGTAATTGACTGGTTTGTGCTGGGGTATTTGTGTGTGTGTCAGTTCGAAAGTCAGCAGCGTTTAGATAGCGCGGCGCTGGGGAATCTGTAGGCAGGGTCGCTAGAATTTGTTGATCGTCTTTTGGTATAAAGGGGGCAGCGTGAAGCAGTTGGCTGCTGAGAGATAATAACAGTAATAATCCGATAGGGAATTTAATCCAATGCATAAAATATCTCGGCTCAAAACATAAAGAAACACCCAATCAGTAAACTGATTAGGTGCTTGGATAACTTCAGGTCAAACTACAGCGAGGCATTGGCGCCTGATACTGCGACAGGTTCTGCCAAATTGGCTTCAGGCAGCATTACCCGATCAATATCTTGAGGCTCATCAGTGTCGACATTATTACTAGCGTCAATCACAGCAGAGGTATTATTAACGGCTAACTTCGCTTTCGCTTGGTCTGCCGCAACAGCATTATCAACCTGATTTGACGAGTCAAAGTCATTGTTGTCATTATCATTGAAACAACCAGAAAGTGCAGCTGATCCAGTGATCAATACGGCTAACATTATATAGCGCATAGTATTTCTCCTTGGGTTAGATTCAGCTTATCGGCTACCTGGGTTAGGCGTTTTTAGATAAGGAAAGACAGAGTCAAACTCGGTTGCAGGTTTGACTGCACCATCTGTAAACAATGCTTTGCCAGCTTTAGCATCCGCAGGCACACAAGTGACGTCTGCAGGCAATCCAGCATGACATAAAGCACCCATAGATACTCTCAACGCAATGTCAGTGACATCATCACCAGGACGTCTACCGTTTGGAAAACCTGCCACATCTTTAGCAGTTGCACTTGGGCGACCATCGTTCTGACCTGGAATAATACTAATCACACCTAAGTCATTTTGATTGGCAGCTGCAACAGCAGGCGTGCTAGTGTTCAGTCGTAACATATCTGCCGGCACTTGTTTTGGATTAGCAGGTTTGTTGATCGTAGGAACACCCGTTAAAAATGCGGTGACTAAATCTTGACGAGGGAAATTCGTTGGTGCTGGCGCTTGCGGATATAAAGTCTGAATTAGAGCAGGAAGCGTAGGATAGAAGACATAAGGCGCGAATTTTGCTACATCATCTTTTGGCTCTGACGCATTGAATTTATCTTTATCTTTAAGTCCAATAACCACTTCATTGACCAATGGCATACCTAGTCGTGACACTTGCGTCCATGCACCGCCTTTTTTGGCCGTTGTGCTGATACCTGAAGCAGGATTGCCATTTACCAAGGTCGCTTGACGAACGCTAGCCGTTGTCCAAGCACCGATGACAGGATCGTTACCAGTCGCGTTAACTAAGCAAGCTTTAGGCACTTCCATGGCAATAGAGGTAATATTTTTATCTGCCAGAATGTTAGTACCACCATTACGTGCACCTAATGGGTTTAGGTTGATTAAATCAAACACTCTACCCAAGTCGATTGCAAAGCTCTCAGCACGTTGACCAACGAATACTCGACCTTGACCACAGCTACCCAAGTTTAACGGTTTAATGAAGCTGCGTGCATAGGTAGGGTAGTCAGCAAACGATTTGGTACCGATATAGTCAAATGGTTTTTTGAAATTGCCCAAATCAGTGCGTGAGCCACTACGGCGATCGCCTTTGACCATCGTGACGTCATAGCTCTCACTGGTTTGTACGTTAGCAGCAACCGAAGCATCACCAGCGTTGGACAAAGGAATGGCGACATTTGCTGTCGATGGGTTGCCATCTGAGTCGATTTCGATACTGTTTAAGTTTTGGGTAAAGTCAAACTGGAAGGTAATATCTTCGACAGCATCACCGTTGTTATCGATATGGATTTCATACAAGGCATCGTCGTCTAATGCGAAGTAATTAGGTCCACCGTAAGCGTCTTGTAGCGGTAAATAGTTGGCAATAATCGTGACGTAATCGGCTCGATTATTTTCATAACTATTGAACATATAAAAGTCAGTGGCATCGACTTTAGGGGTTTTGGTAATGGAAGGGGCTTCACGGTGACTAGAGGCGACGGCGCTTGCGCTAACGCATAGAGTCATGGCTGCTATTAGAGCCTTTGTGGTGTGTTTCATACGGATCCTTGTAGAAAAACTTAAGTGATAGAGGCTGTGAAAATTTCATAACATATGAACTTTGATGAATTCAATTACATTCTAAAGTTTGATTAATTAAATTAAATAGTATCCTTACCAAGTTCATTTAAACTATACACTGAATTAGCTCACATTATTAGAACTTTTATCGGTTTTCTGATACCAGTCGTCGGTTTTTTACAAAAAACTGCTTTGAAAACAATATCAAAGCAGTTGTACTAAAGTCAGTAACTATCGCCTATAATCAGTTAAAAATCAAGAGGGTGTATTAAAACAAGAGGGTGTAATCAGTGAAAAGTAATATCGATACATTACGCACTGCTGATATCAATTTTTCTTGCTTACTGTGCCTGCGCAGACAGAGGCTTCGAAAATCAATCCCAGCAATGCTATGTTCTTTTTAAGCTGTGTTCTTTTTACATTGAATCGACTATAGAACCTATTTTGCAACGTGCTTATCCTTTCAATAACGGGTTCGTGATTTATTGAGGCTTAGGGGCATCGGGTTGCATCATAGGGTCAGCATCTGCAAAGGCTTTTAGCGTGCGGCAGTGGGCATCAATAGCGACGACGTTGGGATAAGCGCTGAGGTCTACTTTAAAACGGCGAGCGGAAGAAACTTGAGGAATCAAATAACAATCTGCAAAAGTAGGACTGTCACCATAGCAGAATTGTCCGCGATTTTTATCCGCCGCCAAACGTGTCTCTAAAGCGGCAAATCCTTCACTAATCCAGCGATTGCACCATGCAATCACATTTTCCTCATCTACTGATAACTCATTACGTAAATATTGTAAGATACGGCGATTGTTAAGCGGATGAATGTCGCAACCAATCATGGCGCTCAACGCGCGCACATGCATACGTCCAGCAGCATCTTTAGGCAATAATGGCTGCTCAGGGTAGACGTCTTCTAACCATTCCAAGATAGCTGGACTTTGGTATAATAGTAAATCATTAACTTTTAGGACTGGCACCAATCCTTGCGGGTTAATCGCTTTAAAGGCAGTCTCTAACTGCTCATCTTGTGCCAAATTGATTGCGATATCGTCGTAATCTAAACCTTTTAGGTTCATAGCGATACGAGTACGGTAAGAAGTGCCACTGCGAAAGTAGCCATAAAGTGTCATCATTATTAATTCCTTTTATTATGATATGTTGTGAATGTTCAACACGGCCTAAAACAAGCGTGATGATGTTAAATCTTTATCCCAGCTTTAAATTGACATTTAACTAAGTAAATTATTCATTGAGCAAATCATGCCAGCAGCCAAAACCCTTTTAGATAGTTCTGTCACCAGTAAAAACCAAAGTGGCGTCCAGTCGCTTGAGATTGGGCTATCGATTCTAGATGTGCTGATCGACCGCAATGAGCCTATGATGCTAAAGGATATCGCTGAAGCCATGCAAATGCACCCAGCAAAATCCCATCGTTACTTGGTCAGCCTCATTCGTAAAGACTATGCTCGTAAGCTCGATGATGGTCGATACGGAGTGGGCGATAGAGTCAATGCATTGGCATCATTAGGACATACTGGATTCAACCAAAACAATCTTTTGGCACGTCTCACGCAGGTGGCTAATGAGATTAAAGACACCTTAAATTGCGGGGTACAAATCGCCAAATGGTTTAGTGAAGGCCCTATCATCATTCAGTCGGTTGAGCCAGACAGTCCAATCAGTATCATTACTCGCATCGGTTCGCGTATGCCACTGACGACATCGGCGACAGGGCAGTTATTTGCCAGTTATCAGCCAGATGTCATCATTCAGCCATTGGTCGCAGCTGAATGGCAGACAGACAATGAAGCAATAATTACAGAAAAATGGCAGAATTTCAGTCACTTGCAAGCCAAAATTCGTACTCAAGGCTATGCAACAGTGACGGGCGATATGCTCATGGGCATTAATGCCATTACAATTCCTGTCATCTTACCGCAGCTTGCCAGTAGTGCTGCTAAACCATCCACGAGTAGTGATAAAACTGTTAACGAAGCGCTACCGTTAGAATACGCCATCACTATTATTGGAACCACAGAGCAATTACCGATGAGCGAGCAACATAACGTGGTCGAACAAATACTCGCAATAGCGCAGCGTTATCAAATAGCGTAGCCAGTATGTGATTCTATAAGCTAACTGGCTATCGCATCAAAAGATTTATTTTCGAACATCATCTAATGATATTCATCCTCTAAACCATACAGGCACTACTGGCCGCTTTTGCTTTTTCGTATACGTTGTCAGCGTCTAGGCCAGTCGCATTTACTTCATCTAGGTAATGCTGAGAGCCCTCCATTAATGGGCCTCTCCAATCTGGGTCGTTGAGTGGGTCAGGGATATCAATCATAATATCGCCTTTTTCTTTAGCAGCAGCCATCGCTTTGGCATTGCTGACGTCAAATACCTTAGAGATATGCGCTGCCAGCTCTGCGCCAGAATTGTCATCAATCACTTTTTTGAGGTCATCAGGCAAGCTGTTATATTTATCTTTGTTCATACTGATCACAAAGGTGGAATTATAAAAAGGGATGTTGGTGTGCGTATTGATCAGCTCATCAAGGCGAAACGCTTGAATGGGCTGCCAAGTAAAGCTGAGCCCGTCAATGACACCGCGCTGAAGCGAGGTATAAGTATCACTGGCAGGCATGCCGACAGGTGCAGCACCAGTGGCTTCGATAATATGGCTCGCAACCGCAGAAGGTTGGCGAATACGCAGACCTTTCATATCAGCTGGCGTGCGAATCGGTTTATCAACCGTATGAAGCGCTCCTTGTCCAGTGCCTATCAAAGCGAGCAAGTGAGTGTCTTCATACTCATCTTTAATGACACCCTCGTCATATAGTTTATGAAGTATACAGCTCTGCTGCTGTGCAGTATTTGTGATACCCGGCAACTCTACAATTTGAGTCAAAGGGAATCGTCCTGCTGTATATCCTTGCGCTTGCATACCAATATCTACACTGCCTTTAGCCGTAGCGTCATAGGTAGCACCTGGTTTGCTGAGCGTCGCAGAAGGGTATATCTCAACCTTTAAGCGGCCGTTTGAATCGGCTTCAATTTTCTTCGCCCATGGCTCTAATGCTTCGGTGTTTATGTTGTCAGTGGCAGTCATAAAATGAGAGAATCGCAACGTCGTCACTTCACCTGCATCTGTAGACGCGCCTGCTGCTTGGTCGTTATTGGAGCAGCCAGTCATCGCAATAGAGGCAGCCAAGAGTATTCCTAAAGGGGTTTTTACTTTCATCATCGAATCCTTTCATGATGGTTAGATATGGTTTGCTATTCACCGACAGGCGCTATTTCGCGTGCTTCAGCCAGCTCTTCACTATGCAAAAACTGCGTATGTGCTGGGGCGCGTTTGGTACGAGACCACTCATCTAGCATGTCTTGCTTGATGGCGTCTGTAATCATCGAGACTTTGTCTTCTGAGGTTGGATCGTCATAAGTCAGCTCAAGGCGATGACCATTGGGATCAAAGAAGTAAATAGAATGGAATATACCGTGATTGGTTACACCAATGACGTCAATGCCGCCTTGTTCCAAATGCTCTTTGGCAATCAATAGTTCATCACGGTCTTTGACCTTTAGCGCCAAATGCTGCACCCAATTTGGGGTGTTTGGATCAAAACCCATCTCAGGTTGATTGGGTACTTCAAAGAAAGCTAAAACATTGCCACTACCAGCATTCAAGAAGACATGCATATAGGGGTCAAAAGCTTTGGTTGAAGGCACATGGTCTTCTGCGAATGCCAAGATGAAATCCATGTTTAGGTGTTCTTGATACCATTCAACGGTCTCTTTGGCATCTTTGCAGCGATAAGCCACATGATGAATTTTTTCAATGGTAAAGCTCATATCAAACTCCTTTTGATAGGGCGTATCGTTAATATCAATAGACAAGCTGCCAGTGCTTATAGACGGTATGTCATTATTTTCTGACAGTTTGAATCTACTTTTACGCCTTTTTTATATACGGTTATTATTTATCAAAATCAAAATCAAAATCAAAGCTAAGTGCTGGCAGTACTTTGCCGCGTACTTCACCAAATCCAACACGAATGCCGTCTTTCTCGCTATAGCCTTTCATGATCACTGTGTCGCTATCTTCGATGAAGCTGCGCGTCTCGCCGCCTTTTAGCGTGACTGGTTTAGTCGCATTCCAAGCAATCTCTAGCATCGAGCCATAAGAGTCTGGCGTTGGCCCTGAAATCGTCCCTGAGCCCATCATGTCGCCGACTTCGACTTTGCAGCCAGTGATGGTGTGGTGGGTAAGCTGCTGTGCCATTGACCAGTACATATATTTAAAATTGGTCTCACAAAGAACAGTAGCCGTCTCCGCATTTTCAGGTAGTAACTCAACCGAAAGATTGATGTCAAAGCTGTTATTGCTCGCTTTTTCATTTAAATAAGCAAGTGGCTTAGGTTCTTGTGTTGGGCAAGCCGTTTTAAACGGGGCCAATGCATCCATGGTGACAATCCAAGGGGACACTTCAGAAGCAAAGGTCTTAGCATTGAATGGCCCTAAAGGTACGTATTCCCACTTTTGGATATCTCGGGCTGACCAGTCGTTAAGCAGTACCATACCGAAGATATGATCAGAGGCCTCATCTACAGCGATTGGTTGACCGATATGATTGCCTTTGCCAACGACAAATGCAGTCTCTAGCTCAAAATCTAAACGCTTACAGGCAGAAAAAATAGGACGGTCATCAGGGTTGGGCTTTAGCTGGCCTGATGGACGTACGATATCCGTCCCGCTAACGATGACGGTGCTGGCGCGTCCGTTATAGCCAACAGGCATTTCAGTCCAGTTAGGTAGTAGGGCGTTGTTTGGGTCGCGGAACATGGTGCCGACATTGGTCGCATGCTCTTTAGAAGAATAAAAATCGGTAAAACCGGGCACTCGAACAGGTAAATGCATGGTGACATCTGCTTGTTTAAACAGCGCCTTTTGCTGTAAGTCTGCATTGTCACGTAAGGTATCATTATCGCTAGACAGCAGTGTTTGAATAGTTGTACGTGCCTGCGTCCAATTGTCTCGACCTGAATCAATAAAAGCATTCAGAGTAGGTTGGTCAAAGTATGAGCCACCCTCTAAGGTCAATAACCCTTCTGTTTCCAGTACAGACAAATCCAGTACATGCTCACCGATGGCAACACCAGCGCGGCGCTTGTTATTACCAGCAGCGTCTTTGGTATCGCTAAAAATACCGTAGGGGAGATTGTGGATTGAAAAGTCAGAATCGGGGGTGATATCGATAAATGAGGTGAGGCTTGCGTCAATCGTTGACATGATTTGCTCCTTGCTAATATAAATTTATGATTACGTTATAATTAACTACTTACGTATAATGTAATTTATTGATATGTGGATTGCAAGTTTTTTGTGCAATGGCTTGGCGCTATACCAGCTATAAAATTGATATCAGCAGTGCGTGATGTATCGATATTACTTTTCACTGACTGTATTATTATTTTTACTAATTACACCAAAATGAAACACAAAAAAAGGCTGAGCAAGTGCTCAGCCTTTTTTATCAAACCACATTTTTAGTTGTGTGATTTAATCAGTCTTTTAAAACCTTTACCATGGCATTGGCCACGTAATCAATGTTGTTGACGTTTAAGCCTGCCACACACATACGTGAGTTAGATACCATGTAAATACCAAATTCGGTTTGTAATTGCTCGATTTGCTCAACTGTCAATCCGGTAAAGCTAAACATACCGTTTTGACGAGTAATATAATCAAAACTACGCTCAGGAAGTTTAGACTCTAATACCGACTTGAGCTTTAAGCGCATGGCTTTTATACGGTCGCGCATGCCATAAACCTCACTAACCCACTGCTGGTATAGTGCGTCATCATTCATGACGATATCGACCACACGTCCGCCATGTGATGGGGGACTGGTATAAATACGGCGAACGATGAAATTTAACTGACCAAAGACGCGTTCGGTTTCCTCTACGGTAGGGCAAACGACGGACAGACCGCCGACACGCTCTCCATACAGAGACAAGTTTTTCGAGTAGGAATTGCTCACGAATAATATGAGATCCATATCAACCGCTTTACGGATAGCATAAGCATCACTGTCCATATCCTCGCCAAACCCTTGGTAGGCAATGTCCATAAAGGGAATCAGCTCACGCTGTTGTATCACCTCTAAGACTTTATCCCATTGCGCTTTGGTCAAATCCATACCGGTTGGATTATGGCAGCAAGGATGCAACAACACGATATCTTGTTTATTTAAAGTTTCAAAAAAACCGATCATCTCATCGAATTTGATGCTGCTGCTGGCTTTATCGTAGTAGGGATAAGTGCCAACTTCTACATCGCAGCCTTCAAAAATGGCGATATGGTTGCTCCATGTCGGGTCGCTGACATAGCACTTCGACTGCGGGAACCACTGATGGATAAACTCAGCGCCAACTTTTAACGCACCTGAGCCACCGAGGGTCGCTATCGTAGCCACACGACCATCAGTTAACACTTGAGCGTTTTTACCAAACAGTAAGTTTTGGCAAGCGCTACGATGACCAGGCAATCCTGCCATTGGCAAATAGGGACGCGCAGAGATAGGGTCGGCAATGCACTCTTCGGCTGTTTTTACACAGTCCAGTACGGGCAGTACCCCTTCTTCATCGTAATAGATACCGATGCCCAAATTGACTTTATTGGGATTGGGATCAGCAGAAAACTTGTCCATAAGCCCTAGGATAGGGTCACCAGCATAATATTCTACACTTCTAAACATTCTGTATCCTTACAAAAAATATGAGTCGCGAAGCCAAAAAGCATAAATCAAATGGATAATTAACTCAACGTAAGATTTAGTCACATTGACTGACGACAAGCCAAATAATATATAAAACGCTTGAAAAACACCAACATGCCCTATTTATTTTTTAATTATATTTATGGTTTCCGTCAAGGATTGAATAAACTTGGCTTACGTACTATGTAAAATTAAGTGCTATAAAAATCAAGTACTATAAAAATAAAGTACCGTACAAACTAAGTGTTATGCAAATTAAGTATTGTGTAAACCATCAAAATGATCGTTAAAATACGTCTGTAAGAATTTCTTGAAAGCAATAGTGGCAGGGGATAGCGCGCGTGAGGAGCGTTGATAAATAAAGAACTGTCGCATCTTAACAGGCTGGGACAAAGGTCGCATTTGCAAGCCGTTGGCACTGACCCAGTCGATAACTTCAGGCATGTAGGGCAAGCAAAGCGTAATGCCAAATCCTTGACGGGTCATCTCAAGGGCGGTAGACATAAAATTCACTTTATATCGTGCCTGCTGGATATGGCTGGCGATCTGATCGTCCAGTTCTGCTGTCACTTGTTCAATGAAAGGACCTTGCAGCGTGATGAGCGGAATGTCTAATAAATCCTGCCACGTTATCTCACGTTTTTGTGCCAGCGCATGGCTGTCAGGCATCACCACACAAAATGGCAGCTGATATAACAAATCAGCGTTGACATCGTCATCAGTCTCCATAAAGCCAAGCTCAGTACCGACACCCAAATCGACTTCGATGTCTTGAATATGTCTAAGTAAGTTTTCTGCTGAACAGTCCAATAACGACACGCCAATCTCGGGGTGTTGTTTGGAAAACTGAGCGATAACTGCTGGCATGGACGAGGCTGCGAACTGCGAAACGGCTAGCCGTACTTGACCTTGCGCCAAGCTGGTCAAACTACTCGCCTCATTTTCGAACAGCTGCATCTCATTCAAAATACGCCGTGCTTGTGGCAACAAATGCCGTCCAACTACCGACAAAGACAGCTGACGGGTAGTACGGTCAAATAACACAATACCGAGGCCAGATTCTAATTCTTTAATCAATCCACTAACGGCAGATTGGGTCAAATGCATTTGATCGCTGGCACGAGTAAAGCTACCGTTGTCAGCGACTTGGATAAAAGCGGTGAGTTGGCGAATGCTGATATTCATAAGTAAACCTGATAAATAAATCATAAAAAACAATTAGTCTTATAAATAAACCTAATCTAATATAAATGCATCGTCAATAATGAATTATTGATTGAGAGTGCTTTCTCATGATTAAGGGTGCTTTCTCATATTGTTTTTATGATTTTTAGACCACCAATTGAAATTAAGGATGATTACAATGGCAGATTTATTTGAAAACCCAATGGGCTTAAATGGGTTTGATTTTGTTGAATTCGCCTCACCTAAACCAGATGCTGTCGAGGCATTGTTTAAACAGCTTGGCTTTGCACACGTAGCCAATCATCGCTCAAAGGACGTTGCGCTATACCGTCAAGGTGACATTAACCTTATCCTGAACCGTGAGCCAAAAAGCCAAGCCAGTTACTTTGTAGAAGAGCATGGCGCGGGTGCTTGTAGCATGGGTTTTCGGGTACAAGATTCCAAACAAGCCTACGAGCGTGCCATCGAGATGGGCGCGCAGCCAGTAGACGTACCAACGGGTGTGATGGAGCTGCGCCTTCCTGCTATCAAAGGTATTGGCGGTTCATTGATTTATCTGATTGACCGTTATAAAGATGGTGAATCTATTTATGACGTCGACTTTGAATTTTTTACTGATGTAGACAGAAACCCTATCGGACATGGCTTTAAAGTCATCGATCATTTAACCCATAACGTTTACCGTGGTCGCATGGCCTATTGGGCAAACTTTTATGAGCGCGTTTTTAACTTCCGCGAAATTAGATTTTTTGACATCAAAGGTGAATACACTGGTCTGACCAGTAAAGCCATGACAGCGCCTGATGGCAAAATTCGTATCCCGCTAAATGAAGAAGCCAAGCAGGGCGGTGGTCAGATCGAAGAGTATTTGATGCACTTTAACGGTGAAGGTATTCAGCATATCGCTTTGGCTAGCGATGACTTGTTTGCCAGTATCGATAAGCTAAAAGCGGCTGGTATTCCACTAATGACCGCACCAAATGATACTTATTACCAAATGCTGGACGAGCGTCTACCGGGTCATGGCGAAACTGTATCTGAGCTACAAATGCGTGGTATCTTGCTCGATGGCACGACTGAGGGTTCTGTCCCACGTCTGCTGTTACAGATTTTCTCTGAAACTATCTTGGGCAGCCCAGTGTTTTTTGAATTTATCCAACGTAAAGGCGATTACGAAGATGGTTTTGGCGAAGGCAACTTCAAAGCCTTGTTTGAATCTATCGAGCGTGACCAAGTGCGCCGCGGCGCGGTTGGTCAGCCACAGACTGAAACGCCATAATTTACGCTACATTTAGGGAAAAGTTAATAGGGTCTGTTGGACATTCAAATATTAGGACTGCTGATCGCTAAAATCGCACCAAACTAGGCGTAAACCGACGATAATGTCGAGACCTTAGCTAGGTTTACAACAACGTTTGGGGCGATTTTAGTATTAGCCTTTCAGGGCAGGGCTATTTTTTGCTAATACATGGCGAAATTGTCTAACCTAGAACGACTAGGCGTCAAAAATTTCACTGCGTATTGTCTAAAAAATAGCCACTGCCAGTTCCACATTTGAATGTTCAACAGACCCTAAAAAAATGGGCAGGATGAAAGTAGTTTGTCTTGCCCATAATGAGCTCTGCACTTTGTAATGTCGTGAAGCCAATGTGATGGTTCAATCATCATTGAACGCGACTAACAACATTTAAAGCGCTAACTGCAATAAAAGGAACACAGGCATGGAACGCCTATCACATATAGATTCTCTTAATACCACCATCGGTGCCAATAGTGTCGCTTCTAAAACACCAAACAATGATACTGCTAGCCACGATGACTCTACGCATCAAAAGAGTGATTCTACTCCGAAAAAACAACCTTACGTGTCGCATCAGCCGGATAGTCATGATCATATTCACTATAGCGATGATGAAAGTGGCATGTGGCAAGCGTTACTTGAGCGTCAAGCCGAGCAAATACCCAATCGCGCCTGCCCAGCCTATCTAGACGGTTTGAAAAAGCTGGATTTGCCCGCCACCCGTATTCCACAATTGCATGATATCGATGAGGTATTGCAAGCGACTACTGGTTGGCAAACTGCTGCTGTCCCCGCGCTAATAAGCTTTGGTAAGTTCTTCAAATTGCTTGCCAATAAATCCTTTCCCGTTGCAACTTTTATCCGTCGATTTGATGATATGGATTATATCGAAGAGCCTGATATTTTCCACGAAATCGTCGGACATTGTCCGCTACTGACACACCCTGCATTTGCGACTTTTAATGAGACTTATGGCAAGCTGGGTCTCAATGCCAGCAAAGAAGAGAGATGGTTTTTGGCACGGCTTTATTGGTTTACCATCGAGTTTGGTTTGGTAGGAAAAACCCAAGATAACCGTCGAATCTATGGCGGTGGCATCTTAAGCTCACCGTCTGAGACCATTTATGCACTCAATGCTAGTTCTGAGCAGCAAGCAGAACCTCAGTCTCAACATAAGTCCCAGCCTCAACCAGAGCATCGAGCGTTTGACTTGCTTGATGTGTTACGTACTCCTTATCGTATTGACCATATTCAGCCGATTTATTATGTCATTGATGATTTGGATACGTTATTCGATATCGTTAATAGCGACATCATGGCAATGGTCAAAAAAGCCATGTCACTGGGATTGTTTGAGCCAGCTTATACGGCAAAAAATGCTTAATGCATGATTGGGAAGCGCAGCATCCTTTGAATCATATAGCAATAAGAACAGCGTCAACACGGACGTATATTTACTAAAAAAACAGTTAACATAAAAGGAAATTATAATGACGACATTATCACAAGCCAGCTGTGAAGCCTGCCGTATTGGTGCACCAACAGTTGAGGATGCTGAGGCAAGCGAGCTATTACAGCAAATTCCAGATTGGTCATTGATTGACGTTGATGGCATCAAACAATTGCAACGCCAATATAAATTTAAAAACTTCGTCAAGGCGATGGCATTTGCCAATCAATTGGCAGACATCGCTGAAGCAGAAGGGCATCATCCAGGCATCTTGGTAGAGTGGGGCAAAGCCACTGTAACGTGGTGGTCGCATAGCATTAAAGGGTTGCATCGCAATGACTTTGTTATGGCTGCAAAGACCGATAGCCTAATTGGTAAGTGATGAAGGTAGCAATAAGCATTGTAACTCATTAAACTTGCCACACTCAAAGCCAACTTCTATGCCAGATACAGCTGGCAAGCTAAGGACGTGTGATGCCGCCAAAGATATTAACCCAAATTTCGCCTCAACTTGCTTTTATGATTTCTGCCATTGTCATCGCCATCATGGGTGTCACCATGATTGGCTTTGGCTGGGTACCACATTTATCATTGATTCTCGCTATCTGTGTCTTGCTAGGCATCGGTCTGTTCAAAGGGCTAAGCTTTGATGATATGCAGTCGCAAATGGCATCAGGTGTCATGCGTGGTATCGGTGCCATTTATCTGTTTTTCTTTATCGGTTTAATGGTCGCCGCCTTGATGATGTCTGGTGCCATTCCAACGCTGATGTATTTTGGCTTTCAGCTGATTTCACCTGAGTATTACTATATCTCTGCCTTTGTGCTGACTTCTATTATCGGTATTGCTTTGGGCAGTAGTTTGACCACTGCCGCGACATTGGGCGTGGCTTTTATTGGGATGAGTAATGCGTTTGATGCCAACGTGGCGATTGCGGCAGGTGCTGTGGTTTCAGGCGCATTTTTCGGTGATAAAATGTCGCCATTATCGGACACCTGTACCATTGCTTCATCGGTGGTGGGTATTGATTTGTTTGAGCATATTCGCAATATGATGTACACCACGGTACCAGCGTGGATACTGACGGTCATTATTTTTTGGTTTTTCTCAGGTCAGACTGCTGGCTCAGATTTGAGTCAGGTGACTATCCTGCAAGGGCAGTTGATTGAAAGCGGGCTGGTACAAGGCTATGCGGTATTGCCTTTTGTCGTGCTGGTTGGATTGGCTATCTTTCGCGTCAATGCTATCTATACGATTATCTGTACCATTATTGCGGCATTGATTATTACTTATTTGCACAGCTCACCGAGCTTTGGACAGTTAGGTGGTTATCTATTTGCAGGGTATGCACCCGCTGAATCATTAGAGCTGGGTGAAGTAGGAGGCATGTTATCGCGCGGCGGTGTGCAGAGTATGTTCTTTACCCAAGCGATTGTGATATTGGCACTCAGTCTTGGTGGACTACTAACGGCATTGGGTATTTTGCCAGCATTGTTGTTAGGGATCAAAGACACATTAACCACATCAGGACGCGCCATATTTGCCGCTGCCATGTCTGCTTTAAGCATCAACGTACTGATTGGTGAGCAGTATTTGAGTATTTTATTATCTGGTACTGCCTTTCGTCCGACGTTTGAGCGTTTGAATTTACATCCTAAGAATCTGTCTCGTACGATTGAAGATGCCGGTACGGTTATTAATCCGCTAGTGCCTTGGAGTGTGTGCGGTGTGTTTATCAGCCAAGCGTTAGGTGTGCCCGTGCTTGATTATCTGCCTTATGCATTCTTCTGTTATTTGTCGCTACTGTTGACGATATTATTTGGCTTTACAGGGGTGACTATCAGTCGAATAGAGAAGCACTAAATCGATAAGAATGTAATGACGTCAGATTCTATTTTTATGAGCTGACTGCTTATGACTATCTCGACATTACATCATAACTATCATTGATAACACGCCTCAAATATAGCCTCGTAGTGCAAGCTCACGAGGCTTTTTTCTAAGTTTTGGGCTGGCGTAGTCAGTGAACAGTAATATAGATACATCACGCACTGCTGATATCAATTTTTCTTGCTTGCTGTGCCTACGCAGACAGAGGCTACAAAAAATTGATATCAGCAGTATCGTAGCGTTTCTGGGGTATTTTGACTATATATCGTGTTTGAGTGCAATGATGAATAACTCATGAAATCACTGTGTTAGTGACAGCAATATGCATACAAAGGGATGCAGGTTTTTTGATCTTATATTGAGTTCACTTTTTGTCGTATTTTATATTTTTCGTTTATTAGGGTGAGTCTGCAATTCTAGAGCTTGGTTATGTTATCGAGGTTCGATAGTTTTGCTATGGTTAATGTGGTAAATTGCTTGGGCAGCTAAAATAATAAAAGCGAATTATTTATATCAATAAACCGCCATAGGTTAAGCAACTAAAATCATAATTTTACTATGTTACTCATTCATTGGTACTCACTCATTTAATAAGAAGGTTGAAGATGACACTAGATAATAACGTACTACGTAAACGCACCAGTTTGTTGGGTTCATTGCTTGGCGATGCTATCTCTCGCCAATCTGGTGAGCAGACGCTAGATACGATTGAGACGCTGCGTAAAGGCTTTATTCAGCAGCGCCGTGAGCCTAACGAAGCCCATAAACAGCAGCTCATCGATTTTATCGCTTCTTTGGACAATCAAACCTTAAAAAACGTCATACGTGGGTTTTCTATCTATTTTTTCTTAGCCAATTTAAGTGAAGAGAATTACTTGCGAGAGCAACGTCACGCGCAGCGCATGCAGTCTGAGCAAAGCTGGGAAGGCTCGTTTCGTCGTACGTTGCTTGAGTGTCGTGAGCGTAATATTGAGCCCGCTCAAATGCAAGAGCTGATTGATCAGCTAAAGTTTACGCCTGTATTCACCGCGCATCCTACTGAAGCTCGTCGCCGTACCACGATGAACATCTTACAAAGTCTATTCACGCATAGCGATGCCTTAAATAATTTGACCGAAAACAGTTTTGCTTACGAGCAGGCCAAAGAGCAAACGGCGCAAACGATTGACTTGTTATGGTCATCTGATGAAGTGCGAACGCGTAAGCCATTGGTATATGACGAAATAAATAACGGCTTACACTACTTTAATGCCAGCTTGTTCAATGCCATCCCAAAGGTATATCGTAATATCAAAAAAGCCATTGTTGATATCTATCCAGAGCTGACAGACTATCCGTTACCTGCATTTATGAGCTTTGGCTCTTGGATCGGCGGCGATAGAGATGGCAATCCTTTCGTGACTTTTGAGACCACAGAACTTGCCGTATTAATGCATGCGGATACTGTGTTGCGTCACTACCAAGTACTACTAAAAAAACTGCGTCGCCAGCTCATCCATAGTGATACGACTGTCACCGTTTCACCTGACGTATATGCCAAAATCACCAGTTACGGTGAGCTTGATCAGCGTGTGTTTGATTACAATCTCGATGACTATAGCAATGAGCCTTATCGTCGACTGCTCTCTGTCATCCTTACTAAAGTCAAAGCCACCAATCGCCGCATTCAGAGCAAAGGCACTGATATTGAGGCTGAAAAGGATGCTTATCGCAATCCAGAAGAGTTACTAGAGGACTTGCGCATTATCCGTCATAGCGTGAATACACATGATACGGCACATGCAGACGGGTTATTGCTCGATATGATTCGTTTGGTCAAAACCTGCGGCTTTCATTTGGCGGCGCTCGATATCCGTCAAGAGTCCTCGTACCATAGCGAGGTTATTGCTGATATTTTTGCCAGTGCCTCGAACCTACCAGATTATCAAGCGCTAAGCGAAACCGAACGTCAAGAATGGTTGACACGCTTGCTAGAAAAACCAGGCACGCCACTTATCTATACCGATAACTTGACAGACAAAACACGTGAGCAATTGTCACTGATGAATTCAGTCGCAATGTTACGAAAACTTGTTGGCGCTGACACCTTTGGCAGTTATGTGATCTCGATGACTAATAATGCCAGTCAGCTATTAGAAGTATTGCTATTAATGCGGTTTGCAGGCCTATGTAGGCTCGATGATGAAGGTCAATTGTCTGCTGACTTACCAGTGGCACCGTTGTTTGAAACCATTGAAGATCTTAAAAATATCGATAAGATTTTACCTGCCGTGTTAGACAATCCACTGTATCGTGGACTGCTACGGAACACGGATAACACGCAAGAGATTATGCTAGGTTATTCAGACTCATCAAAAGACGGCGGTATTATCACCTCTGCTTGGCAGCTTTATAGCGCACAGCAAACTATCAATAGCATTGCTGAAAAATATGGCATCAAAACCCGCTTATTCCATGGTCGTGGCGGATCAGTGAGCCGTGGTGGTGGGTCAACGCACAAAGCCATTGCTGCGCAACCAGCGGGCACACTGCATGGTCAGATTAAAGTGACTGAGCAAGGTGAAGTTCTCTACGCTAAGTATGCCAATACCGATACCGCAGTATTTGAGCTGACCATGGCGATCACGGGCACACTCAAAGCCTGCTCCTCAAGGTTCGTGGTGCAACCCACTGAGTTGCCAAATTATGAAGACTTGTTTGCACGCTTAGCAGACGCGGGCGAGCAACGTTATCGTGAGCTGACCGATCATACTGAAGGGTTCTATAAATTCTACTCGCAAGTGACCCCAGTACAAGAAATCTCTTTATTAAATATTGGCTCACGCCCAGCCCATCGTAAAAAAGGCCTACCAAGTAAGACGACTTTGCGAGCCATTCCTTGGGTATTCGGTTGGTCATTGGCGCGCTTCACTTTACCTGCTTGGTATGGCGTAGGTAGTGCGCTGCATAGTGTCAAAGCTGACGAAGCACTAATGAAAGAGATGAATAAACACTGGCCGTTTTTTAGCGTATTTATCAGTAATATCGAGATGGCTTTTACCAAAGCCAATATGAATATTGCACAGGCCTATAGCCAACTATGTGATGATGAGCCGTTACGTGAACAGATTATGACAGCAGTCACCGATGAATACACGCTGACCAATTCAGGCTTAAACTCTCTGCTTGAGCAAGACTCTTTGTTATCCAATCAACAAAACCTTGCGGCATCCCTGCAATGGCGAGACGCTTATCTAGACCC
The DNA here is from genome assembly GCF_017942195.1 of Psychrobacter sp. K31L. Lineage (NCBI taxonomy): Bacteria > Pseudomonadati > Pseudomonadota > Gammaproteobacteria > Moraxellales > Moraxellaceae > Psychrobacter > Psychrobacter sp. K31L. Next base: position 31,994 of record NZ_JAGKSC010000003.1, on the reverse strand, counting down.
TATTAACTATATACAGATTGAGCTGTTAAAGCGTGCCAGACAACAAGATACGATGGAATATGCTGATCATGAGGATATTAACGTAGAAGACCCATTAATCCGTAGTATCAATGCACTGGCAGCGGGCTTACGCAATACCGGTTAGCACTGCTAAGCATTGATTAAGTTTAGGGTCTGTTGCGTTGGTCTATGTAAAAAGCCCCTCAAACTATAAAGTTTGAGGGGCTTTTGATGTTTCGAAATATTATCTTTTTTTGCTATCGCGTTTAGGGCGTGTCCTTATTTTAAAATGAGAATATGCCCTAGTAGTAGCCATGGTATTTTTATGGCTACTAATGCGTGCCGCGAATCGGGTAGTCGTTTCCTCGAATATAAGACAACCCACTGGCAAGCGATTCAAGCTCAGGTCGAGCAAAAGGCGCGTTAGAGATATCAATGATATGGATGTCTCCTTTGGCATTGATAACGAATACACCAGGCTCTGCAAAAGGATGATCGGTCTCTTTTTCTGAGCGTGGATCAGAGATATAAAGCCCTAGCTTGTTCATCTGCTCAACTGTCAAACCGTAAGCGATCGGGAAGTTAATGTTTAATTCTTCTAGATGTGTTTCTAACTGCTGCTTACTATCAGCTGATACGGCAATGATATCGACACCAGCGTCGGCAAATGACGTTTTGACCGTTTCTAACTGATTAAGATATTTAGTACAAATCGGGCAGTGCTTGCCTCGATAAACAACCACTAATTTCCAATCGTGACCATTTTCAGGCTTACCCAACGATTGCATTTCGCCATCTCGCATTTGTACCTGTAGATCAGGAAATTGAGAACCGGCGCGAAGTTTTTGAGAGTCATTTGATTGCATATTTTTATCCTTTGAATTTTTATAATAATGTGAATAACGAAAGCTAAAAGATTCGATTATTAAATCAAGCTTCTTATAGTCAGTCAATTATGATTTGTTTAGGGTTTATGAACGAGCTTTACATAAACCTCACCTAACGCTCCATTGGAGGCTGGTTGACCTTACTTTAACTGGACTTGAGCAATCATTCAAGTTAAAATTGAATAATTACTCAAACGATACGATACAGCTATACTGACTTCATATAGGAGTCATGGCTTTGAGAAATTGGAAAATATTATGTCACGTACTACGCTATATAATCGTCAAGAAGCCTTAGAGCGCGCTATACAGCTGTTCTGGCAAAAGGGCTTTCATGCCACCTCTCTAAAAGATATCGAGCAAGTCCTTGATATGCGCCCGGGTAGTATCTATGCTGCATTCGGTAATAAGAATGGACTGTTTCAAGAAGCGCTAGAGCATTACGCCCATGCCGCACTGATGGAGCTTGAACGCGTACTAGCTAGCCATGAGTCACCTTTATTAGGTTTGGCAGCTTATATGCGTCAACTGGGTGGTATCCGCGACCAAAAAATACCAAGTCGGGCCTGTATGTTGGTCAAAAGTTTACTGGAGCTTGGGGCTCGAGAGCAGTCAGCACTAGATAAAGTCGAAAAATTACTGGCGGGCTTGGAGACACGCTTTACAGAATGTTTCGTTGAGGCACAGCGGTTGGGTGAGATTGATAGTGAGCTTGATGCGGTTAGGCTAGGACGTCGTTTGCAGGCAGAAGTCATGGGACTGCGTGCCTTTGCTCAGCGTGATGTCGATAGTGCTGCGGTGCATGCGCTGGCGGAAGACATGGCATCTTCTATAGAAGAGATGCGCACTGACTCGTTTGCTAGCTGAGTATGGTTGCTAGGCTAAAAATCAATTAGTATTGTCCATTCATTTTATAAATGGATAAAACCTAAAAAGGGCTACTCGAAGTTTAAAGCTTCAAGTAGCCCTTTTATTTTAAATGAGGACACGCCCTAATAGCTGCGCTTTAAAAAAGACTTTAGCCTTAACGAGAAATACCAATTAATCTGGCAGTTCTACTAGTTGCTGCAAGATATTTTTGAAGTTCTCAACGCCTTGTGCGCCACTCACCAAATGCTTTTGATTAAAGATAACAGAGGGTACGCTTTGAATGCCTTGCTGACGCCACTGCTGCTGGGATTGACGTATGTCTTCAGCAAAGCGTTGATCTGTTAGCACCGCTAAGGCTTCGCTACGATCTAAGCCAATCTCCGCTGCAATATCTGCCAGCACTTCTGTGTCAGCGATATTTCTAGCGTTGGTAAAGTGAGCGGCGAATAGGGCTTGCTTTAAATCATGCATTCGACCTTGTTGATTAGCCCAATGCAATAACTGATGCAAATCAAAGGTATTATAAGTGCGAGTTTCTTCGGTGAAATTAAACTCAAAACCCACTTCTGCACCAGCCTTAGTCATCATTGCGCGGCTAGCATCAGACTCTTCTTTACTTGATCCATATTTTTTAGCGATATGCTCACGCAAGTTTTGGCCTTCAGGTGGGGTGTCAGGATTCAGATCAAACGGATGCCAATGAATTTCATGGGCGGTGTTCGTTTGCTTGAGTGCTTCAGCCAATTGTCGATAACCGATGACACACCAAGGACAAACCACGTCCGATACGATATCTATTCGTAATGGTTTTTCTGAATTATTCATATTGATTCCTTATCTTTTTAGTTTTTAATTAGGGTCTGTTGAGTATTCAAATGTGGAACTGGCAGTGGCTATTTTTTAGACAATACGCGGTGAAGTTTTTGACGCCTAGTCATTCTAGGTTAGACAATTTCGCCATGTATTGGCAAAAAATAGCCCTGCCCCTGCTTGTATACTTGGGGCTGATGCTAAAATCACCCCAAACGTTGTTGCAAACCTAGCTAAGGTCTCGACATTATCGTCAGTTTACGCCTGATTTGATAAAATGTTTGGTGCGATTTTAGCGATCAGCAGTCCTAATATTTGAATACTCAACAGACCCTAACCAGCTTTGTGCCATGCATATGTTTGAAAGATACTGTCTATTGGCATGTTAGCCAAATAGTTGGTGTATTTTCCGTGACTTTTTGAGCGGCAACAAAGACCGCTTCTAAAATTTGACGTCTGATAAATACGGTATTAAAGACTGCTTATATTGCCTCGTCATTGACGTTACCACGATCACTAACGACTGATAAAGTAAATCATTTACTTTTAAGTAAATTATTTTTAAGTGACTTACCTTTAAGTGATTTACCTCTGAATGGCATCGCTAACAATCCCCATAGAGAGGCGTTTTGTTTGGGTGATGGATATTCTTTTAACCCAATATCGAGCTCATTGTCCGGCTTCTGAGCGTCGCTCTTGTAGCTACCGAAAATTTTATCCCACCAAATCACGCTAAACCCATAGTTTGAATTGGTTTCAGACACGCGTTGGCTATGATGGATACGATGTAAAATTTGCGTCATTAATATTAAACGCGCAGGCTTTTCAATGGCAGGCGGCAGACGAATATTGGCATGATTAAACATCGCCAAGCCATTTAAGGCGATTTCAAATATCAATATGGCTACGGCAGGCACACCCAGCGCACTGACGACGAAGAGTTTAACCAATATACTTAAGACAATTTCAATAGGATGAAACCTGAGCCCTGTGCTGGTATCTACGTGAGCATCAGCGTGATGGACTTTATGCAAGCGCCATAGAATAGGCACTCGGTGGAACAATCGATGCTGCCAATAAATAATGATGTCGAGCACGAGCAAGCTCAATACGATAGACACTAAAATGGATAAATCGAGCATATTGAACAAGCCAATTCCGTGCTGCTGATTATACAGCGCAACCGCCGTTAGACCTATTGGTACGGCCAAACGCACCACAATTGATGACGCTAGCACCAAGCCAAAGTTAGCCAACCAGCGCTTGTTGCTTTTGATCGGGGCTTTACGTGCTGGCATGCGCCATTCAATCAGCATCATGATCATTAATATGCTGAAAAAGAAGCCCAGTCGCCACCATATCTCATTCGTCATTGGCTACCTCTTTACTTATTCTGTTTATATGCTGTTTGAATGGCTGTCTGCTTCTAGACGTTTGAGGGTTTGGTAACCGCCATATATACGGGTAAAAATAGTAACAGCGCAGGCAGCCGCAAAAACACTGGCCAGTAAGACAAACTGCTGTGGCCAAATACAAAAGGCGACAAACAATGCGATGGTTTCAGTGCCTTCTGTGAGACCATTCAAATAATAAAAGCTTTTGTATTTAAACTGCGGCTTGTCTAATGCAAATTTTTCAGCAGCAATGGCAAACGCTAAAAAGCTAGAGCCAGTACCAATAAAGGCGGCGAGTAATAATGCCCCTGCAATAGCGTTTTGTTCAGGATTTGCCAAGATAAAGCCAAGCGGCACGGCAGCATAAAATAAAAAATCGAGGGTAATGTCTAAGTAGCCTCCTGCGCTTGAGCTTTGATGGGCATGACGTGCGAGTGCGCCATCTAAGCCATCAAAAATACGATTCAGAGCAATAGCGATAAGTGCGCCAAACCAGAGCTGATTAGCCAGTAGTGGTAAAGCTAGCATACCGATAATAAAACCGACCACTGTCAATTGATCAGCAGTAACGCCGCGCTTATGTAACATGATGACTATGGGCGTTAATATAGGCTTGATGACGGGTGTAATAAACTTATCTAGCATGCAATTACCCTTTTATATTACCGCTAAAAACTAAAGTTAATGACCAAGATTAATGACTTTACCTTCTGCTGCTTCAGCATCACTATGATCGTGGGTGACCATGATAGCCGGAAGTTTATAGGTACGGATTTGATTGAATACTAACTGTTGGGTCTCGGCTCTAAGCTGGGTGTCGAGCTTGCTAAAAGGTTCATCGAGTAGGATGGCTTTTGGCTCACTCAATAGAGTGCGTAGTAGGGCAACACGTGCTTGCTGACCGCCAGACAGATTGTCAGGATGGCGATTGCTCATACCTGCTAAACCCACTTGCTCAAGGGCGTGTTCTATTTTCTCAAGGCGCTGTCTTTTATCACGCTGCTTATTGTCTTTGGGCATCGCAAAGGCAATATTACCTGCGACTGATAAATGCGAAAACAGTAGCGCATCTTGATAGAGCACGCCGATATGACGTAAGTGCGTCGGTAGATGGCTCACGTTTTGCTCATTTAACCAAACCTCACCAGTCGCGCTAAAGCCGTGTGGTAATGTGCCTGTCAGCCAGTTTAATAAGCTTGATTTACCACTGCCAGATGGGCCCATAATGGTGAGTATCTCACCGCCTGCAATCTGCTCATCTAAGCTCAGTAATAGCGCGTCTTTTCGATACAATTGTAAGTTTTTTATCTGTAAAGATGATGGCATCAAAAACCCTTTATCTGCGTTTTTATAGTGAGTTGTTGTTCAAAACCAGCGTTTTTTGAAACTGTTTTTATTCAAAATAAACCATTTTAACGACTGCTATTTCTACCACTTTTAAAGAAATATTTCGGCAATACCCACGCCAATATAAAGCCAATTAACGGTAACGCCATTTGAATGATGGCATACACCGCACTGGTGCGTCTACTGGCACCATTGGCGAGAGTCACAGCTTCTGTGGTGATAGTGGTGATACGTCCACCACCTGCTAATAACGTCGGTAAGTATTGTCCAAAGCTAATCGCTAGACCAAGCGCAATAGCAATTAAAAGAGGCGCAAACAGCTGCGGTAGTTTGACCTGCAAAAATACTTTGGCTGGCGTCGCGCCAAGACTGGCTGCCACATGAGCAAAACGAGGGTCTAGACGTCGATAGCTGCTAGCAAGCGATAAAAACACATAGGGCAGTACAAACAATAAATGCGTAAACGCCACATTAAAAAATGCCGTTTGATTATTGACCAATTGTTGCAACCATACCAAGCCAAATAAAAAGGCAATGCTGGGTACTAACAGCGGCAAATAGATGATTAAACTGGTAAATTTTGAAAGAGGCTTGCTACTTAGCTGTTCGGCTTCTAAGCACAATAAAGCAAGGACGATAGCAAATAAGGTACTCACAATACCGATCGTAAGGGTATTAAATAATGGCGTGCCCATTTGCATAAAGGCGCTTTGAAAATGTAATAACACAAACTGCTCGGGCAATACGGCTGGAAAGCGCCAAAAGCCTGCCACTGACCACATGAACAGACCCATGAGTGCCAGTAATATAAAACCAATGACCACAGTGGCCAAAACTGCGGTAATTTTTTGCATTAAGGCATCGGCATAGTTGCGCTTGCCATTAATCAATGACGGATTACAGCAAATTTTTATGGCTCTTTCAGCAGCAAGCCACAAAGCGATTAATCCGCCCGTCAAAGCCAGTTGCAATAACGCGCCTGCCGACGCCCGTATACGTAGGTTTAGATCAACATCATTAAACCATTGCATAATCGTGACCGCGAGTGTGGGCGGTGTGTTTGGACCCAATATCAATGGCATCTCAACACTGGCACTGGCATAGGCAAGGACGGCTAAAATAGGCAGACGTAATACGGGGTAGAGGATAGGGAGGACGGCTTTAAAAAAAGCAGTGATGGGGTAATAGCCGAGATTGAGCGCGACTTTATATTGCTGATGCAGCTTTTTACCCAGCTCTGGTTGTGCCAATGCACCTAATGCCATTAATAATAAAAATGGCAGCTCTTTTAAGGTTAAACCCAAAATGATACTAATGCCATAAGGGTCATGTGGAAACATACCATCCGGTGCCAACTCCCAACCGCTTAACCACGGTGAGATGAGCCGTGAAAACATGCCAGAAGGCGCAATTAAAAACCCCACCGCAATGGCTGCCGCTGCATGAGGAATAACCAAAATTGGACTCAGCAAACGCTCAATACGAGTGAGCCAAATGCTATTAAAAAATGCCGCCAATATCATTAAGGTCATGACAAAAGCGAGTAGCGTGCTTAGCAATCCAGTAGCGATGCTTAGCGCAGCCATTTGAGTAAGACCAGGCGTCTGCCAAAGATCGTTAAAGCCTTGTAGGCTAAAAGTTGTTTGCTCAAGTGCAGGCAGCCAACTAAACGCAGGCAGCAGTACGCTGACCAAACCACCGAGTACTGGCAATATCAGCAGTAGCAGCAAAAATTTTGGACTAAAAGATACGATACGCGTAAAGAGGTCTGTCTTATAAGATGCAGGCATTCTAGCGCTTGCAGCAGTGGTTTTATCGTTAGAAACGTCACTCATGGGCTGACCCCATAACGTGTCTGCCAGCCTTGCATAATGGCATCAACCCAGCTTGGATGTGGTTCACTGACAGTGCGTTTGATACTATCAAAGGGCAGGGCGCTAGGGTGTGGTCGGTTGTTCTTAAATAAAGCTTGTTGTTCAGGGTCGAGTGTAGACTGGACGAGTACCGTTTTATCACCCCATACAGAAGGCGTTTGTTTTTTGGCCTGTGCTTCTGGGCTCATCAAAAAGTTTGCGACTAACTGCGCTGCTTGCGGATGGCTGGCATTATAAGGAATGGCCACAAAATGCGTGTTACTTAAGCTGCCATCACTCATTGCATAGCTACGAATACTCTCGGGTAAATCATAACGCTGCACGGCCGCTGGCACTTCAGGTGCAGAAAAAGTAAAGGCCAAGCTCAGCTCGGTATCATCGACTAAGCGCCGCATCTGCGCGCCCGTTTGTACAAATTGCTCGCCTTTGCGCCATAGTGTTGGATGCAAGTCATCCAAAAATGTCCATAGCGGATCTAATACCAGATCGGTATTTTGCTCAGTGGCTGGCAGGTTGAGCTGTGCCTTGGTATTTTCACCTGTTTGAGCATCATGTTGTTCGTGCAGCATGACTAAAGCGTATTTTAAAAAGCTCATTCCTAAAAAGTCTGGTGGCTTTGGGTAGCTAAAACGTCCAGGATTTTGCGCTGTCCAACTGGCCAGTTCATTCAGAGTCGTTGGCGGCTCATCGGTTGATAAACGGTCGTAATAGAAAGTCAGCGAGGCTTGTCCCCATGGTGCTTCCATGCCATTGGTGGGTACACCAAAATCAAAGTTCACCGTAGGGTTATTTTCTGGATCGGTAAGGGCAAAGTTAGGTAGCTTATTCGCCCATTGCTTGAGCAATAATGAGTTTTCACTCATGGTGGCAAAGTTTGCGCCATTAATCCAGATGAGATCTACACTGCCTTCATCATTGTTATTGGCTGATTTTTCTGCCAGCACGCGACTGACCGCTTCACTGGTGTCGCTTAATTTCACATGGACTAAATTGATATTATATTTATCATCTACTTGCTCGGCTGCCCATTGTAGATAGGCATTGATCTGTGGGTCGCCGCCCCACGCATAGAAATAGACGTCTTGGTTTTTGCCAGTTTCTTGCACTTGTTGCCAGTGCGATAGATTCTTACTATCTGATACATTGGTAGTAGAGGCGGTACTGGCAGAAATACCCATACAAATACCAAGCGCCATAGCATAGATGCTATAGCGGCTTAGGTTTTTTAAGGTCGATGAGGCTTGCAAGGACTTGATAACGTGCATTTAAGTTTCCGTTATGATGATATATTCTCAGCACAGTTGATAAAAACCCAACTAACCTCGACGCCATGTATGGTACTTTTCAAGCAAGTTTAATACTTTTTCAGGCGCATGATTGCGTTTCCACTCACCAGCTGCATACTTATTACCTTCCGCCCATGTCGGGTACATGTGAATGGTGCCGAGTATTTTATTCAGCCCTAAACCATGTTTCATGGCCAGTATAAACTCAGGCATTATATCACCAGCATGCTCAGCGACGATGGTCACGCCAAGTATTTTGTCTTTGCCTTTAGGTGTGATGATTTTGATAAAGCCGACATTGGCGCTTTCAGTCACCGCACGATCTAAGTCTTTAAAGTCGTAGCGGGTAATCTCAAAATCGATGCCTTTTTCGATAGCTTCCTGCTCATTTAAGCCAACACGTGCGACTTCTGGATCGATAAAGGTTGTCCACGGAATCACGCGATAATCGACCTTGAATTTCTTTAGATGTCCAAACAAACCGTTTACCGCGGCGAACCATGCCTGATGGGAAGCCACATGGGTAAATTGATAAGGGCCGACGACATCACCTGCGGCGTATATATTAGGATAAAGAGTTTCTAGGTAGTCATCGGTATTGATAGTACGTTCCGTTTCGATGCCCAACGCTTCTAGGCCGTAGCCTTCGAGGCGAGCACTACGCCCAACGGCACAAAGCAACTCATCATATTCAATAGCAATCTCTTGCTTATTTTGACTGTCTTGCTTATCTGTATCGTCGTCTAATTGCTCAACGATAATGAATTTTTTACCATCGCGAGTCTCACAGCGAATCGCTTGATGCGAGGTCAAGACATTCACGCCACTCTCGACGAGCACTTGCTGCGCAAATTCTGAAACTTCCACGTCTTCTTTTTTCATCAGACGCGCGCCTCTTTCAATTTGAGTCACATTGGAACCCAAGCGGGCAAAGGCTTGTGCCAGCTCCGAGCCGATAGGCCCGCCGCCAAGTACGACGAGCTTTTTCGGTGCTTCTTCCAATTCAGTAAACTTGTTCCATAGCGTATCGCTCGTCACATACCCCGTTTCTTCCAGACCTGGCAAGTCTGGGATAAATGGACGGGCACCAGTGGCGACAACAATGGAACGTGCGGTGAGTCGCTGCGTGCCGCCATCGTTTAGCGCAATTTCTACCGTCCATGGGTCGATAAATTTAGCATAACCTTTTAATACTTCGACACCCAATTCCGTATAACGCTCGACGCTGTCATTTGGCGCAATATCAGCGATGACTTTATGGATGCGTATCATGACATTTTTGAATGAAAATTCTGGTTGAATATTATTGAGACCATAGCGTTCGCCATTGCGCATCTGTTCTGCGACTTTCGCGCTTTTGATAAGGGCTTTACTGGGTACGCAGCCGTAGTTTAAGCAGTCGCCGCCCATCTCACCCGCTTCAATCAGCGTGACTTTTGCTTTGACAGTGGCCGCGATATAACTGGTGACTAGACCGCCAGCACCCGCACCAATGACAATCATATTGCGATCGAATTTCTTTGGTTTGGTATAATTTTTATACACGCGGCGTTTTTTTATCGTATTTAAGATGCTTTTAGCTATCAACGGGAAAAACCCTAGTAGCGCGAATGAGGCAATCAAATTGAAAGATAAGATGCCTGACAAGCTCTCGATTTGTGCCAACTGCGTACCTGCATTGACATAGACGAAAGTACCAGCGAGCATACCTACTTGGCTGACCCAATAGAAGGTTCTTGCCTTAATCGCGGTGACACCCATCAATAGATTGATTAAGAAAAATGGGAAGATTGGAACGAGGCGTAAGGTAAATAGATAAAAAGCCCCTTCTTTTTTTACGCCTGCGTCAATAGAGTCGAGGCGCTCGGGGAAACGCTGCTTGATAGAATCGCGCAGTAAATAGCGTGAGGTCAAAAAGGCCAGTGTGGCACCAATACTTGAGGCAAACGAGGCGACCAATAAGCCTTGAACCAAGCCAAACAACGCCCCAGCTGCCAAAGTCATGATGGCAGCGCCAGGTAAAGATAATGCCGTGACTAATATATAGACTAAAAAGAAGCCACCAATAACCAACCATGGTGACTGCGCTTTATATTGGTCGAATTGATCCATCGAGCCCTTTAAACCCTCAAGTGTCAATAATTGGTTGAGGTCAAAGTAAAAAAAGCCAATGACTAACATCAATACGGCTAATATTAAAACTATTTTCTTAATCATGGATTATCCAGCTAAATAATAATGCAAAGGGGTGTGTGAGTGATAAAATCTAAAAAAGTCTTATATACAAACACATAGCGATGTCATCAGTCCTACTATAATCTACTTTTTCGTTGTTCGTAGCGATATATTCGTTTTTAGTAAACTATAGTAATATTCAGACTGATTATCAACTTTCCTAGGATAAAGTCGGTGACGTCTTTTTGCCTAAGCTTAAAGTATCCCAATCTCTCATCAAAAATAAGGCGATACATGCTGCCAACATCGGCCAAGCAGCAAAGAATAACAGATTGTCAAAAGGCGTGAGGTATAGTCCAAAAGTCGAAAAAGTTGACATGGCATGGAGCAATAAAATTGCACCATAAGTCCAGGTTTTGAATAGACCGACAGCAAACATTAGAATAAGAATCAATTGAGCGACACCGATAGCAATGAATATTGTCTCACCCATCGCTTCGAGACCATAGAATTTTGAGAAAACATTTGCCGCGTGATCGGGGTGAAAAATCTTATCTAATGTCCAAAATAAGAAAACAATAAAAATGCCTATTCGAAGCAACAGTAAAGACAAAGGGAGATGTTTTGGCATAAGTTATTTCTTTTTAATAAAGTTTGAAAGCGAGTTCAAAATAGGGTGGATTGAAGTGAGGTTTCTACGCCTGTTATTAGAAGGTTTTTATGTGACAGACATGAGTAAGAAGTGTTTGCTTTATGTTGAGTGATTGCTCAATTATAGCTGTCAGATGTTACAAAATAATGCAAGGGCGTATTGTGACGATTTTGGAATACGGCCTGTTCGATAGCGGCGCGTTATCGAAGACTATTTCTAAAGATCATTTGCAAAACGTTTGCGTACTTGTCGCAAGTAAATACTGGGGGCGATGCGCCATAAGATGCTACCAAAGCGTGAGACAGGTTCGGGCAATATCCAGCGTTTGCGTTGGGTCAAGCCTTTATCAATACGCTCAACCATCCACTCAGCACTGCGAATATTACCGATGACTGAGCGTGGATGGTTGGCAGTATTACCATCATGACCGAGCGCATGACTTTCGATAGGCGTGTCTAAGAAGCTCGGATATACCATCAATATATGAATACCATCGGCTTCTAACTCTAAGCGCAGTACTTCAAAGAACTGGGTCAGCGCACTTTTAGCAGCGCAATAAGCGGCGCGTCCAGGGACTGGCATCCAGCCTGCCATTGAGCCGATGCAAACAATTTGACCACGAGACTCTCGCAGTAAAGGCAGTGCCGCCATCGTTAGCTCTACTGCGCCTTGCCAATCTACAGCCATCACCTTGCGGAATACTGCTGGGTCAGTCTGATGCGCCAGTGAGCGGTGAGTGATGCCAGCATTATTTACCAGTAGGTCAAGCCGTCCAAAGCGCTCATATAGCTGATCAATAAGTGAGGCAATATCATCAGCTTGAGTGATATCGGTGACGACCATCATGATTCTGTCTGTATCAGTAAACTCAGTTGCTCGTGCACTCAAAGCCTGTGCATCTATATCGATGAGCACTAAGTGATGACCAGCATTATACCAATGACGAGCCATCGCTAAGCCCAGTCCCGATGCGGCGCCAGTAATCAAAGTAACGGTCATAATAAGCTCCTTTAGAAAAACAGATTCAATCTCTTCAAGATTTACGCAGTCCATTGGCTTTGACAAAATAATCAAAGGTTTCAGCGGAAGTTTTGGTCAGTTGATAGCCAAACTCTTCTTTTAGACGGCGGTTAGCAAGTACTGGACGATAACGCAAAAAGTTAACTTGTTCGGGGCCAGTGGGCTTGCCGCGCCATTTCTCAACTTGTAGTGCTGCTTTGACTAGCCAAACGGGCAAGATTAATAGCGGCTTATTGAGCTTATGTGCAATCTGCTTCATGGTCAGTGCGCCATCACCAGCCATATTGAAGATGCCAGATTTATCTTCTCGAATACCCATCTCCATCGCATTCATAACATCTTGATCCCAAATAAAAACAAAAGGGGAGTCACTGCCTTTGAGCGCAAGAATACGCGGCGCCCTGAACAATCCAGTGATTTGGTTGCGGGTGTCAGCACCTAATACAGTACCGGGTCGAAAGATAAGCTGCTGCAAATGCGGATGATTTTGACGAAAATCGCTCAGCAATTCTTCTATTTGTCTCTTATGATCAGAATAAGCGAATTCACGATTGCCTCGCAGCGCATCATGCTCATCGATCCATTCTGGATTGTCTGCATGATAACCATAAGCCGCTCCTGAGCTAGTCACAGTCAGGTGACGAACGCCAGCTTGTACGCAGCACTTCAGGACATTATGAGTGCCGTTAACATCGATATCGAAATCCCGTGCTCGATCTTTTGACGCTTGCAGGATGGAGGCCAAATGAATCACATGAGTGATTTGCTCATCGATAAGCAACTGAGCTAGGTCGGCATCACGTATATCTAGTATTTTGATAGGAAAGTCTAGGTCTTTACGCGTGCAGATGTCCGTGCCTATGACAGAGTAATGCGCGGCCAGTCTATTACCCAATTGATGACCGATATAGCCTGCTGCGCCCGTGATAAGTATGCGTTTAATCATATGGCCTCCGTGCCCAAATTTGTGAAAGTGTCAGGCCTGACACCAGATGCCAGACGCCCCAGAAGGCGGTAATCAGCATCATGCCGCCCGCTTGCGGAAAAAAAGTAAACAGAATGACCAAGCCCAGTCCTGAGTTTTGAATGCCGACTTCCATAGTGACTGCACGGCGATCAGCAACGGGCAGTTTAAGCGCTTTACCCATGCCATAGCCGAGCGACAGTGCCAGTAAATTATGAGCCACCACCAACCAAAAAAAACTGTTAAAACGTTCGATAAATAAGTCAAAATTGTTGGAAAAGGCGATAGCGACAAACGCTAAAAACACTAGTAATGAGATGATGCGTAACGGTTTTTCGCTACGGGCAACCAGTTTGGGGAATTTGCGACCGGTCAACATACCAATCACTAAAGGCACGGCTAAAACTAAGAGCACTAGTAATAAAATGCTACTTGGTTCAAGCGTAATTTGGGTCAGGTATTGTCGCGTATGTGGATTGAGCCAACCATAAAAAGCAAAGTTCAGTGGCGTCAATACGGTAGCTACCAAGCTCGAAACCGCTGTCATACTCACAGAGACAGCGACATTGCCCCGTGCCAGCCAAGTCATGATATTAGAGAAACTACCACCAGGACAAGAAGCCACCAAAATCATCCCTAACGCCAGATCTGGATCGACATTCAATGCCCAAGTAAATAGGCAGGTCGCTAGCGGTAACAGGAAAAACTGTGCAAACAGACCAGCTATAGGCGCAATGGGTGCTAGGATAATACGTTTAAAGTCCTCAAGGCGTAAGGTCAGTGAGACACCAAACATCATTAAAGCCATGATGACATTGAGCATAATTAAGCTGGCAGGATCGAAGACGATCGGTAACGCGCCACTCATACTGACATATCCGACTGACGATCTTTTCTATTAAAGATTTTGTGTCTTAAGCGGCGACCTATAGAGGGGTTATTGCCGAAGGTTTTATTGTCAGTCTCTTGTTCGCCTTCCTCCATTTGCAATTTAGCGGTATGCTCAGCAAGTGTGGCAAGATATTCCTCTTTATTGACATAATATGCCATTCGCGCGAGCTTGATGTAGTCATAACCACCATCGAGTGTCACGCCACTCAGTGCTCGTTTGACCACATCGAAGTTGTCAGCCGCTGCGCTATTTTGCTCGCGCTGCTTAATATATAACGCGACCAGACGCGCTTGTTGGTTGCGACCTTCCCAGCCAAGTCCAGCAGCCTCTACCATACCCATCATAAACAAATTGTCATATTCAGGATGAAAGACATTCATATACAGCTGCGGTGCATGTTGTGTGGCAGGCCAGTTAAGGTGCTTACGATCAATAAAAGGATAGTCTAGCAAATAGCCAGTCGCCATCAGAATCAAGTCATAATCGCTGCTCTCACCGTCGCTGAAGCTCACCGTATGCCCTTTAATACCGCTTATATCACGTCGCGGCTTAATATCACCATGACCCAAATGATGAAGCACTAACGAGTTAACGACTGGATGCGACTCATACATTCGATAGTCAGGATCTGGTAGACCATAGTCCGAAGGCTTGCCAATGATCATACGGATCATCGCTGCATCCATGCGCTGCTTGGCTTGCCGTGGTAGCTTGAGTTTGCCACCTAACGTATCGATAGGGCGACCTTTGATAAATTTAGGCAAGAAATAATAGCCACGTCGCAAGCTGATATCTACTGACTTTGCATGATGAACGGCATCTACCGCAATATCCGCACCAGAATTACCGCAGCCGATGATGAGTACGCGCTTATCTCTGAAGACTGAGGGGTTACGATACTCGGAGGAATGCATCAACTGACCGGCGAATTCGCCCGGCAAAGCTGGCATGTTTGGCTTATGTAAAGTGCCATTGGCAATCAGCACCCCATCAAACAGTCGCGACTGCTGCGCGCCATTACACTCACTGATTACGCGCCAACCATCACCTTCGGGGCTGGCGCTGATGACTCGAGTAGAGAATTCATAACGGGATTTGAGATCAAATTGATCGGCAAAGTCTTGGAAGTATTGGCGCAGCTCGCTATGGTGTGGGTAGCAGGCAACAGAGTCGCGCATGGGGTACGCTTTGAACTCGGTCATCTGTTTGGAGGATATCAGATGGGCTGTTTCGTACATGGTGCTATGAGGGTTATCAATATCCCATAGGCCACCTACATCACTGTGTAGCTCAAAACCAACGAAAGGAATATTAAGTTTTTGGAGATTACGGGCGGTGGCTAGTCCCATTGGACCGGCACCAATGACAGCATACATATTTGTTCCCTCAAATTTATGATCGTATTGCACCCATCCTAATTGGGTATGAGCGTTATATTAGTCTATGTCGTTAGGCCGTTCAAGAATAAGGTTAGAGGAATCATAAATATCAAGGCCTGTACCGCCACTCTCATCAGCGATACGGGTTTGGATGCCGTTATTTGATTACGGACTGTCATGACCTTTCATAAAATTATTAAACATAACAAACAACAAAACAGCCTTTAAATCTTAGATTTAAAGGCTGTTTAAGACTATTGAGAGAACGATAAGATATATAGCTGGCTCACCATAAAAGTGCTACGGCGCTAACCTAGCTAACTCTGCAAATTATATTTGACCACCACATTGCTCCCATCATGATCAACCTTATAAGTGTTGAGTATGATACTTTCATCATCTAAACATTGGCCTGTTACCAGATTAAAGCGCTGCTTATAAATAGGTGAGGCTACATACAGTACTGCTTCACTAAGGCCAGCTGCGTTGGTAATGGTAGTGCCACCGATTAAACCTCTAGACAATACATTGGCCTGACTAAAAGGGTCATAATTATCAAGCGCGAACAGCTTAGTTTCTTTGGTGCGAAAGATAGCCACTTGTTTGCCATCTATGAGCGCACAAACACCAGTCTCAGGGAGAATGTCTTCTAATCTACAAACCGTATATTGAGTCATTGGGTTATCCTTATTCGTATATTATCGGAGAGTATAGGCAGTCCTAGATAAATCAGAGACGGTGTTACGCTAGCTCGATCGACTATTGATAGTGCTGTCATTCGCCTTCCTAGTTTATTAATTGTCTCTTCATTATCTTAAACCGACTATCTTGGGCGTTGATTAAGCCAGCTCAGTCACTAGGATTTGAGTTTTTTCAGTATCGGTTGCAGGGCGAATTTGCTCGCGCTCGGTGACAAAGACCACATTGTCATCTCCTTGCTCACTATTGACGAAATGACGGAAACGTTTGAGCTTTTCGCTATCGGTGATGGTGGCTTTCCACTCACACACATAGTTGTCGATTAGCAGTTGCATCTGCGCTTCTAGCTCGTCAGCGATGCCTAAGCTGTCTTCAATAATGACTGCTTGTAGATATTCCAATCCACCTTCTAAGCTCTCGCGCCATTTTGAAGTTCGTTGGAGTTTATCTGCTGTTTTTATATAAAACATAATAATGCGATCGATGTATTTGATGACCGTGTCGCTATCAAGATCGGTGGCAAACAACTCACCATGACGCGGGGTCATACCACCATTACCACAGACAAATAAATTCCAACCATTCTCGGTGGCGATAATGCCAAAGTCCTTGCTTTGTGCCTCTGCACACTCGCGTGTACATCCGGACACGCCCATCTTTATCTTATGCGGTGAACGTACTCCTTTATAACGATCCTCTAAGGTGAGTGCCAAGCCGACACTGTCATCGACACCGTAGCGACACCAATTATTACCCACGCACGATTTAACAGTACGCAACGACTTACCATAAGCGTGACCAGTCTCAAAGCCAGCTTGCACCAATTGTGTCCAGATATCAGGCAATTGGTCTAAACGTGCCCCAAATAGATCCACGCGTTGACCACCTGTGATTTTGGTATACAAATTAAACTCTTTGGCGACTTGTCCGAGGATGATCAGTTTATCGGCGGTGATTTCACCACCCGGCACACGAGGTACGACAGAATAGGTGCCGTCTTTTTGTATGTTGCCCAGATAATAGTCATTGCTATCTTGCAACGGTGTCAGTTCAGGCTTGAGCACATAGTCATTCCAGCATGAGGCCAAGATGGAGGCGACCGTAGGTTTGCAAATCTCACAGCCATGACCATTACCATGCTCATCCAACAGAGCATCAAAGGTTCTAATACCATGGACACGAATCAAGCTATAGAGCTCTTGACGAGTATAAGCAAAGTGCTCACATAAGTCGTTATTGACCTCAAACCCGAGGGTCGTTAACTGGTAGCTTAAAGTGTCTTTCACCATAGGCGCACAGCCACCACATCCTGTACCTGCACTGGTACAAGACTTCACTTCGGCAATGGAGTACGCACCGTTCTCAACCGCCGCGCAAATAGCCCCTTTGGTGACGTTGTAGCATGAGCAAATCGTTGCACTATCTGGTAAATTTTCTATACCCATTTTCGGTTTTTCAACGTTGGGTAGTATGAGACTTTCAGGGTGGGCAGGTAGGTCGATGTCGTTGAGATATAGCTGTAATAGATTATTATAGTCTTCGGTATCACCGACCAATACTGCGCCAAGCAAGCGTTTGTTATCAGGCGTTGTGACCAGTTTCTTATAAATGCCCTCAGCAGGGTTCTGGTACAAATAGCTCAAGCTGTCCGCGCTGTTGCCATGAGCATCGCCAATACTACCAACATCGACGCCCATCAGTTTGAGCTTGGTGCTCATATCAGCGCCTGTAAAGGTTTGCGAATGATCTCCTGTGATTTGTGCCGCGCAAATACTCGCCATGCTGTAGCCTGGTGCTACTAAGCCAAATATCTTGTTATCCCACACCGCGCATTCGCCGATAGCGTAGACATGCGCGGCATTGGTGCGGCATTGTTCGTCAATTAAAATACCACCTCGTGCACCTATCTCAATACCGCACTCAGGATTGTTTTTGATAATGCCATCTTGCGGACGAATACCCGCACTAAAAACGATCATATCGGTATCAAGCGAGGTATCATCGGTGAATTGCATGGTTAAGTGGCACTGATCTTCACTGGTGTTATTCCTGTTTTTAGACAGGGCATCGGTATTGTCAATAATGGCTTGGGTATTCTTGCCAGTTAATACTTTGACCCCAAGAGCTTCAATTTTTCGTTTCAAAATCTCACCGCCAGCAGCATCAAGCTGAACACCCATCAGTTGCGGGGCGAACTCTACAACATAAGTCTCTAGCCCTAAAGTGACCAGTGCTTTTGCTGCCTCAAGTCCCAGCAGTCCACCACCCACGACCACACCCTTTCTGACTGTGGGGCGCTCAGCAATGGCAAGAATGTCATCTAAATCGGCAATGGTTCGGTATACGTGGCAATGCGGATGTTCACGCCCTGGAATGGGTGGTACAAACGGATAGGAGCCTGTCGCCAGCACCAGCTCACTATATTCAATCTGCTCGCCAGCTTCAGTGATGATGTATTGATTGGTCGCGTCGATATCTACAATGCGCTGGTTCAGGTGCAATTGAATTTGGGCGGCGGCATAGGCGCTCAAATCAACCAAATTTAGCTTACTGATATCTTTATGCTCAAAATAGCTCGATAAATACACACGATCATAAGCCGGACGGTCTTCTTCTGCAAACACATGAATCTCAAATCTCTCATGTAGCCCTTGCTCTATGGCTCGCTCAACGAAATGGTGCCCGACCATACCGTTACCAATCACCACTAACTTAGCTTTATTTGGTGTACTCACTATAGTGCTGCTCATGCGCTTATCCTTAGTAATGGGGTTGTCTAAATATCGTGATCTAAACGTTATGATGGTTAGTAATATTTAGTGCCTACACCAATTACACCTTCAATAACTGTGCCAAGCACTGTTATATAGCGCTTTGTATTTAAGGGGATTGCTAAAAAATTCAGACGAATACGTATGACGCTCATCGCGTATTTACAAGGTCGCAAGGCATTTATGAGGAGGTTGACGATGATGGTAAATAAAACATTAATCGATCATTTGGCAATGAGGTGATAAGTATTGATGCACTAAAGTGGACAGAATCATGCACCAATTTGATTACATTTATAATGAGTAGCATTTTTTTATGTCTCTCAATGATACAAGGGCATCATGTTTTTTAAGATATGAATCGGCTTGTGATAGTCGCCTGTAAGTCTGCCATTACAAAGCATTGACGCTTTCACCAAAGACGATGGTTTGCCTCTACAACGATTTTTATGACGGCAAATGGCACAGCCATTGCACCCCCTTAACTGTTCTAACTGATCATTCTGTTTAACATAATTTGTTCTTATAACTTTTTATGTTGGCCCTAAAGTTTGCCATTTAAGGAAATCGCATATGTCGTCATCGCCACCATCGAACCCCGCTGTGCCAACTAAAAACAAGCTTAATATTTTCTCTTTTACAGGTAAGAATAAAATTCTCCATCTTGGTTGGATGGCTTTTTTTCTGACCTTTTTTGTGTGGTTTAACCACGCGCCTTTTTTATCCGCGATTGGGGAGACGCTTAACCTTACTAAAGATCAAATCAAAACCTTATTGATACTAAACGTCGCCTTGACGATTCCAGCTCGAGTCATTATCGGTATGCTAACCGATCGTTTTGGCCCGCGCCTCGTCTATACCGCCATTTTGGCGATTGGTGCCATTCCCTGTTTTACTTTTGCCTTTGCGCAAGACTACAACACGCTAGCGTTGTCTCGGTTCTTACTGGGTTTTGTGGGTGCAGGGTTTGTGGTGGGTATTCGTCTAATGAGTGATTGGTTCCCTGCAAATGAGCTGGGTACGGCTGAAGGTATTTATGGCGGTTGGGGCAATTTTGGTTCCGCTGCTGCTGCCTTGCTATTACCGACAGTGGCTATCATCGCTGCCGCTATAGTTGGTGGTGATGAGGGCTGGCGTTATGCGACGGCTACTTCAGGGGTGGTCATGATGCTGTACAGTGTGATTTTTTATAAGATGGTGCGAGATACGCCAAAGGGTGCGACGTATTTTAAACCCAAAAAATCTGGTGCCATGATGGTGACTTCAGCAGGTGACTTTTGGCTGATGATGGCGTTTAAGCTGCCAATGTATTTGGCCTTGGCTCTTTTGGGATGGAAATTATCGCCCGCTGGCGTCAGCTTGCTTAGTCAGGACAGCGTGACTATCGTCTATATCGGACTGGTTGTTTTATATATTTATGAGTTCGTGAGTAGTTATCGCTTTAATAAAGAGATATTTACTACGCCAGTTCCAAAAGCACATCAATATGACTTTAAGCAAGTCGGTATCTTAAATATTCTCTACTTTGCGACCTTTGGCTCAGAGCTGGCGGTGGTGTCTATGTTGCCGCTTTTTTATCAAGAGACATTTAGCCTATCGATTGTGATGGCAGGGGTATTGGCATCAAGCTATGCGTTTATGAATTTGATGTCACGTCCGGGCGGCGGTTGGCTCAGTGACAAGTATGGACGCAAGATCACGCTGCTGATTTTGACTGCGGGTTTAGCCGTCGGTTATTTATTGATGGGAATCGTTGATTCAACATGGCCGATTGCGTTGGCATTGTTAATCACGATGTTTTGCTCATTCTTTGTACAGGCAGGCGAGGGCGCAGTGTTTGCGGTCATTCCACTCATTAAGCGCAGTATGACTGGACAATTCGCTGGCATGACTGGTGCTTATGGCAATGTTGGTTCGGTCGTTTATTTAACCGTACTGAGTCTCGTCTCCTATCAGGTGTTTTTCTTTGTGATCGCCGCCACCGCAGTGGTTGGCTTCTTAGCACTATTCTTTTTAAAAGAGCCTGAAGGCGTTATCATCGAAGAAATGCCAGATGGTAGTTTTGCCCAAATTAAAGTGAGCTAAGTATGAAAAAGGGCGGCACACAAGACTTTAAGACCACTGACAAAACCAGTCACTATAGTGCGGATAATGCACTATGGTTGCTTGATTTTTATACCATGCAAGGGCGCAAATCCGAAAATCAAGACAGCTTGCTGATAACAACATGCTTGCCGTATGGACAGTCCACAGCAACCATCAACGGCGGTGTTCATTGTCCTCATGCGCCTTTATTGGTGCTGATGGCGGATGGTGTCAGTGCCTGTCAGTTCCCTAAACAAGCCAGTCAATTGGTCGTCAATACCATCACGCATCACCTTACTTTAGCGCTTGAAAATCTCGTGAGGACAGAGTATGAGTCGGCATCAGAAAATGAGTCACAAGCCAATGGTCAAAAGGCACCGATAAGCTTTGATGATAATCAAATTGCCATATTGATTAAGGAGGCGGTAAACAAAACCAATGATGTGCTCTATTTCCCACAAGTCTACGAGCGAGTACCACCGCTGTTATCGACCTTATCAGGCCTACTGTGTATCGGTGACCGTATCCATCTGTTTCATACGGGCGATTCACGTATTTACCGTATAGGTATGGATAGCATGGCGGTGCTCACTAAAGATCACCGCATCCATCGTGGGCAAGACAAAGGTGCTCTGTCGGCTGCTGTTGGCGCTGATACACGAATTCAGTTACAGCAATCGGTATTTACATTGCATCAAAACGAGTGCTTAGCGCTAATGACTGATGGCGTCTATGAATCTATTACTGCCTCAGAGCTTCAGTTTGAACTGTGTGCCGCCGCAAAGGCGCTAGTTCAATCGACGACTATGACTGATCGAAACGCTATCGACCAACAGATAAGTGATGTTGGTATCGGTATCGGTGAAAGCTTAGATATCAGTAAAAGCTTATGCGAGCAAGCGTTTAGCGAAGGCAGTTACGATAACCTAAGTATGATGATGCTCGGTATGAATACAACAGTGCTCCATAAGCAAACGTTTAAGGCACAAATTTATAAGACAGGCGACAATACTAGCTCTCACGATATTCATCGTTATCAGTTGCCAACGGGTTTGGAGATTGGTGCGCAGATTGACGGTTTTACTATCAAGAACATTATAGCCCGTACTGCTCGTAGTGAAGTGTATTTGGTAGAAGATAGCAACCATCATGCCTTTGTCATAAAGTCGCCAAGCCTTGATACGATTACCGATGGGTACTATCTGCGCGAGTTTTTAAAAGAGCGAAAAATAGGGTTGAGCTTATCTAAGCACAGCCGTGCTGGCGAGCCTGCTTACAATCAAGCGGACCCTAATGATTTGTCGAGCGATAACAGCCTTATCAGCATCAAAACCAATCAAAGCGCGAGCTCAGCGCTGAGTTCTTCAGGATTGCTACGTTATTACCCCGTACCAGCGAGTAGTACTTATTTATACCATCTGACCGAATATATTGAGGGCGAGAGCCTCAGAGATTTTATGGATCGCCATGCCCCTTGCGACGTATGGCAGACATATGATTTATTAACCAAAATAGGCATGGCGGTTCGGGTGATGCATCGTAACTATCTATTGCATCAAGACATCAAGCCGGAAAACATCCTATTGACCACCTCAGGCGCGGTCAAGTTAATTGATTTTGGTTCGGCCAGCTCTTTAATACTCAAAGACAGCACTCGACCACCGAACGGTGATTTGCACTACGCTGCACCAGAATATTACAGCGATGCACCAAAAGGAGTTTATTCTGATTTATTTTCCATAGCCGTAATCGGTTATGAGCTACTAACCAATGAGTTGCCGTTTAGTTCGCAAGATTTAATGAGTTCACATCAAGCAAGTCATACGTTGACGCTGCCTGCTCAATCATTACGTCAGCACCGCGTACCCACTACTAGCCAGCAAGCGTTAATGCGTGCGCTGCATTCCAACACCCAAGCTAGATACCAAGCAATTGGTGAGTTTTTACAAGATTTTAACCCCGATAACACCAGCAATATCCGCGACCCTGAGCCGCTTATTATACGCCATCCCTTACTGGTATGGCACAGCATTTGCTTCATTCAGTTTGTCATTATCTTATCACTGCTGGCTTATTTTCTATAAGTTTGCTTCAACAAAAACATGATATGACACGCCATTTATTTAATGCTGCACGTTGCGGCTAAGGGATGCTCTTCTTATGTCGCCTTTTGTACCACACCTTAATGCACAGTCAACAGTAGTCAATAGCCAAAATCCTAAAATAGCGTCAACGCTACCTTCGAGTGCTGGTATCGTCATTATTGGTGCTGGCATGGCAGGCAGCCGTTTTGCTATTGAGTTGGCTCGTGCCCAACAGCAAAACAGACTGGAAAACCCTCACATTCATCTGCCAATTACGCTTATTAGTAAAGAACCACAAGTCGGCTACAACCGAATTATGCTATCGCCTGTACTGTCAGGAGATTCTATATTTGAAGATACTTATCTATACGAGCAATCAGAGTATCAACAGCTGGGTATCACCGTATTGGCTGGAATTTCGGTTGACACAATAGACGTCAAACAGCAGTCCATTGAGCTGAGCAATGGACAAACGATCGCTTATAGCAAGCTGGTTATTGCGACGGGCTCCAGTGCTCGAATTATTCCTTTTCCAAATTATGATGCTAAAGGCGTGCACGTGTTTCGAGAAGTAGCTGATGTAAATGCACTAACCGCATATGCACATCAAGGGAAAAAAGGTCTGGTGATTGGGGGTGGGGTATTGGGGTTAGAGGCCGCCTGCGCTTTGGCTTCTCAAGGAGCAGATATGACGGTTGTTCATGTGGACAGCTATGTACTGAACCGACAGCTTGATTTGCCCGCCGCTGAGCTATTGCAAGCAGAGCTCAGCTGTCGAAATGTCGGACTTGAGGTATCAGCGATCACTGAATGTATAGCGGTCAACAACCAGCATGAAGTATGCGGATTGTTGCTAAAAGATGGGCGCACGTTGCCAGCAGATTTCGTGGTCATGGCAGTGGGAGTGGTACCTAATATCACATTGGCAAAAGACAGCGGACTGACGGTCAACCGTGGCATCATCGTTGATAATTATATGCATACCAGCGCTGCCAACGTATACGCTATTGGCGAATGTGTGGAGCTAGACGGTGAGCTGTTCGGTATGGTGGCGCCCGTCAATCAGCAAGTTGATACCTTAGTTTCTGTCCTAAAAGATGCGAGGATATCAAACGATGGCTTAGCATCCAGGAATAATTGGCACCCCTTTACTAGCAAACCGCTGTCTTTAAAGCTAAAAGTATCTGGCATCAGTGCCTTTTCAGCAGGGCAAGTCGACTTTGACGAGGAGGAAGCGGCAGCTATCGAAACCATCACTTATCAGCAAACCAGTATAAATCACTATCATTGCCTCTATCTTAGAAACAATAAACTGATCGGCGCTGTACTCTACGGTGAGGTCAATGAAGGCAGTTTTTATAGCCAGCTGATCAACAGCAATAGTGATATCGCGCCTATAAAAGCGGATTTAATATTTGGCGAGGCTTACTGTGATTTGGAGAAAATAACGACAGATAGTGAGGCTAACGGAGACATGGATAACGATAGCGATCTGGATTTATTAAGCGCAGCAGACATAGTAGGAGCGGCGTCATGAGTGAATTGATTTTGAGTAATAAACCGAATGCTAGTCAAAAATTAGAAAGTGGTATACGCCGATCTGATCACAAATCTAATAACAAATCTGATGACATGGTCAGTCCTTCAAAAACGGCTCTTATTGCCACTTATACTGAAGAAACGACGTCCACCATACGTACCACTTGTCCTTACTGTGGGGTAGGGTGTGGCGTCCTAGCCAGTGTCGATGCGACAGGGGTAGTGAGCGTAAAAGGAGATCCTGAGCATCCGGCGAACTTTGGTAAACTATGCTCAAAGGGCAGTGCGCTGGCGCAAACCTTAGGCAGTGAGCGACGCTTAACTGAGCCTTACTATCAAAACAAGCAAGCGGTAATGCAACAACATCGACCTATGCAATTGGTTAATGATTTTAACGCTATCGACATATCTGATGAGCCACTTACAAAGCCTACCGATTGGAATAACGTCTTAGATGATATTGCCACGCGCTTAAACGACACGATCGCCAAGCATGGTCGCGACAGTATTATGTTTTATGTCTCAGGACAGCTACTCACTGAGGATTACTACGTCGCCAATAAGTTTATCAAAGGCTTTATCGGTAATAATAATATCGACTCCAACTCACGCCTATGTATGTCTTCCGCAGTAGCAGGGCATAAACGTGCCTTTGGCGCTGATTTGGTGCCTGGTAATTACGAGGATTTAGAGTCCTGCGATTTATTGGTGCTGGTGGGCTCAAACATGGCATGGTGTCACCCTATTTTGTTTGGACGATTTTTGGACGCAAAAAAAATTGATCCCAGTAAAAAGCTTATTGTCATTGATCCGCGTCGTACGGACTCTTGTGAGTTCGCAGATTTGCACTTACCAATAGCCGCTGGCACCGATACGCATTTATACAATGGGTTGTTGCACTATCTTAAGCAGCAAGGTTGTTGCGATGAGCGTTATCTCAAGCAATGTAATGATGTCGATCTCGCTTTGGAGGCTGCCAAGACGTGGAGCATCGACAAAGTCGCTCAAGCATGCAAAATCAGCGCTGACCTCATACGCCAGTTTTATCAGCTAGTCGCTGCCAATGACAAGACAGTGACCGCGTTTAGTATGGGTGTTAACCAATCAAAGAGTGGCACCGACAAGGTCAATGCCATTATCAATAGTCATCTGTACACCGGACGCGTAGGAAAGGTAGGCGCCAGTCCGTTTTCACTCACTGGTCAGCCAAACGCTATGGGTGGCCGTGAAGTCGGGGCGCTGGCTAATTTGCTGGCGGCACATTTAGATTTGAGTAATGGTATTCATCGTCAACTGGTGGCTGATTTTTGGCAGGCACCGCAGTCTATTGCGCCAGAGGTGGGCATCCAAGCTTGTGATGCTGCCGATGCTATCTTAGATGGGCGTATCAAAGCCATTTGGATTATGGCGACCAATCCAGTCGTGAGCTTACCTGAAGCGGATAAATTTCGCCGCGCATTAGCGGCTTGTGACTTGGTAATAGTCTCTGACTGCTCGGTAGACAGCGATACGGTGAAGTGCGCAGATATTGTATTACCAGCACAAGGTTGGGGTGAGAAATCAGGCACAGTTACCAATTCTGAGCGACGCATCTCACGCCAACGTGCTGTAAAGCCTGCACTCGGTCTTGCCAAACCTGACTGGTGGATACTCTCGCAAGTGGCGAGGCGTATGGGGTTATCAGGGTTTGATTATGACTATCCTAGTGAGATATTTAATGAGTACGTGGCGCTCACTGCTTTTAAGAACGACCCTAATCAATCAGAATCGAAAAACAATCAACCGCGCTATCTCAATTTGGCTAAAGACCTACCAATGCCAATCCTAAACCGTGCTGACTATGAGGTAATGACCCCCTTTCAATGGGGCGACCAGCGAATCACGATGGCGCACTCAAATTTTATCGCTATTACACCCTCGGATAGCGCCAGCTTACCTAATAGGCATCAGCGTCGCTCAAGACCGAAAGCTAATGACAATACAGAAAGCGATAATAGAGAAAAGGATAATAAGAGCGATAAGCCACATAACGGTCACTCATCAACCGTGCATCTACGTCTTATTACCGGTAGATTGCGTGATCAGTGGCATACCATGACCCGCACAGGACTTGCGCCGCAGCTTAACCAACATGAATCTGCGCCGATGCTGACCCTCCATCCCGATGACGCCAAGCAACTCGGTGTTGAAAAAGGCGACTATGTGCAGCTACGTCCTCGCTATGAGCAAAACCTACTAAAAAAGCTTCAGCCACATAATAAGGCGGCTGTTGATTCAAATACAGACATTGAAGTGTTAGAGCAAAAAGTGATAGCACAAGTTGCCATCAGTGATGGCATGCGTGTTGGTGATGCATTTATGCCCATGCATTGGAGTAACGCCTTTGCCAGCAGTGCAAGAGTAGGTACGCTCATTCCGACGGTTGTCGATCCCCATTCAGGACAGCCTGAGCTAAAAAACTCAGCGATTAGTATCAGCGCTGTACCCATGCAGACGTTTGGCAAGATTTTGGTGCATCCTGATTTGCAAGACACCATACTAGTGCACTTTCGTGCTATGGCGGCTAGCTTTAAAGAGCAAATGACAGACAAGGAGTTGCAAGCAGCCTCTTCTAGCTTTGATGTGGCTAGTGAGCAGTCGACTCAAACACTACCAGCACTGACATGGAGTATTAGCCGCCAAACCAACAGCGTTCTAATTACTCTTGCTAGCCCAGTCGACAGCATCGCTAAGCAATTGCTTGATCCTGAGTTTTGGCAGCAGTTTATCGATACCTATCAAAGCTCTGTATCGGATAAAGGATTGACTGATGACGCTGCTAATACCAATACTGTAGGGGTTAATAGTGCTTTTACCCTTAGTAAACCGGAGCAACAACTACGTTTTATTTTGACTCAGTCAGAGGCGAATGAGGCAAGTGAGGCAAATAATGAAGAGGTCAATAGCACGTTGCCAAGCACTTCTATCTCTACGACACCGAGTGAGCGGCTACTATTAGCTATTTATTTCGCGCCGCAAGTGACGCAGCTGCCAAGCAGTCATTGGCTTGATAGCTGCTTTGCCAATACCGATGCGATACCTGCACAGCAGCGCTATAAATGGTTGCTGGCAGGTCGTCCAGCCACAGGTTATATCGATCCAGGCCCGCTGGTGTGTTCGTGCATGGCGGTGGGAGAAAATATTATTATCAATGCCATCACCAAACAGCAATGTACCAGCGCACATGCCATTGGTAAAGCGTGCCGAGCGGGCACCAATTGCGGCTCATGCGTGAGTCAAATTAATGCACTTATTGAGGAATATGCGTCCTAAACGCCTGTTGAAAGAGGGTCAAGTTATCGATATGGCATGAGGCTTGCACCGTGTCTTGTACTATCTTTTGTTCTTATGTATTCCATTATGAAGTGCTGATCTGCACGGCGCTAATAGTGTTATTAGGAGTGACCATTATGACTGATTCATCTGCTTTTATCGCAACCCTACCTTCGAATGATTTATCCAATAAAAAATGCAATGTCAATGTGCTAAACACACCATCAACGATAGCAGAAGGTGAGAAAGTAGGCACTGTGCATTTAGTCGGTGCTGGTTCTGGCGATCCTGAGTTGTTGACTCTAAAAGCGTTACGAGTCATGCAGCGCGCAGACATAGTGCTTTATGACAGCTTAGTCTCAGAGGATATCTTAGATATGTGCGCGCTGACAGCAGAAAAAATATTCGTCGGTAAGCGCCGTGCCAATCATGCTCTGCCACAAGAAGGCATCAATGAGCTGTTAGTCAAACACGCGCTGGCAGGCAAAACAGTGGTTCGTCTAAAAGGCGGCGACCCCTTTATTTTTGGGCGCGGCGGCGAAGAGCTGCAAGAAGTTGTGCGCCATGGCATTCGTTTTGAATCCATTCCTGGCATCACAGCCGCCAGCGCCGCTGCTAGCCGTGCAGGGATTCCATTAACGCACCGTGATCATGCACAAGCCGTCAAGTTTGTAACAGCGTGCAAAAAGTCAGGCGCAGCCAATAATGACTATGACGAACACTTGGACAGCAAACAAACAGTGGTGTTTTATATGGGACTGCATCGGCTAGGTGAGTTGACCAAAGGGTTGATAGCAGCGGGGCGCGACAGCGAGACTCCTTTTGCCGTGATTAGTCATGCAAGCTTACCCACGCAGCAGCTGCTCATCGGTACGCTTGGTAGTATCGCTAATCAGCAAGCGATAGCGAAATTGCCAACACCTGCACTATTAATTATGGGTGATGTGGTCACTTTATATCATGAGTTTGCAGACTATAATCTTGGTGCTGTGGGTAAAGGTGCATTTGTTGATGTTAATAAAGTTATAAACAGTAACCACTTAATACCCAATTTGGAAAGTATGACGTAGGAACGTTACTAATTATAAATTTCGTAATTGCTCAATCAACCAACGATGTATGCCACTGTCAGTAGTACGTGGGTGCCATGCCGCGATGACTTTGAAAGTAGGTGGCAAGGCTTCAACCTCAAGCTCTTTGACCTTACTGCTCGGCAATAACCGCGAAGGATAAAACGCAATCATATCAGTCGTGTGCAAAATATTGGGTACAGCCGAAAAGCTAGGAACTGACATCACAATATTTCGTTTTAGACCTTTTTCTGCAAACCATTGGTCATGAGAGCCGCGCAAATTAGCACGCGAAGGCGATACCACCAGCTGTGGGTGCGCAGCCACTTGCGTCAGTGTTAATGGCTCTGTGGCAAAAGTATTTTCACAACCCGTCACGCATAAATGTTGCTCTTCAAACAGAGTGACATACGATAAATTATCGGGAATAAACTCGGGAAAGGTAATCAATAAATCAAGCTCGCCTGCTGCAATAAGTTGGTTAATATTGTCTGAGGCAAAGTCGCGCACGATCAGCTTCAAATCCGGTGCGTCGCGGCGCGTAATATTAAACAACTGCGGTAATAATGCCTGCGTCGCATAGTCGGTTGCGCTAATCGTAAAGACGCCTTTATATGTTTGCGGCATAAAAACCTCTGGCTCTAACAAATCTTCCAACTGCTTTAATATATGGTCAATAGGTTGCTGCATCGATAGCGCCTTTGGCGTTGCCACCATGCTATTCCCTTGACGAATAAACAAACGATCATCAAACACCTCACGTAACTTGCGCAGCTGCTCACTGATGGCTTGTTGAGTCAGTCCCATTTTACGCGCGACTTGCGAGAGGTTTTTTAGATCAAGCAGCGCCTGTAATACTCTAAGCTGCTTAATATCGAGCCGATTCATACCATTCATAACTCATACCATTAATAGTTGTATCTTAAACAATAAGTGGTTGTTTCTAATTGTACCCTCAAAACGCTATGCTGACCAATATTGCTTAAGTAGCAACTAAATGAGCTATTAAGCATCAAAACAGGCCAAATACATTCAATAATAAGCCATCAGCTGCTTTAAAAGAGATATTTATGACACAAACCATTCTAAATACAAGTACACTATTTTCCTCTGTAGAACTTGGGCCTTATACGCTCAAAAACCGCATCGTCATGCCGCCATTGACACGCTCTCGTAGCACGCAGCCTGACAATATTCCTAATGACTTAATGGCCAGCTACTATGCACAGCGTGCGACAGCAGGCTTTATGGTGACGGAAGGTACGCAGATTGAGCCAAGAGGCCAAGGCTACGCTTGGACACCTGGTATCCATTCACCAGCCCAAGTTGAAGGCTGGAAAAAAGTTACGCAAGCAGTACATGATAAAGGCGGTATTATTTTTGCTCAGTTATGGCATGTTGGGCGTGTATCTCATACCAGCTTGCAGCCTAATGGTGCTCAGCCTGTAGGCCCATCAGCGATTGCTGCTGACAACGTAAAAGTATTTATTGAAACAGGTCCAGGTGAAGGTGCATTGGCCGATCCAAGTGAGCCACGTGCTCTCAGCACTGATGAAGTTGGTGAGCTGGTAACGATGTATGCGGCAGCCGCACGCAATGCACTGGAGGCGGGTTTTGATGGGGTAGAGCTGCATTGTGCTAATGGTTATTTGGTCAATCAGTTTATTTCTGAGCATAGCAATACACGTGATGACCAATATGGTGGGTCGTTGACCAATCGTCTACGTTTCTTAAAAGAAATCGTCGCTGCTGTCAGTGATGTGGTTGGTGCGGATCGTTTAGGCGTACGTTTTGCGCCTTTGTTTGCGAGTACGGGTGAGACGCGCGTGTATTTAGGATTGGTAGAGTCAGATCCTCATCATACGTATGTCGAAGCGGTCAAAGTTCTTGAGCAAGCTGGCATTGCTTACTTGTCAATTGCAGAAGCCGATTGGGATAATGCGCCTGATTTGCCAGACACTTTTTATCGAGCGGTCAGAGAAGAATTTTCAGGCCGTATTATTTATGCGGGTAAATATACCGTAGAAAAAGCAGTCAATATTTTAGCCAAAGGCTATGGCGATTTATTTGCGTTTGGTCGTCCTTTTATTGCCAACCCTGATCTACCTGAGCGTATCGCCAATAATTGGCCACTCAATGAAGTAGATCCTGCCACGATGTATGGTGGCACTGACGTTGGCTACAGTGATTATCCTTACTATAGTCAATCCTCTATAAAAGAGTGACAGCATTAACCTCGCTTGAAGTATTACATATACATCTGCACTCGGTTGCCTTGACTCTCTTTTAAACTGAATCAACTATATCAATAATAGCGAAGCAGCTGAGCAGTGACTGAGATAAGGCCATTAATATTAATGGCCTTATTTTTATTTATAAATTTGGGACTTGTTGGATATTCACAAACAGTCAATCATCACGCGAAAATTATTGTTTTT
The DNA here is from genome assembly GCF_017942195.1 of Psychrobacter sp. K31L. NCBI lineage: Bacteria > Pseudomonadati > Pseudomonadota > Gammaproteobacteria > Moraxellales > Moraxellaceae > Psychrobacter > Psychrobacter sp. K31L. The sequence continues at coordinate 446 of NZ_JAGKSC010000003.1, read as the reverse complement.
ATCGCGTAAAGATTTTTTTATTATTTTATCAATAGGTAGTAGACAATGAATCAGAATACTAAAGACAGACTTATACGCATATTAGTAGGATATGTCGGACTCTATCCAACACTCCTAATTGTATTAACGTTATTGAAGCCTGTGACTCAAGGATTAAGCCTGCCAGTGGTGGTATTAATTGAAACGATCATACTCGTTCCGTTGACACAGCTGGTGTCCTTCCCACTAGCAGGCTGGGTCATTGAGCGTCTAAGCAGAAAAAAGTGATCGTTTTTCGCAGCGTTCACTGGTAAACCATCATATTATTCCAGCTCATCAATCAATTGCTTCATCTCAGCGATTTCACGTTTTTGCGCTTTTATAATATCGTCAGCAAGCTTTTGTACACGCGGATCTTCAATATCAGCGCGGCTACTGGTTAAAATAGCAATCGAGTGATGCGGTAT